>JAGYME010000039.1 GCA_018400715.1 Candidatus Bipolaricaulota bacterium
TTTTAGTTTATGACGGCACCTCAGGAACTGTAATGCTTGCTATTTGAGTACCTGATGGAGGTCCATCCGTTGTAGCAGCTGGCTTAATCCTAGTCAGGCTTAAACTCTTTTTTCGAAAAAAGGGGACGGGGCTTGACATTTTGACAATATTAGCCCCCCTGAAATCGTCATATCGTATTTTGGAAGGGTACTTCAAGAAAATGTCAAAATGTCAAGCCCCGTCCCTAATGCCCTAACCCTGAAACTTCTCGTCAAAACATGTATAAAGAATGGTGGAACTTATACCCGATACATCGGTTATAATATGTCAATGAACTTACGGCGAGTGATGCCATGATAACAGAGACATAAAGTCGTGAGTTGGAAATTGGCCAATTCCCTTACATCCTGGTTGCTACTCGGTTTGATCCTTCAGGTATGATTCTTCAACTCGAGGCCAATTGTCAAACGCCTCCATTATCAATGGATCGGGGCATTTCTTTTCGTAGAACTCCCTGTATTCTTCCTTAATAGTTTCTAGTTTCTGTAACGCTTCTTCTTTTTGCCGGTTATCTATCAGTGATTGCTGGACCAAGAATTGAAGCCACGGACCCACGTAAATAAAGGGCGCGATTGCCCGGTAGTATTGTGGGTTTAGAAAGAAGAGTAAGTCTTCGATTGAAGCCTTGAAGGTTTCTGGGCCGGGAATCAAGTTGCGAGGCGGGGTTGTGTATTTAGCTTCTTCACCCGGGAACTCGGCATCGACCCTCCCCAGTACGTACCTCACCAGGCCGTTTCGAGCCATTCGCCCCCTGGCCCAGAGGACGGATTTTTCTTCGTGCAGGAACCGGTGGAATTGGTCACCGAGCAAACTGTAGTTTTCTAGGCTCTCCTCGGCAGACTGGGGGTCGACGTCTCCTTTTATGCCCTCGAATAACGACATCTGAGACTCTGTTGAAGCTATCTGGAGCGTTTTCCCCGCCTCCCAGCTAAACGACTTTTCCCCGCCGAGTATTGCCATCACTTCCACCAGGCGTTCGCGGGTTAAATCCTCGTAATATTCGTTCATCCGCTTGAGGGCTGACTGGAGAGAGATGTTTTTCCCCTCCTTGCTTTTCTTCCCGTCCAGGTAGCGGTAGATTTCCGCTTCGATCCCTATATCGCAGATCCGTTCCTTTTCCTCGATCATCAAATCGTCGTTTTCGTGAAGGAGAGCGTTGGTTCTCCGGAGAAAGTCGACCTGGTTTTCGGTCCCCTCGCGGAATATGAACGCCCAAAAGGCCGGGGAAAGAACCTCGGAGTCTTGCGCGTAGTCCCCGGAGAGCTCTTTTAGTTCTTCGTCTTCTAGCTTTCTTCCGGGCCAGATTATGGACAGAAACTTCCCCCGGGAAAGCCAGTACCGATGGTCTTCCACTAGGTCTTGTCGATTTTCCCTTATCTCCCGGTCTAGTGATAGATAATCGTCCCACTGCCCCTCCCGTGACGACTCGAGGAGCAAAGCATCTAGCATTTCCAGGGCGTAATCGCCGTTTACCTCTTCGGGGTCTTCGTACTTGTCGTAGAAGAAGTCGAATTTGCCGTCGAGATCAAGCTCTTTGAATTTATCGAAGTCGCTCCGCCAGCTTTCGTTACCGGTGTCGTTACGGGAATTGTCGTCAATGCCCCCCACGCTGTCGAACGTAATGCTTGGCTTTAGGTTCCGCGACCGTTTTTCTTCCTCTTTGGGAAGGCAACAATACTTGTACTTTTTTCCCGAACCACACGGACAAGGATCGTTTCTACCCACTTCATTTCCCATCAAGAACACCTCGTATTTCTTCGTGTAAAATTACCCCGGAACGCTCAGGTTCCCATTGGGAGGATCAGCCTCACGAGACCCGAGACGAAGATAGTTCGTCTAAAAAAGCGGGACGGTTGGCGTTTTCCTCTATGAGAAAATTCACGTACTCCCTGAACCTTTCCGTTAGCCCCAACTTCTTCAGTTCCCGGAGGTGGCCAATAACTTGTCTGTAATGACGACGTCCCGTGTCCCCGGCCAGGTAGGAGGTGAGCTGGTCTGCATATGCTTCAAAGTAGGCCTTCGGGCCGTAGTCAGCGACTTCCTCCAGGTAACCTTCGAAATAGTTTAGGCTCTCGGACTCGACCACCAGGTCAAAGGCCTCCCCTTTGTTCCCTTCTAGAATGTGGAATTTGATCAAGTTCCCCCCGCTCAGTCCAGCCGAGATTTCCTCCACGAAATCCTCCCATTCCCGTTTCTTGCTGGTTGATTTTAGCCGTCTGTAATATTCTTCCAGGGGTTGGTCCAAGTAGAGTTGTTTGAGATTTTCCTTGTACTTTTCCGGACAGGGACCTTCGTAGAGATCGATCAATACCTTTCTTAACTTCCTGGAATAGAACCCCCCAAAGGTTTCTAGTCCACGTTCCGCTACGCCTCTGGCCTTTTTATCTTGGCCCGCATTGGCAAGCCAGTTTACGTATCTTAGACAGAACTGCCCGTCCTCTCTGTAAGTTCGTTCGAAGAGTTCGTTCAACTCGTCCTGTTCGTCTAGATTTTCCAGGATATTAGCCTGCATGGATAAAAGGCGACGGACTTCGTATCTGTCCCCGCTCCAGCCTCCCTCTTTCCCCTCCGGGAAACCCTCCGGTAGGTGGGGCTGGAGGAGTTTCTTCCAGTGCTGGTAGTCGTTTTGGCTAGAGCAGAGGTCTTTAATAGCTTCCTCGTAGTACTCCTGGAAGTAATCGGGATCGTTTTCCAAAAATTTCTCGAACAGGTAATCTATGTAGGGTTTCTTCTGGTGAAAATCCAGATCTGTTTCGCTCAAAATCCCCGTGAAATGGCCGATAGCCCGCCCAAATTCATCCCCGTAGTAGCCGGTCGAATCATCCACACGGTCCATCTCATCCGCAATTACCTCGGATACGGCGCGGTAAACCTTTGCGGCTTCTTGCACGTTTCCGTCCTCCGAATAACGCCTGGCTAAGCCGTGAAAGGGAGAGAAGTCGATGTGCTCGTCGTATTCTATCAGGCCCCGGGGACCGGCAACTTCCGTGTACAGTACCCTCACCTGACTTTTATAACCCTGGAGGGAGTTTTCGGCCTCCGTATTCCCGAATCGGGATAAAAACCGACGTTGCAAGTCCGGACTTCCCTCAAACTCCTGTTTCAAAAATTCCTTCAGTTTGCCCTCGTCTGCTTTCTGTAAGGCGCTTTTGACCTTTTGTTCCCGCTCCTCCGAGGAAGTCCTCATCGCATCGAGGTCGGTTTGACCCAACTGCAGCAGGACCGCCACGATGTGCTTGCAGTAACCGCCCCAGTCGTAGGGGCAACTGCACCGGGCTCCGAAGTCCTCCCGGGACAGGTCGAGCCTCACTTCGTAAAGCCTTGTCCCCTGGACCTTCCCCGTCGCCTGTTCACCGACTAGGTCCAGTTCCCGTACACGTCCTTCCTGGAAGTAGTTTACTCCCCTGTCGTAGGACTGAGGGATACAAAGGGACTGAATCTTTTCTCTGGTAATCTTCTCCATTGTCAAATTCCTTCTTAAGTAACGTTAAAACAACAAGACCGGCTGAAATAAGGTAGCCCCTAGAGAGGCCAGAATACGTTCTCCGGCAATATCTATTCCTCGATGCCCGCCAATTCTTCCGGGTAGTCCCCCTTGTTTAACTCGAACCAGTCACTTAGCTCCTCGTCATAAAAACCACCTTTGTTGAACCTGGTTTCAAATTCCGAGAAGGTCATACCCTCTTTTATCCCCAGAATATAGTGACGGGCGCCCACGTTGTCCAGAGGGTTCACGGCGAGTAATTTCCGGAGTATCTCCAGAGCCTTCTCTTCCTTTCCCTCGTCCCAGAGAGACAAGGCCTTTGTCAGGAGTGTCCGCAGAATATGTCTGTTTTCCAGCCAGGCCCAGGGTAGCCTATCCGGCCAATTTCCTCCCTCGTTGGTGATTAAGTGTACCGCCTGGTTATAAGCGCGATCCAGGTATTCTGATGTTGCTCCGGCTTCACCTTCGTTCAGTAGTATCCTGTGGAACAGCAGGTAGGGTTCGAAAAAGTCCGGATCTTGAGAAATGCACTCGTCCAGTTGCGGTTTGATCTTCTCGCCGTTTGTACCATCGTATTGGTAGACTATTTCATGATACTTCTGTTCCACAGAACGCCGTTTATCCTCGAATACTCTATTATTGCCGATATTGTCCTCCTTTAAGTCCATTAATTATGTGGTTTTCATCGAGGGATCGGTATCCTGGCCTTAATGAATCTCGCGGGTCGGTAGTTAGTATAAGGCCAACAGGTCTATGCTGCAAAATAGAGGGACGGTGCTTGACATTTTGACATTTTCTTGAAGTGCCCATTCAAACTGGGATATGACGGTTTCAAGGGGGCTAATATTGTCAAAATGTCAAGCACCGTCCCTGTTGAACGACGTCAGAAATCGGTGGAAAAGGAGTAACAATTAAATTTAGACGTTTAGGTTCTGCGTGTCTCGCTGTAATAGGCCGTAGATGTAGCCGTCGCGCAGCGCCTCCCAGCTGGCCTCGATGACGTCGGCGGAAACGCCGACGGTCGTCCAGTTGTTTTCCCCGTCGGTCATCTCGATGGTCACGCGGGGGACTGCGGCGGTGCCGCGGTAGCTCTCCAGGATCCTGACCTTGTAGTTGGTCAGCCGCATGTTCTCAATCGCGGAGTAGAAGCTGTTCAGGTTGCGGTGGAAGGCGTTGTCCAGTGCGTCTACGGGACCGTGACCGTCCTCTATCGCGTCCATTATCTTCCCGTCCACGCGGAGCTTGACGCTCGCCTTGGCTGTAGGTCCGGAGCTGTCAGTCCTGTTGGTGATGATCTGATATTCGAGGACGTCGAAGTAATGGGGCAGCTCCCCCTGGACCCTCTTGGCCAGCAGGGCAAACGAGGCGTCGGCGTGCTCGAACTGGTAGCCGTCCTCCTCGAGTTCCTTAATCGTCTCCAGCACCTCGCGATGGGCTTCGCTCCCCTCGGAGAGGTCGACGCCGACGTTCTTTAACTTCTTCTCGATCGTGCTGCCACCGGAGAGCTCCGAGACGAGGAACTTCCTCTCGTTTCCGACCGTCTCCGGGTCAATGTGTTCGAACGTGCCGGGGTGCTTGAGGACGGCGTCCACGTGGAGCCCCGCCTTGTGGCTGAAGGCGTTGACGCCGACGTAGGGGGACCGCTTCTCCGGTCCCTTGTTGGCTATCTCCGACACGTACCTGGACAGGCTCGTCATCTCCTCTACGCTACCCTCCGACTTGAGGCAGTCGTATCCCATCTTCAGGACTAAGTTGGGAATGATTGCACAGAGGTTGGCGTTGCCGATCCTCTCTCCATAACCGTTGACGGTACCTTGAACAATATCTACGCCCTCCTCGACGGCCGCCAAGCTGTTTGCTACCGCAACCCCTGAATCGTCATGAGCGTGTATGGAAAGGGGAACGTCGATTTCCTCTCGGGTCCTTCTGACTATCTCACGCAACTCCCCGGGCAGGGTCCCTCCGTTGGTGTCGCAGAGGCAAATGTTGTCGACACCAGCGTCTACCGCGGCCCGCAGGGTCTGCAACGTGTACTCGCTGTCGTCCTTGAACCCGTCAAAGTAGTGCTCCGCCTCGTAGGTAACCTTCCTGCCTCTCTCCTTGAGGTAGGAGACGGAGTCCGAGATCATGTTGAGGTTCTCATCCAGGGATGCGCCCAGTACCGCCTCGACGTGGAACTTCCAGCTCTTGCCGACGAGCCCCACCACGGGCGCGCCGCTGTCAAGAAGGGCCTGGAGGTTTCTGTCCTCCTCCGGCGCCGTGTTTGCCCTCCTGGTGCTGCTCAACGCGACCAGCTGTGCGTTCTCCAGCTCGTCCTGGGGAAACTCCGCAAAGAACTTGGAGTCCTTGGGGTTGCTCGGTACCCAGCCGGCCTCGATGTAGTCGACGCCGATCTCGTCCAGCCGGCGGGCTATCTTCTTCTTGTCCTCCAGGGAGAAGCTGACGTCCCTCCCCTGCGAGCCGTCCCTCAACGTCGTGTCCAGGATCTCTATACGTTTACTACTCATAGTCCGTCCTCTCCAGTACAGCCTGGCCCATCTCCGTCGTTGACAGGTCTCCGCCCAGGTCGAGCGTAGTCTGACCGGCGGCGATAGTCTCGTCCACGGCCGTCTCCAGTTCCGTTGCCAGTTCAGGGTAGCCGAGGAACTTGAGCATGTAACCGACCGACAGGATCGCCGCCGTGGGGTTGGCGACGTTCTCTCCGGCGATGTCGGGTGCCGTCCCGTGTACAGGTTCGAATATCCCGTGGTCATCTCCGATGTTTGCCGAGGGTGACAGGCCCAGTCCTCCGACCAGACCGGCGGCCTCATCCGAAAGTATGTCGCCGAACAGGTTGGTCGTCACGATCACGTCGAACCTCTCGGGGTCCATGACGATGTACATCGCCGTGGCGTCCACCAGTAGGTCCTCGTACTCCACCTCGCCCTCGTACTCCTCCGAAACCTCCTCTACCGTATCGAGGAACCTGTTTCCCGTGACGGGGAGGACGTTGTTCTTGTGAATTGCCGTAACGCGGGAGCGTCCCTCGGCCCTGGCGTAGTCGAAGGCGTAACGGGCGATCCTCTCGCTCGCCCTCTTCGTTATTACCCGCGTCGCCGTGGTCACGTTGTCGGAGAGATCGTGTTCGATTCCCGAGTAGAGACACTCCGTGTTCTCCCTAACGATGACCAGGTCGGTATTTGGGTTGATACAGTCGACTCCGGAAAAGGCCTTCGTCGGCCGTAAGTTGACAAACGTGTCCAGTTCCTGCCTCAGGCGGATTACGACCTCCGCCGCCGTGTTTCCAACCGCTCCCAGCAGCACGGCGTCAGCCTCCGTCGCCGCCTGGAGCGTCTCGTCGGGAAGTGCCTTCCCGGTCTCCTTCTTTAACTTGTCCCCCGCGGGGTAGGTCGAGAAGTCCAGGTCGACGGGCAGTCCCTTCAGTATATCCACTGCCGCGCCCGTAACCTCTGGCCCTACGCCGTCACCGGGGATTACTACAACTTGTTTTGTCATGTTAACACCTTTTAAGTTCGCAATTATCAGTCCGCAGTTCGGGGTCCTGGGTGCTGGGTTTTTGGTCTTAGGTCTTGGAAATTGGTGCCCAGTAACCAATTAACCAATTAACCAATCAACGAAAATCCCCATTAACCCTTTAACCAACTAACAAATTAACAAATTAACCATTCAACCAATCAACCAGCCCCCCCCATCACCCGCTACCGTTTGTCCGTCCCTTCCTCGCGAGCAGGTTGACCGCGTTGAGCAGCGCCTCGACGCTGGCGATGACTATGTCGTCACCGGCGCCGCGTGCTTCGGCGGCGACTCCGTGCTCGTCCTCCAGGGTGACGAATACGTCGGCCACGGCGTCACTTCCGCCCGTGATGGCGTCCATGCGAAACTCCGATATCTCTATCTTCTTCTCGTCGCCGATGATCCGCTTCATTGCCTTGAAGACAGCGTCTACCGGGCCGACTCCGTTGCCGGACTCCGTCTTCGTCTTCCCGTTTATCTCCGCGGTAATGGTCGCCGTTGGCGTGGCCTTGTTGGCCGTCATGACGAATACCTGGTCCAGGTCCACCAGTTCTCCACCCTCCGGCTTGCCCAGCTCGGTCTCGGCGATGGCGTAGAGGTCGGCCTCGGAGAGCTTCTTGCCGTTGTTGCTGATGCCCTTGACCTTCTCCAGGATGCCCTTGACCTCCTCCTCTGTGGGGTCGAGGCCCGCTTCGGTCAGGACCTTGGTCAGGCCCTGCCTGCCGGCGTGCTTTCCGACGATGAACCGGCGCCTGTGGCCGACCGTCTCCGGGTTCATTAACCCGGGCTCGAACGTGTTCTGATCGGCGATGACCCCGGCGGCGTGGATCCCGCTCTCATGGGAAAAGGCGTTTCTCCCCACGACCGGCTTGGTCGGGGGGAGCTGCAGGCCGCTCAACCTCTCGATGAGCTTCGAGGTGCTGAAGATGTGGTCCTTGGCGATATCCGTGTAGGCGTCCTCCATCCTGTCCACGTTCATCACCGTCTCCTCGAGAGCGGCGTTCCCCGCCCGTTCTCCGATCCCGTTTACCGTCACCTGTATCTGGGTAACCCCGGCGTCGACGGAGGCTAACGAGTTTGCTACCGCCATGCCGTAGTCGTTGTGACAGTGGACGCTGAGCGGAATCTCGACGTTTTCGTGTACCAGCGCGGTCATTTCCTCCATCTCCTTGGGCCAGGCGACCCCCACCGTATCGGGGATGTTGATCATGTCCGCTCCCGCCTCCTCGACCGCCTGGCTTATGGCCACCAGGTAGTCGGGGTCGGTCCGGGTGGCGTCCATCGGGCTGAACAGGCAGTACTTGCCCTCGTCCACCACCGCCTTGACGGAGTCGACGGACCGCTCGATTATCTCGTCCTTGGTCATCCGCATCGACTTTTTGATCTGGATGTCGGACGTGGAGGCGAACAGGTGGATTATGTCCACCTCGGATTCCAGCGCCGCGTCGATGTCGCCCCGTTTTACCCGGGCCAATCCACAGGTCGCTGTCTCGGACGCCCGCGTGATCTCCCGGACGGCGTTGAGCTCGTCGGGAGAGCTGGCGGGAAATCCGGCCTCGATCACGTCGACTTCGAGCTCGTCCAGGGCCTTCGCTATCTCGATCTTCTCGTCGAGGGTGAAGGAGAGCCCCGGAGTCTGCTCGCCGTCACGGAGGGTAGTGTCAAATATCTCTACTTTCGTCTCGGCCATGTCTCCCTTACCTTTGGATCATCTTTCTGAGTTCGGCTCCGACCTTCTCTATCAGGTGTTCTTCGTCGGCCTCCTTCAGACGGGTGTACTTGGGCCGGTTGGCCTTGTTCTCCGTGATCCATTCCCTGGCGAACTCGCCCGACTGGATGTCCTCCAGTATCTCCTGCATCGACTCCCGGACGCCCTCGTCAATTATCTTCTCCCCTCTGGTCAGGTCGCCGTACTCGGCCGTGTCGCTGATCGATTGCCTCATGTAGGTAAGACCGCCCTCGTAGATGAGGTCGACGATGAGCTTGAGCTCGTTTAAGACCTCGAAGTAGGCGATCTCCGGCTGGTATCCGGCGTCGGTCAGAGTCTCGAACCCCGCCTTGATCAGCGCCGTCGTCCCGCCACAGAGGACTGCCTGTTCTCCGAACAGGTCCGTCTCCGTCTCCTCCTCAAACGTCGTGGGGATGACGCCGGCACGCGTCGCGCCCAGACCGTCCGCGTAGGCCAGACCGATCTCCCTGGCGTCGCCCGTGTAGTCCTGATAGACGGCCAATAGGCAGGGGACCCCTTCGTCCTGGGTGTAGACCCGGCGGACGAGGTTTCCCGGTCCCTTGGGGGCGACCATGACCACGTCGACGTCCTCCGGCGGCTGGATCTGGTTGTAGTGGATGTTAAAGCCGTGGGAGAAGAAGAGCGCGTTTCCCTCCTCCAGGTTCGGTTCGATCTTTTCGTAGTAGACCTCCGACTGCTTGTTGTCCGGGATCAGTATCTGGACGACGTCGCCGGCAGTCGCCGCCTCCTCCACCGTGGCAACTTCCAGACCGTCGTCCGCGGCCATCTCCCGCGAGGAACTACCCTCGCGGAGGCCGACGACAACGTCGTAACCGGAATCGTTCAAGTTCTGTGCCTGCCCGCGGCCCTGGCTTCCGTAGCCGATGACTGCGACCTTCTTGTCCTCCAGGTATTCTCTATTTACGTCGTCTGCGTAGTAAACTTCGTTTACCAAAATATCCTCCTTGTTTATCTTAGTTAATCTCCGTTCAGGCAGCCTTCCAGTACGACCCTGCCCGTCCGCGCTATCTCCTCGATGCCAAACTCGACCAGCAGGTCCTCCAGCGCCTCGACCTTCTGGGCCTCGCCGGTTGCCTCCACGAGCATCGACTCCTTGCCGACGTCGGCGACCTTGGCGTCAAAGACCTCGACCAGCTCGATTATCTCGCTCCGCTTCTCCGTCGGCGCCTTGACCTTGATGAGCGAGAGTTCCCGCTCCACGTGCGTCGTCTTGGACAGGTCGTGGACGGAGACGACGTCGATTTGTTTGTTGAGCTGCTTGATCACCTGGTCGAGGACCTTCCTGCTGCCCTTGACGATGATGGACATCCTCGAGTACTTCGGGTCGCAGGTCTCCCCCACCGCCAGGCTGTCGATGTTGAACCCCCGCCTGGCGAACAGGCCGGAGATCCTGGAGAGGACTCCGCTCTCGTTCTTTACCACAACTGTCAACGGGTGTAGTCGTTCTACTTCTTCACGCATCGTTTTCCTCCATCAAGAATTCAGCGTTTGTCGCGCCGGCGGGCACCATCGGCCAGACGTTCTCCGTCTCCGCGACGAAGCACTCTACGACTGACGGTCCCTCGTGATAGTCCAGGACTTCCTTCAGCCTGTCTTCCACGCCCTCGTTTTCCGCTATCGCCACACCCTTCGCGCCGTAGGCCTCGGCGACATCCGCCAGAGATGGCGTCCCGTCGTCGATTAGGGTCTCCACCAGCCTGTTCTCGAAGAAGAGCTGCTGCCACTGGCGGACCATGCCCAGGGAGCCGTTTCTCAGGATGACTACCGTGATGTCCAGGCCCTCCCTGACGGCCGTGGTCAGCTCCTGGATGTTCATTTGAAAGGAACCGTCCCCTGTGATCGCCACTACCGTCCTGTCGGGGGCGGCTACCTTCGTCCCTATTGCCGCGGGGAAGCCGAACCCCATCGTCCCGAGGCCCCCACTCGTGATGAGCTGGCCCGGTTCGGTGAAGTTGTAGTACTGGGCGGCCCACATCTGGTGCTGGCCCACCCCGGTCGTAACCAGCGTGTCCTCCGGCGTCAGTTCGTCGAGCGCTGAGACGACCGTCTGAGGTTTGAGCACGGAGTCCTCTTCGTCCAAGTCGATGGTGTACTTCTTGAACCAATCGGTGATGTCCTTCCACCAGCCCTCGTGGTCCTTTTCCAGGTCCTCGACCTTTTCAAGTACATGCCCCAGCACTTCCCCGGCGTCGCCGATTATCGGTATGTCCGGCTCGACAATCTTACCCATCTCCGCGGGGTCGAGGTCGATGTGGGCAACCTTCGCCCTGGGGGCAAACTGCTCCACGTCTCCCGTTATCCTGTCGTCCAGCCTCGTACCCACGGCGAGCAGCAGGTCGGTCTCCGATATCGCCTTGTTGGCGGGACCGGAGCCGTGCATCCCGATCATCCCCAAAAATAGGGGGTCGGTCGAATCTATCGTCCCCAGGCCCATGAGCGAGTTGGAGACGGGAATATTCAGCTTGCTGGCTAACTCGTAGAGCTCTTCCCTGGTGCCGGCGGAGACTACGCCGCCTCCGGCGAGGATCATTGGCCTCTCGGCCTCACGCAGTGCCTCGGCTAACTCGTCCGCAGCGCCTTCGTCGAAGCCGTCCGTCACGTTGTAGCCCTCGAAGTCGTACGTCTTATCGGGGTCTGGCTCCGTCCAGGACAGATCTCCCGTCTGCACGTCCTTCGGCATGTCCAGCAAGACCGGCCCGCGCCTTCCGGTCATGGCGATGTGGATTCCCTCGCGGACCTTTTCCGGTACGTCCTCGGAGTCCATGACCAGGTAGTTGTGTTTGGTGATCGGGTCGCTCATCCCGCGGACGTCGACCTCCTGGAAGGAGTCCAGTCCGATCAGGGTGGTGGCGACCTGTCCGGTCACGGCGATCACGGGCGATGAGTCCATGTAGGCGTTGGCCAGCCCCGTCATCAGGTTGGCTGCCCCGGGGCCGCTGGTGGCGAAGACCACGCCCGGCTTGTCCGCCACGCGGGCGTAGGCGTCGGCGGCGTGGATCGCACCCTGTTCGTGCGTCGCCGTAATGTGGTTGATTACCTCTGACTTACCTAACTCGTCGTAGATGGGCATTATCGCCCCGCCGATGATGCCAAAGATCGTCTTCACTCCGTTTTCCTCGAGTGTCTTGATCAAAGCTCTGGCACCGGTCACCGTCTCTCCTTCGGCCATCTGTTCCTCCGACTGTTCATCTTCTCTTGTCTTTGTCCGAGTGCGCGTCGACTCGGTAGTGTTGCTCATCTTTATCATCTCTCCTGTAACTTTCTTTGGTTATCTGTTGTTTACGATTTAAGCACTGCGCCTTCGTCAGCTCCCGCCACGGAATACGAGTAGCGGGCCAAAAACTTCCTTCCATGGGTGTCGGGCTCGTAGGTACCGTCAAAGTTCTTCTCCCTTGCCTCAAGTTCCTCGTCCGACACCAGGAGGTTTAGCTTCTTGTTCGGTATATCTATCTCTATCGTGTCTCCGTCCTGGACGAGCCTGATCGGGCCGCCCGCCGCTGCTTCCGGAGCGACGTGACCTACAGCAGCTCCTCTGGTCGCGCCGCTGAACCGCCCGTCGGTGATCAGGGCGACCTTCCCGGAGAGCTCTCCACCGCTGATCCTGCTGGTGGGGGTGAGCATCTCCCGCATTCCCGGTCCGCCCTTTGGTCCCTCGTAGCGGATGACGACTACGTCTCCCGGTTCGATATCTCCGTTGTCGATCGCGGCGACCGAGTCCTCCTCGGACTCAAACACCCTGGCCGGTCCCTTGTGATAGAGCATCTCCTCGCTGACGGCTGTCTGCTTGACGATGCCGCCCTTGGGTGCGAGGGACCCCTTGAGCACGGCTATGGAACCCAGGTCGTGGACGGGGTCGTCCGCGTCGTGAATAACGCGGCGGTCGACCTCCTCCAACTCGCGGTCGATCCTCTCCTTAAGCGTGCCCGACTCCGCCACCTGGACGTCTGTGTTTAAGTGGTCGGAAATGGTGTCCATAACAGCGGGGAGTCCGCCGGCGACGTGGAGGTCGCTTACCCTGAACGGTCCGGCCGGACTCATGTCAGCCACGTGCGGGGTGGATTCGCTGACCTCGCTTACGTAGTCGAGGTCGAAGTCCGTCCCCGCCTCGTGGGCGAAGGCCAGCACGTGGAGGACCATGTTCGTCGATCCCCCGAGGGCCATCCCGGCGGTTAGGCCGTTGGCGAAGTTCTCGGGTGTCATCAGGTCGGACATCCTCGTCCCTTCGTTCACCATTTCCACGACCCGCCTGCCGGAGTTGTGGGCGATCGTCTCGCGTTGAGTGGAACGGGACGGGGCCGTGCTGCAGTATGGCAGGCTCAGACCCATGGCCTCCGTTATAGCGCTCACCGTGTTGGCGGTGAACATCCCCGCGCAGGAGCCGGCGCCGGGGCAGGCGTGTTTTTCTACTTCAATTAGATCGTCCTCGCTCATGTCGCCGTCCTTGACCTTGGCTACTGCCTCGAAGACGGTGGACAGGTCGATGTTCTCCCCGTGGAGGTGTCCCGGTTCCATGGGGCCTCCGGTGACGACGACCGTGGGGAGGTTTAGCCGGGCCGCACCCATGAGGGTGCCCGGGAGTATCTTGTCGCAGGACGAGAGGACGACTAATCCGTCAAACTGGTGGGCAAAGCCCTGTAGTTCGACGGAGTCGGCGATCACCTCCCGCGATGGCAGAGAGGCGAACATGCCCTCGTGACCCATGGCTATACCGTCGTCGACGGCGATGGTATTGAACTCGACCGGCGTGCCTCCACCGTGTCTGACGCCGCGTTTGACGGACTGAACTAGTTCGTTAAGGTGTACGTGACCGGGGACGAACTCGTTGTAAGAGTTCGCGATTCCGATTATGGGGTTGTTGATGTCTTCGGTGTCCAGGCCAGTCGCCCTCATCAGAGAGCGGTGTGGCGCTCGTCCTACGCCCTTCTTGATCTTGTCACTTCTCATAGCTTATCTAGGCTCCGTGGTTTGCAAGCGTCGATATTTCCAGGGCGTCCGCTCTGGAATACTTCCTGTAATTGCATCTCTCGTTGGAACAGCTGTACTTCTCCAGCGGGGGAGAGGGGTACGAAGTCCTGACCTGCTGGGCGTCGGCGACCAGGTCGCTTCCGCAGCGGGGACAGACGCCGAACTCGCCCCCGGCCGTATCCGTCTTGACATTTATCGTCCTTGCCCGTCTTGTTATTTGTTCGTTCATAATAACCTCCTGGAAGTTAGTTGGGAACATGTTTTTCACACTTGAAGTGTAGACTTAAGTCTCAAATTGATAATTTATAGGTTTGTTTTGCTTCTATAGTTATTGCCCCTAGAGGGGCAGAATAACTACTACGGAAAGAATTAGGGAAAGTATAATGGAGAGGTAAAAGCCGGAGTCCAGGGAAAATGAACTACTGTTACCGAGATAGTTAACTGCTGTGCTCGTCTGAGACTCCATTGCTTCTCCTCTGTACTAAATAGGTTTAAAGGATTCTATGAGATAATCGGGGGGTTGTCAACCTTTTTTCGAGAAATATTGTGCCTTTTCCAGGTTATTTCGGTATTCGTTGTTTATGTCAGTCCGATGTCCGACGTCCGAAGTCCGATGTCGGGCTCCTGGGGGGGGTTGGGTTTTGGGTCCTGGGTTTTGACACCAAAGAACTGGCACCTGGTACCGGATACCGGGTACCTGCTAACCCAATCAACGCCCTCTCACCGAACACCCCTAAATCCTAATCCCTAAATCCTAGATCCTAACCCCAATTAACCAATTAACCAATTAACCCATCAACCCGTCACCCATTACCCAATTAACCAATCAACAAATTAACCAGTGAGGTGCGCCAGACTTGCGAATTAGCCTGGAGGTCGTATATTTTAATTGTTGAATAATTCGAATTGAAGGTTAAACCGTACTCAATTTTTTCAAAATATATCGGAGGTATAAAACTATGGCAGTAAGCAAAGAGTCACTTGAAATGGCTATTGATTTTGAACGTGAAGGATATGACTACTACACTGACCACAAGGTCGACGCCCCCAACCCGTTTGTCGAGAAGGTGCTGGACAGGCTGGCCGAACGTGAGCTCGAACATATAGATGCGATAAAGGAGATCGTGGAAGGTAAGAAGGTAGCGGACGTGGAATTCGATACCGTAGACATCGAGCAGACGACGAAGGACATCTTCAACGAGTTCTCGAAGTCCGAGCAGGAAGGTTGGAAGGACGAAAAGGTAACCGTCTACGACCACGCGATAGAACTGGAGGAAAAGCTGGCAGGGCTGTACAGGGACCTGGCGGGAGAGACGGAGGACGAAGAAGAAAAGGAGTTCTTCACCGCGCTAATGCAGGAAGAGGACAAGCACTTCGAGACCCTGCAGAACGTATTCTATTACCTGACGGACCACGAGAGATGGATGGCGGAAAGCGAAGGTGAAGTCTGGGGCTGGATGAATACGTAACATAAGGTATAATAAAAGGAGAGGTACAGCCGCGGGCCCTGCGGTGACTTCCCGCAGATTGAAAGTCTTTGAAGCGCTGCAGGTCCGCGGTTGGTTTTTTTATCGAAATGTCACATAGTCATGATTCACACGCTGACCGCCCTATAGCGGTCGCATTCCAGGGCGAGAAAGGGGCGTTTAGCGAGGCTGCACTGTTCAAATACCTCGACCTACCGAGTAAAGAGATTCGCACCTTCCCACAGAGTTCCTTTTCTGCAGTAATCGGTTCGGTCTCCAGCGGAGAATCAGCTTACGGGATTATCCCCGTGGAGAACTCCATCGGCGGATACGTCGACCGCGCTTACGAGCTCATAGCCGGAAGCGACCTGGAAGCTACCGGAGAGGTCTACTTGGAGGTGAAGCACAACCTGATGGGGGTTCCCGGGACAAGCCTGAAAGATATCGACACCGTATATTCACACCCACAAGCCCTTAAACAGTCCCGCAAGTTCATCGAGGAACGTGGTTTCTCCACGAGGGCCACTTACGATACGGCCGGGTCGGCGAAGATGGTCAGCGAAAACAGAAAACCAAACGAGGCAGCCATCGCCAGCGAACTTGCTGCCAGGGAGTACGACCTGAAGGTGCTGGTCAGGGGTATCCAGTCTACGGAGAACAACTACACCAGGTTCCTCGTGGTTACATCCCAAGGCGGTGGCGAGCGAGAGAAGGGGGTTGACTACAAGACTTCGGTAACCTTTCACCTGGGGGACAGCCCCGGCGCGCTCTACAACTGCCTCATTCCCTTCGCGGAACACGAGATCAACTTGACGATGATAAAGTCACGCCCCTCAGAATCGGGAAACTGGGAGTATCACTTCGACCTGGAGTTGGAAGGCCACAGGCAGGACCCCGTGGTAAAGGAGACGCTGGAGGCGGTAAACGAATATCTTCCCACTCCGGTAAAAGTTTTGGGGTCGTACCCGCAAGGAGACCGGGGTTAGTTAATAATTGACCTACCCTCGATGCTTGGATACGTCGTAGACTTGATGCCGAATACAGAGTTAGCGGTACTCCATCCTACAATTTTCTCTTTGCTTCTTCGTAGACTTTACTCCAATGCCCCACGTACAAGACGTAGACTATCTTTTTTTCGGTAGAAATCCGATAAACTATCCTGTAATCTCCAACCCGGCTGCTCTTAAAACCCGACAGCTCCCCCTTTAGAGGTTTCCCCTCCATAGGTCGGTCTTTCAGACGATTCAACTTATTTCGGATGCGCTTCTTTGTATTTTTATCCAGACCATGTATCTCGTTGCTTGCGGCAGGGTGATATCGTAGGTAATATTCGCTCATCAACCATTATCCCCGAAAACTTCATCGTGGCTCTGAGTGTCAACTTCTCCGGACTCTATTTCTCGGTTTCTGGACACTATCTCCTTTGTCAACGCTTGATCTTCTAGTATCTCCAAGGTCTCCAGCAAGCCCTGATAATCTTCGTAGTTGAGCATGACTGCCTCGGGTTTCCCTTTTTTCGTAAAAACGAACCTGTTAAAAACTTTGGAGGATTCCCTCACAAGTTCCAAGAACTTCCGTCTTCCCTCGGAGACAGAATAAGTCTTTTCGGTCATCTTAATCACCACTTTAGTGTACACTATCATGTACAAGGATTCAAATCGCGAATTGACTCATAAATAATCGAGTCCTACGGCTATCGTTGCCTGTCTTAACCAAGTCAAC
>JAGYME010000004.1 GCA_018400715.1 Candidatus Bipolaricaulota bacterium
TTTCATGTCCGAACTCGTCGAGAAAAAAATAGACGAAAGAGGTCGCTTCGGCAGTAAGGTAGGTCAGGTAGTCGGCGTCCGCCTCGTCCCCCGCAATTATCTGGGATAGTAACGATAGACTGAGGCCGGCGGGCGCATTTGGCGAGTCGAACTCGTCGTAAAAATGGCTAAACGGGGCGATTGGGTAGTTATCCTTTCTCTCCAGGGTGCCGATATCCTCGAGCGAAAAGAAGAGGTCGCCGAGGCCATATGTTCTGTATATCGAGTTTACGGAACGCCCGGTGAAGTAGTTCTGGACTCCCTGGCGCAGGAACTCGGAGGAGGGCTCGCCCCATCCGAAGGTGGTAAGTAGCCTAACGAGAAGGGGGACTAGCTCCTCTTCTTTTGTTGCGTCGATCAGGGCCAGGGGAAGGTCCCTGACGGCGGCACTCTTTCTTGCCGCCACCTCCCCCAGGAGAGAGTCGGAATCCGGGTGAAGGTATATCCTTATCTTCTCCGGAATTTCTTCGTCTGACAGGTCAAGGACCTTAACTACCTCCGCTCTCTGGGTAACCAATTGGGATAATAATTCCTCTGGATCGGTCTCCTGTTCCGATCTTTCCTTATAATAAAGACTTATCCCGTTCCGATTGAGGGAAATCCATCCCCGGTCATCTCGATTGGTGAGGCTGGGGATGAGAAACAGGAAGACGAACCCCAGAAGGGCGACTAGGGCAATTGCACCGAGGAGGCCGAAAAAGAACCTTCCGTACCTCCTGATTAACCCCCGGTTTTCTGTAATCCCTCCGTCTTTTTCCATACCTCGGTTATTGTCTATCTCTTCTTCCCAACCGTCGAGAACGGATCGGCAGCATCTCTGAGAGCGTCCCCGAGGAAGTTAAACGCCAGGACCGTAACGATAATAAAGATCCCCGGGATGAGTAGCCATGGATACGATGTTATGGCTTGTAGATTATTTGCCTGACTTAACAACAATCCCCAGCTAGTTTGCGGCTCCTTGATGCCAAGCCCAAGAAAACTAAGGGTGGCCTCGCCAATTATCCAGGACGGAATGCTCAGCGTGGAGACTACTACCAGATACGATGTGGTGTTTGGTAAGATGTGTCGGAACATAATTCGGGGCGTTCCCGCTCCAACGGCTTTTGCCGCCATCGTGTAGTCCTCCTCCCGTGCGGAAAGGACCATCCCTCTGAGCGTCCGTGACAGGCTCGTCCAGTCAACGAGGGAAAAGACTCCGACGATGAAGAAGAACCGGTACGCGGATGGGAGACCCTGGATTATCATCGCCAGGGCAAGCCAGAGAGGAAGTTTAGGAAAGGCCATAATTACTTCCGTAATCCTCTGTACAAGCATATCTACCCAGCTCCCAAAGTAACCGGATATCAGGCCAATAGGTATGGCAATGATCAGTGTGGTTATCAGGGCGAAGGGTCCGATACTCAGTGAAATCCATCCACCCCAGAGAATTCGCGAGAACAGGTCACGCCCAAAAGTGTCGGTGCCAAAAAGAAACAGCGGAGCCTCCTCTGAGCCCGTTCCAAAGAGATGAATTCTGCTTGTAAATAGGCCCCAAAAGCTGTATTTCTCTCCTTTGACGAAGAACTTAATGGGATACCTTTCTGTCTTATCCTCTTTGTAGACCGTCTCGTAATATTCGTTGAAACCCCTCTCCGTCCTGTAAACGTAGGGTCTAACAAGGCGCCCCTCGTGAATGAAGCGTATCCTGGTAGGTGGAGCCTTGGCGTAGTCCCTGTGCTGCACTGAGTAATTGTACGGAGCAATAAAATTGGCAAAGAATACGAGCAAAAAGACAAATAATACGATGAGACCACCGACCTGACCCAACTTGTGACGTTTAAACCGGCGCCAGATCAGGGCCCACTGTGATTTGGATTTCTTCTCTTTCTTGTAATGTTCAGCCAACCTTATCACCTTTAGTCATATCGGATGCGGGGGTCGTTCCAAGCAAGCATGAAGTCCGCAAACAGATTACCGAAGAGGAGCATTATCGCGAAGAACGTCAGCCCAACCATTATTACCTGTTCGTCCTGTTTATTTAACGCCGTCCAGTAGGCACGTTCCACCGTCGGTATACCCAGAACGATCGCGGTAATCAACGACCCCGAAACGATCGTTCTGAATGAGTACCCGAGACCGGTTATTATTGGATTTATGGCGTTTCTGAATACGTGCTTGTAGATGACGACGGACTCCTTGACTCCTTTGGCCTCGGCGGTGGTGGCAAACTGTCGGTTCATGTACTCCAGCATCTGACCGCGCATGAGCCGGACAACACCTGCCATAGATGCGGTACCGACTGCGACCACGTATGGCCAGACGTGCCAGAAGAAGTTCGTTATCTTACCCATGTTGGGAACGAAGCCGTTGAACCACGGAGCGGCCATGTACTGTTCGGTAAACAGCCCCCCGATGCCGAGATTTGCACCCACGTTCAACACGGCTGCCATGAAGAATAGCAATACCAGCGCGAGAAAGAAGTTAGGTATTGACAGTCCGATGAAAGAGGCCAGGGTAACCAGATGATCGGATGGAGCATATTGATGAGTCGCGGAATATATACCAATGGGAATCGAGAAGAGGTACGTAAAGCCCAAAGTAATCAAACCGAGGAAAACAGTGTATCCTAATCGCCCTTTAAATAGGACGTTCTTCACGGGGCGGTAGTGACTGAAAGAATAACCGAAGTCACCGCGAGTAAAGATCCCCTCTACCCACTTCCAGTACCTTATATGTATCGGTCTGTCGAGCCCCAGGTTTTCCTTCTGCTGCTCGATGGTCTTCCTGCTTATTGTTGGGTCGAGCTGGGACTTAGTCAGGTAATCCCCGGGAATTAACTGCATAATTCCGAAGGAAATGATGGAAACGAGGATCAGGGTCGGGATCATGTAGAGCAGTCTGCGGAGTAAATATGAAGTCATGGGTTAAAAACACAGCCAGCGATCGGAGCCGCTGGCTGTGTACTTGACCTCCTCTTCTTATTAATTAAGTTTACTGTTTGACCCAGACTACGTAGGAGTGACCGAGGAAGGATCCTAGCGGGCTAAACGTCTTCGTGTTCATTACGTCGTCCTCGGCCGCGTACAGGTAGACCTGTCCTGCGGTGTAAATCAACGGGACCTCTTCCGCAGCGATCATCTGCCATTCGTCGTAGTAAGGTCTTCTATCCGTGACTCCGATGTTCTTAAGTCCTTCGTTGAAGAGTTCGTCCACGCGCTTTTCCCATTCGACCGGGTTCTCGCTCGCGTTTAGGTGCCACATGTGGAGACTCCCTCCGCTTGTCCAGACGTTGTTTCCACTGTTGGGCTCGAGGGGGTCACCGATCAGGCCGATTATGACGGATTGATATTTTCCACCCATCAACTGCTGGACGAGGGAGTTGAACTCGATCGGATTGAACTTTACCTTCATGCCTACCTTCTGCAGGTCGCTAGAAATTATGTTGCCGATGTCGACCCTCTGCTGGTTGCCCTTGTTTGTCACGATAGTGAATGCCAGGTCTTCTCCGTTAGGGAGTTCCCGGATTCCGTCGTCGTCCGTATCCGTAAGTCCCAGTTCGTCGAGCATAGACCGGGTCTTGTCCAGATCGTACTCTTGGGGGAAAACCTCTCCCGCCTCTTCGTTGTAGTAAGGAGAGAGCTTTGACATTGGACTGTCCTGTGAGACGGCGAGGTTGTTATATACGTTCTCGATGATGCTCGGACGGTCAATCGCGTGGGAAACCGCACGCCTGAAGTTCTTTTCCTGGAAGACTTCTGCCAGGGCCTCGTTTTCTGCGTCCCAGTTGAACGTAATAAAGTCCGTCCCGGCCGGAGCGCCTCTGGGGCCCTTTCTGACGATAACGTTCCAGCCCTCTTCTTTCTGGTTCTTTAACAGGAACGGCAGTTTGTCGGCCGTTGGAGCGTAGACGTCTGTCTCGTGGGTCTTGAACTTCAGCGCCTGGGCGTCGGTGTTCTCTACCTTAATTATCGTCTGTTCTGATATGTAGGGAAGCTGCACCCCATTCGGATCCTTCCTGTAGTAGTAGGGGTTTCTCTCTAACACTACCTTCTGCTGGGGGACGAACTGTTTCAATCTGAAGGGCCCCGCACCGACTAATTCTTCAGGAGTCTTTTCAGCGACTTCCAGTCCCCAGGCACTGTTGAACTCTTCGCCGCTAATGCCTTCGAGTTTGTGTTTAGGGTATATATTTACTCCACCAACCTGCCTTATAAATGGACCATGAATGGTCGGCGTGGTGATCTCGACCGTCAATTCGTCGATCTTCTTAACCTCAGGTATTTTCCCTTCGATCGTGAGCAGGTCCCGCATGTCGGCCTCGACTTTTTCGTTGAAGCAGAGTTCGTTGAACGAGAAGACTATGTCTTCTGCTGTAAGCGGTTCTCCATCAGAGAACTTTAGCCCTTCCCTGAGATGAAAGGTGTAAGTCTTCTTGTCTTCAGAGATCTCCCAGGACTCTGCCAGAGCGGGAATTGTTCGGCCCGTGGCGGGGCTTGTTGACGTCAAACCCTCCATCAACTGCTCAGTTACATCCGTTGACGAGGTTTCGCTGGCCACCATGTTGTTAAACGTCTTGGGAAGTGCTGTTGAGGCGTAGGTAATCTTGCCGCCGGGAACTCCGAACTCGAGTTCTCCCATTCCCCAATCCTCGTTTTCTTCTCTAATCGGGACGGTCTGTGCGCCCTCGGGAAGGTCTTCTCCCCGGCCTAAACCGACAAGGGCAAAGCCGGATAGTACTAGCAATAAAGTTAAGCTGAGAACTAACGTCTTTTTATACATACAAACCTCCTGTGGTTAATGTGTAGAAACATACCTTTGCTGAGTCAAACAAATACCAACTAAAACTCTATATTATTTCCTCTATACTTCAACCAAACAGGGTGTTGCAAGTACTCGCTACTTTATTCACTCGTACGGAGTTTTACCACCTCCTACGTGTATTAATTTAACGTACCTTAATGTTATGTTAACCGTTCTCGTAACTCTAAGTTTAAGAATAACCAAATTTAAGGATAACCAAGATATTCCAATTCCGCAATTTATATATGCTTGGATAATTCCTTTTTGGGGCTCATCCCGTGAGGTAGAAGGTTGACGCCTGAAACTTGGCCGGGAAATATCACTTATCATTACCCGTAGCATCCTTTCTAAATAGCGCGCTGACTAAGAACAGAGATATCTCGTACAGAATGATGAGAGGTACCGCCATGAACGCCTGAGAGAACAGGTCGGTGGGGGTAATGAAGGCGGCGACGATGAAAGATACGACGATTGCATACTTTCTGTTTCTTCGGAGGGTTGAGGGTTTGACAAATCCCAGTCGTACAATTAGAACGATCAGCAGGGGCAGTTCAAACGCGATGCCGACTGCAAAGGCGATTAGAGAGGTGAACGTCACGTAATTTCTAATCGAGAAGGTTGAAACGATGTCGGCACCCCCGACGCTAGAAAGCAACCTCACCGTAAGTGGCAGAGCGGCAACTATGGCTACCGCTACACCGAGGTAGAACAACGCGCCACCCAGGACGAAGCTGGTACGAAATGGGCCCTCTTCGTTCTCCAACAACGCGGGAAGGATAAACTTCCATGCCTGATAGAGGATCCACGGGGTTGCCAGGATCAGCCCGGTTATCACCGCTAATTTTAGATAGGTGAGAAAGGCCTCGGTGGGGTGGAGGTAGATAAGGTTTTCGTGCCCCGATGCCTGGATCAGGAACTTTAGCAACCGGAATCGGAAGAAGTAAGCAACAGCCCCGAACAGCACGATCACGACCAGGGAACTGATAATCCGCTTTCTCAGTTCCTCAAGATGCTTCCCGAGTGGCCGCTCTTCGTCTCTCATTTATCGTATACTAATCATACAGGTAATATTCGTTCACATCCCGGGGACCGTGTTTACTCGTCCTTGTCCTCTTCGTCCCCGGATCCTCTGTCTGAGTCGGGTGTGCCCGTCTCGGTATCCACGTCTATAGCCTCTTTGGTCTCGTCATACTGTTCTTGAATCTTCTGTTTTTCCTTGTTGAATTCCCTTACCCCCTTCCCCAGAGAACGTGCAAGTTCCGGGAGCCTCTCTCCGCCGAAAAGTACGAGAATGATGACGAGAATTATGATTAATTCCGTCGGACCTAAGCCAAACATTTAGGTTAACACCTCCATATATTCACGCATATATTCACGTAATTTTAACGCATAAGCCCCTCAAATGTAATGGTAATAAACCGAATCGCTCCCCCCTGTCCCGGTCATGGCTCCTTAACTATCGATGCTTTCATAATTACTCCCCACGGTTGGCCAGGCCAACGAGAACTATTGAGATGCCGTAGAGGAGCAGCAGCGGGCCCCACAGAAACATCTGAGTTATCGGGTCTGGAGGGGTTAGCACTGCAGCCAGGACAGCGGCACCCGCGAACGCAATCCTCCACTTGCTCGTCAGGGTCTTTTTGTCGATCAAGCCAAGTTTGGCCAGCCCATAAGAGATAACGGGCATCTCAAAGACAAAACCAAAGATCAGGGTGAACAGCATGACGAAGGAAGCGTAATTCCCCACGGTAAAGGTGGCCTGGACGTTCTCACCGCTAATCCCCTTGAGAAAGTCTAGGGCGAAGGGGAGGACTCCCAGAACGGCAAACCCCGCACCGAGGTAGAAGAACACGCTCCCGGATATAAAGATCGAGGAGAGAAAGCCCCTGCTGTACTTTTCGTTATCCTTGATGTACGGGATCAAAAGCTGGATTATCTGATAGAGGATAAATGGGGCGCTGACGAGCAAACCGACGAACAGAGAGACCTTAATGTACGTAAAGAAGGCCTCGGTAGGGTGAATGAAGATGAGCCGTTTATCGGTTAGCGGGCGCTGGATGAAGTCAAGTACGTAGCCCCGGTAGTAATAGGCTGCTCCGGCGAAGATTAATATAGAAATTATGCTCCAGAGCAACCTTTTCCTCAGGTCCCTGGTGTTATCTATTAGACTCTGAAATATCGTATTGGCCACTGTTTAACTCGCCTTACTTGTGTCGCCGTCGGTCTCTAGTCTAGTTCGGGTCCTCTACGTCCTGATACTCGTCTTCAACTACGTCAGAGGGGTCGACGTCCAGATTCAGCTTTTTGACCAGGTCTTCGAGGTCGCCCAATTCAACTTCCTCGTCCAACCACCTGTCTATCTCCGTTTTTCTTACCTTGGTGCTGCCGTTTAGCTCCAACGAGTCAATCTCGCCAAGTTCTATAAGGTTATTGACGTCCTCAACGGTTAACCCGAGATACCTAGCAAGTTCTCTCGGCGAGAGATACGCCTCTATTCTACCCATTGCCTATCCCTCCACTTATTATTTTTTAATGAGATTAACCAATGCCTGTAAAGAGTTAATTATTTACTCGCCAGTCCGTTCCCGTCTCCGTGTCCTTGATCTCGATTCCCAACTTACGAAGTCCTTCTCTAATTTTGTCGGCAAGATCCCACTCTTCTCTCTCCCTGAGGTCATTTCTCAGTTCCAAAACCAGGCCCATAAGTTCTTCTTCCACCCCGCCGATTGATTCCTCTCGGTCTTCCTGAAACAACCCCAGGGGTTCCCCGAGAGTCCCTATCAGCTCCCCCGCCGTTCTGGCCAGGACGAGGTCCTCGTCTCTACCCTCGTCCAAAAACTTGTTCGTCTCTTTGACGACCTCGAATATTATTCCCAGCCCTCCAGGCGTATTGAAGTCCTTGTCCATTTCGTCTTCGTATGCTTCTTTTAGCTTTCGGAGTTTAGCAGAAAATTCTTCTCCTCGGGGAGTTTCCGGTTTTTCACCTTCTCCTTCGACCAGGTCTAGTTTATCGACCCTATCCAGCAGTTCGTAGACCCGGTCGACGGCGCTCGCCGCGTCTTCGAGGTTCTTTTCACTGAAGTTGAGTGGCTTGCGGTAGTGGGTGGAGAAGTAAAAATATCGTACAGTTTCCCTATCATGTCTCCTCAAGACGTCTCGTGCGTATTCGAAGTTACCCAGGGACTTAGACATCTTTTCTCCTTCTATTTTTAGGAGACCGTTATGGAGCCAGTACCGGGCAAACTGCTTACCCGATCTCGCTTCCGCCTGGGCTATCTCGTTCTCGTGATGGGGGAAGATCAGGTCCTCTCCGCCGGCGTGGATATCGATCGTCTCCCCAAGCGTCTTCTGAGCCATAACTGAACACTCTATGTGCCAACCTGGCCTCCCTCGTCCCCACGGGCTATCCCAGCCGGGTTCGTCTTCCGTGGAACTCTTCCAGAGGGCGAAGTCGAGCGGGTCTTCCTTTCTTACGTCTACTTCCACCCTTGCTCCGCTCTTGAGATCGTCGATCGACCGGCCGGATAGCTTTCCGTAGTCCTCGAATTCCCTGACCCTGTAAAATACCTCTCCCACTATTTCGTAGGCGTAACCCTTTTCGATGAGGGCCTCAACGTACTCAATTATGTCCTCTACGTAATCGGTCACGCGCGGCTGATTGTCAGCGGGTCTGACTCCCAGGGAATCAAGGTCCTCAAAGTAAGCCTGCGCATATTTTTCGGCCAACTCTTCAGGTTTTAAGCCCTCTTCCTTGGCGCGATTAATGATTTTGTCGTCGAGGTCCGTGACGTTCTGTGTGAATTCCACGTCAAACCCCTTGAATTCCAGGTATCTACGTAAACCGTCAAAGACTATGAAGGGGCGTGCGTTTCCGATATGAAAGTAATCGTAAACAGTAGGCCCACAGGAGTAAAAGCGGACTTTACCTTCCTCGAGGGGTTGAAACTCTTCCAACTCTCCAGTCAGCGAATTCTGTAATTTTAGCAACCCTGACACCGCCTTTTTTGTGTTCAGAAATTTGTATTCGCGTTAGATAAAGAAAAAACTTGTATCCCCTGTATTGGCAGAGGAAGTTAAAATACCATAATATAGGTTAAACGTCAGCACGAAAAACTCCGAGAAATTCTTTGAAAGTATAACGAAAACTGGAGCGGTTTTACACGCTAACCTGTTCGGGATTTAGGTAGCATGAGTCAGCCAGCCCGGTAGCCTGCCTCCGCTCCAGGGGTTGCTAAAAGGGTAGTGATTGATATATGGAGAAAGTTCCTAACAGGATAACTGCGATTAGAGTTCTCTCTATCCCGGTGTTGATGTACTTTTTGCTGTCGGGCATGGACCTTGCGGCACTGGCGCTGTTCCTTTTCTCCTCGGTGACAGACTTTCTGGACGGCTATATCGCCCGTAGAGGAGGACACGTCAGCGCCTTCGGCAAGTTTGCTGACCCCATCGCCGATAAGGTGCTCATTTCTACCGTGTTCATTACTTTCGTTCAGTTGAACGAGATCTCAGCGGTAGTAGTCGTAGTCGTCGTAGCCAGGGAATTCTTGGTGACGGGTCTCAGATTGGTAGGTAGTTCCCGCGAGGTGGTGATATCGGCTAGCCCGCTGGGAAAGGCGAAGACGGTCCTGCAGATAGTCTTAATCGTGTCGATACTTGTTGTCCGTCATTGGAGTCTGAATTACCTGGTAGTTTACGTGCCAGTGATAACTTACCTTGTCGTCGCGGCGACGGTCCTGTCCGGAGTCGATTACGCCTACAGGAACAGGAGGTTGATCGATGACGTCTTTTAAAGGTAGATATTTGAGAGGGTTAATCCAATAGGTTTACGCTCTCTGTATACTTTCGAGAGGTAATTCGTAGTCTGCCCAGAGTCCTTCCAGGTCGTAGAAAAGCCGCACGTCTTCTTCGAACAGGTGTATGAAGTACTCTCCGTAGTCCAAAACTACCCAGGACCCTGATTTCAGGCCTTCGCGGCGGAGCAACTTTCCGGAGAACTTCTCCTCCAGGTCCTCCGCTATCGCCCTGACGTGTTTTGGGTTCGTGCCGTTTGCAAGAATAAAGAAACTGGCGGCGATGCTGTGCTGCCGCATGTCTAGAACGCTGACCTCGTCGCCCTTCTTCTCATCGATTATCTCAACTATCTCGAGCAGGGCTTGCCTGTCAGATTTATTAAGTGACAAAGCTTGGTGATCCCTTCCCCAATACTAGCAAGAGATTAGCTTCAGGGGGAATGTTCACCCCTGATTCTTTTATCGCCGTCAGGTTGTCCTGAAATTCGGATTCGGAAACGATCTCGACCTGATACGGAAGTTTCTCCTTCATCATCTCAGCCGCCTTGGTCGCGTCGTCCTTTAAGGTAACTATAAAGCTGGGCTCGTAATCGAACCGGTCTGCGTTGTCAGTTCCCGTAACCGCAAATCCCTCGTTCCGCAGTTCGTCAGCGGTCATCCGAGCTAGATAGTTGCTCCCCTCGCCGTTGAGGATGTATGGACTGACGTCGGAGTTGCTAAACAGGCCGAGGCCGTTGATCTCGGAAGCAACGACCCGCCTTGTCTCAACGACTTCCGGCAGGAGGACGGACTTGTTGTCGACTCTGGCCGGCTCTCCCGGCAGGGTCTTCATATTAAAGTCTTCCATTCCCAGGTCCTTGACGGTCTTGGCGAGGTCGTACATGTCCATCAGGGAGAGGTTTGTCTTGGTGTATTTCCTTCCCGTATCGATTAACCCCTTTATCTGTGACCACCCTTTTAACTGTATCCCGCTCTGCAATAGCGCCCGCAGGAACTTCTGCTGCCGACTGATTCGCTGCAGGTCACTCTGATTTCCCCTGTAACGCATGTATCCCAGCGCCTCTTCTCCGGTGAGGACTTGAGTTCCCGGTTCGATATCTATGTTAAGTCCGGCGGCCTCGTCCGTATACTGCAGCCTTTCGTCAACGGTGATCTCTACGCCGCCAACGAGGTCGACGATTTCTTTAAACCCTTGATAGTCGATGACCAGGTAGAAGTTTATGGGGACTCCGAGGAAGTCGGAGACCATATCTACGGCAAGGTTGGCACCATCTATTGCGTAAGCCGCGTTTACCCTCCGAAACTTACCTTCAGGATATTTCATATAGAGGTCTCTAGGGATTGATATCAACGAGGCCTCGTTCGCTTCGGGGTCTATGCTGACGAGCATCATAGTGTCGCTTCGTCTGGCAGTAGCCCCTTCGATGTAGTCAAGGCCAAGCACCAATAAATTAACCCGTTCCCCCCGCTCAACTAGCTCGTTGACGTTGCGCTGGTTAATTAAATATATGCCTACTCCCGAACCCACTATTAGAATAACCAGGACGGCGGCTATCACTATTTTCCATTTCATATTAGTCACCGTTAATTTAACGTATTATCGTCTTTAAGTCAAGAAATGGGTTGACGGGTTAATGGGCTAATGGGCTAATGGGGGGGCGGATGTAGGATCTCGGGGTTAGGATTTAGAGATTAGGATTTAGGATTCAGGGGTTAGGGTGTCGGATGAGCGGGTGTTGGCCGGGTTTAAGGGGTACCAGGTGCCAGGTACCAGCTATCAGTTTTTTTATTGGCAATAGGCGGAGGTTTACCTCCGTTATGATGCTTGGTATAAGGGTTCACCCGCAGCTATGATATAAAACAAAAACAAACGCTGTTTGGTGTTTTTGACTGCGGACTACGGACGGCGGACTAAAAACCGCGAACTGAGAACTGAGAACTGGGACTTCTTGGACTCAAAGTTGAATACACTCGAGTGCGTTAGCTATAATTACTCCGTTATGGAAGATAATTACGTTCGTCTGGCCAAGCTGGCTGTTAGGAGGGCCGTAACGGGGGGAGAGATCGACGAGGATCAGCTGGAAGCAATCAGCGAGGGACTCCCGGAGACGCCCCGAGGAGTGTTCGTGACGCTTAAGAAGGGTGGCACCTTACGTGGGTGCATAGGAACATATCTTCCATCGACCGATTCGCTGGTCGAAGAAATCCTTAAGAACGGATCCTCCGCAGCGCTTGACGACCCGCGGTTTCCACAGGTAACTCCCGACGAACTGGATGACCTTTCGATTTCAGTTGACGTGCTGAGTGAGCCGGAGGAGTGCACGGAGGACGATTTAGATCCCGACCGGTATGGGATCTTGTTGAAAAAGGGGACCAGGTCGGGCCTGCTTCTACCTGATCTAGACGGGGTAGAAACCGCAGAGGAGCAGATAGACATCACGAAGAGAAAGGCTGGTATTCCTCCGGATGACGAGAACTTTACTATAAAGCGCTTTACCGTTAAGCGTCACGGGGGAGAAGAACCGGTGGGAAAATAGCGGACGTACCTGTGGTCCATCCAACCAGCTATGAACTTACCATTCCGGAACCACCTTTGTTATGACTTCTTATAGAGTTGCATTCTATACACTTGGGTGTCGGGCAAACCAATATGATACCGAGATGATGAAGGAGCAAATAAGGAATAGCTCCAGGTTTGAGATAGTCCCCTTTTCGGCTGACTCCGATCTTTACGTAATTAATACCTGTAGCGTTACGAACGGCGCTGACAGGAAGTCCAGACAATATATCCGCCGCGCCGCCCGCTACGGGGGCGTCGTGTTGGTGACGGGATGCTACGTCACCCTTGACGAGGACGAGATTCGAAAAATAGATGGCGTAGACGTGATTTTTTCCAATGGCTACAAGGGGAACTTTGCCGCTGTCCTGGAGATGGCGCTATCTGGGTTCAGCGGGACTCTCCAAGAGGGTGATCTCCTCGATTGGAAGCTGGATTCGGAGCGTGTGTCGGTGGATTCCGCCCATACACGGGCCTTTCTAAAAGTGCAGGACGGTTGCAGCCAGGAGTGCAGTTACTGTAAGGTAAGGTTTCTCCGGGGACCGACCCGGAGTAAAAACCTTGAGGGAGTCGTCCAGGAGGCTAGAGGGATTGCTGAAAACGGTTTTAAAGAACTAGTTTTAATCGGAATCAACCTGGCAGAATACGGCTCAGAGGGAACCAAGCTGCCGGAGCTGGTGTCGCGGCTTGAAGAACTCGAAAAGGTTAGGAGGATTAGGTTGAGTTCGATAAACCCCCAGGGGATAAGTCGAGATCTGGTAGAAGTATTCGCTTCTTCCGACAAAACTTGCCCTCACTTCCACATACCTCTACAATCGGGTTCGGATAGAATTCTGGAAAGGATGGCAAGAGGTTATACCGTCGATTACTATTTGCAAAAAGTCTCTTTACTGGAGGACCAACTCGACCGGGTGACCTTGGGAACGGATATCATGGTCGGCTTTCCTGGCGAGAAGGAAGAGGACGTAAGAATGACGAGAAAGGTAATAGAACGGGTTGGCTACATTAACACTCACGTGTTTCGCTATTCACCGAGAGATCATACGCCCGCTGTAAGGTATGGAGGAAAGGTGAACGCTTCGGTCAAGAAGGAGAGGTCGGCCAGTTTGAGGAAACTTGTTTCATCTATTAGCTTAAGTAAAAGAAAAGAGTTCGTGGGGGAGAGTATGGAGATGATCCTCGAAGAAAGAAGCAATAAAGTAGACGGCTGGCGCGGCTATTCTAAGAACTACATGGATCTCCATCTACAAGCAGACGGGAACCGGAAAAATTTTTCTCCCGGTGATCTGGTTGAAGTGAACGTTAAGGAAGTAAGAAATGATTACTGCGTTGCCGAACTTTAAGACCCCCCTTCGGCAAGAAGTGGATAAATTTTTGATCTGTCGGGATAAAGACCTTCGGAATTAAGGAGTGATAGCTAATTAGCAACGATGGAAAAGAGCGCACGATAACGAGGGAGATCACGTTACGGGATCATGAACAGGCCGTCGTGTTGTTAGGACAGTACAACAAGAACCTGAACTATATCCAGGAGAACTTTGACGCGAGAATAATTGTCAGGGACGGGATAATCAAGATAGAGGGGGCTAAGAATGAGGTAGAGGCGGTCCGCTCGCTGTTCGACGAACTCCTAAATATGATTGAGGACGGTCAGTCCCCACAACTAGACGAGGTGAAAAGTTTAACGGAGATGATCAAATCCGGCGAAGGTGCTGAACTCGACGGCGTGCTGTCCGACGTCATTCAGACGACATATTGGGGCAAACAGATAAAGCCCAAGTCGCTGAACCAAAAGCGGTACGTGGAATCGATCAGGGAAAAGGACATCGTCTTTTGTATCGGACCCGCCGGAACGGGAAAGACTTACCTGGCCGTGGCCATGGGCGTAGAATATCTGAAGAAGGGAAAGGTGAAAAGGATTATCCTGACCAGGCCGGCCGTGGAGGCAGGGGAGGAACTGGGTTTTCTTCCCGGCGATATGCAAGCCAAGGTAAATCCATACCTGCGGCCGCTCTACGACGCGATTTACGACATGATGCCCGGAGAGGAGTTCGAGCGGCTAAAGGAGGAGGGTCGGATAGAGATCGCCCCCCTGGCGTTTATGAGGGGCCGTACGTTGAACAGTTCTTTCGTTATACTGGACGAGGCACAGAACACGACGTCGACGCAGTTAAAGATGTTTCTCACGAGACTGGGTTTTGATTCCAAGGCGATAATTACCGGGGATATCACCCAGATAGACCTGAAGCGTGATGACTCGGGGCTGAGTCATGACAGGAAGTTTTTGGAAAAGATACCCGGAATAGATTTTATCTACCTGGAGAAGACCGACGTCGTCCGCCACGATTTGGTAAAAAAGATCATCGAGGCTTATGAAAAGAAAAAGTCCGAACAATAACGGTTCAGAGACACCTATCCGGGAAAGACTCGCTGACTTCTTTGAGGCAAGCCAATCGAAGAGGCTACTGGGGTTAACTGGTTACGCCTTGCTTGCTGGCTTTCTCTTTACCTTCAACCTGCGGTCTAAGGAACCGTTTATCTACTTTCTCAACTGGAAGAGCGCGCTAGCCAACGGTCTCGTCGTTATAATTAGCTTTATTGCCGTTACGTCGTACCTGTCTATCCGCAAGAAAGAGATCCTCAAGGATAGGCGGCTAACCCTCTTCCTGGGTGCAATTACGTTGTTTATTCTGCTGGCGATAAAAGGTTCCTGGCTCGTATCGCTCTATCTGGTGCCCGTCGCCTTTGCTACTGCCCTGTTTGCGATTTTTATGGATTTTGAAACTGCCCTGGCCATGGCTGGGTTTCTTGCCCTGTCAATTGGTGTACAGCAAGGATTTGCGGGTTCTGTCGGCCCGAGCGTGGTCGGTTTCGTTGGCGGTCTCATCGGTGTGCTTGAGACGCGGGACATCAAGCGGAGTTCCGATTTAACAAGAATTGGATTCTCCGTGGGGCTGGTCAGTGTAATTCTCGTCTTTGGTTTTCGTTTTCCGTTTCTTTCCACGCCCTTTATCGTAAACCTTGATTGGCCCAGTTACGGGTGGGCGGCGCTAAATGGCTTGACCAGTGCTCTATTTATAGCGGCCGCGGTCCCGTTCGCCGAAAGGGTCACGCAGAAGACGTCCCCGATCGGGTTGATGGAACTCCTTAATCCCTCTCACCCACTGCTCGAGAGGCTCCGGGAAGAGGCCCCGGGGACCTATCATCACAGTCAAAACATCGCCAGCCTCGGTGAGAACGCAGCCCGGGCGATAGGTGCGGACCCGTTGCTGACGAAAGTCGGTGGATACTACCACGATATTGGCAAGATGGTCAGGCCGGAGTTCTTCATCGAAAACCAGGGCAACGACTCCAACCCTCACAACGAATTGACCCCCTCCATGTCCAAAATTGTCCTGACATCACACATCAAGCAGGGTATTGAAATGGGTAAGAGGTACGGTTTACGCGAGGACGTACTTAACTTTATCCCCAGTCACCACGGTACCTCTCTGATCAGGTACTTCTATCTCAAGGCCCTGAGGAAACACAGGGAAGACGTGGAGTTTCCCGAGGGGGATTTTCGGTACGAGGGAGAGCTACCCATGTCCAAGGAGACTTCGATCATTGCCCTTGCGGACCCGGTCGAAGCTGCTTCTCATACCCTGGATGACATGGGACAGGACGTCGAGGAGATGGTAGATGAGCAGGTTGACTCTAAAATGGAGGACGGCCAGCTTGACTACAGCCCGTTGACGATGGGAGATATCGCCCGGATCAAGTCAGCTTTTGTCGATACGCTTCGAGCCATGGACCAGCGAAGGGTGACTAACTACCCGAAAGACGTCTCTGAGGGGAGAGATAGTAATAGAGATGAAGAAATCTGAGGCGAAGGAGAGGATCGAGGAACTCCGCGCGGAGATAGAGGATCACAACTATCGGTACTACGTCCTCGAGGACCCGGTAATTACGGACAGAGAATATGACGAACTCCTCGCCGAACTTGAAGAACTTGAGGGAGAGTATCCCGAGTTTCAGTCGGAGAACTCACCGACACAGAGGGTCGGGGCCAGCCCGGCCGAAGAGTTTGAATCCGCCGAACACAGTCAGCCGATGCTCTCCCTTTCTAACGCCTTTGAAGAGGAAGGCGTCCTCGACTTTGGCGATAGGGTCAAGAGGGAGTTGGGCCTCGACGGCGACGTTACCTATCTGTCGGAGCCCAAACTGGATGGACTTGCCGTGGAAGTGATCTACGAGAACGGAGAACTTACGAAGGGGTTGACCCGGGGCGACGGGGTTACGGGAGAGGTTGTAACGAGAAACATAAAGACGATCAGGAGCATCCCCCTTAAACTAAGGACTAACGGCGGTGAGCCACCCCGGTTGTTGGAGGTGCGTGGTGAGGTATATATGGGAAAGGACAGCTTTCGGGAGATGAACGAGCGGAGGGCGAAAGAGGGCAAGGACCTCTTTGCCAACCCGAGAAATGCAGCCGCGGGGTCGCTGCGGCAACTCGACCCTAAGGTAACGGCGAGGAGGCCGCTCGATGCCTTTTTTTATGACGTGGGCGAGATCGGGGGCGTGGAACTAAACTCCCAGGAAGAACTGCTCGATTACCTGCCGAGCCTTGGTTTGCGGGTCAATCCCTATACGAGAAAGTGTATCGGCATAGGGGAAGCTATTGACTACTTCCGCGATATCGAGGAGCGGAGAGAAGAGATCCCTTACGAGATCGATGGAATAGTAATCAAGGTCAACGACTTTGACCTCAGGGACCTCTTGGGGACAAAGACAAGGAGTCCCCGCTGGGCCCTTGCGTATAAGTTTCCACCGGAGCGGGCGAGAACGAAGGTCCTGGATATCGAGGTCGGTGTAGGTAGGACCGGTGCCCTGACCCCCGTCGCGGTTCTAGATCCCGTGGAGGTAAAAGGTGCAACGATCAGCCGGGCTACCCTCCATAACCAGGACGAAATTGACGAAAAGGGCATCAGGATTGGCGATGAGGTGATAATCCAGCGGGCCGGTGACGTCATTCCCGAGGTCATCAAACCTGTAAAGGGAGAGCGGGATGGGTCCGAAGAAAAGTTTAAACTGCCGGACCGGTGTCCGGTCTGCGGAGAGCCCGTTAAGCGCCCTCGGGGGGAGGCGATACACCGTTGTGTAAACATTTCCTGTCCGGCCCGGGTTAAGGAGTCGATAAAACATTTTGCCTCGAAGGGAGCGGCTGACGTGGACGGACTGGGCGATAAGCTTGTGGAACAGTTTGTCGACGAAGGTCTTGTGGAGAGCATTCCCGACCTTTATCGGCTCTCGAAGGAGGAGATCTCTGATCTGGAGAGGATGGGAGAGAAGTCGGCGGAAAACCTGCTGGAGAGCCTGGAAGAGAGCAAGGAGATAACTTTTTCCCGGTTGCTTTACGCGCTGGGAATCAGGCACGTGGGGGAGCACCTCGCGAGGGTCCTTGAGTCGGAATATACGGACTTCGATGATCTGGAGGAGGCAAACCGGGAGGAGTTGGAAGAGATCAACGAGATCGGTCCCGAAGTCGCGGAGAGCATCGTGAACTTCTTTTCCAACGACAGGAACCTGGACCTTATTCGAGAACTGGAGGAAGTTGGAGTCCGGTACGAGAGGCCGGAGAGGGAAACTAAAGAGACCTTAGCCGGACAAAAATTCGTCTTTACCGGAAGGCTTGAGAACTACACCCGGGCGGAGGCCCAGGACTTAGTCGAGAGGTCTGGTGGAAGAGCAACCTCGTCCGTAAGTTCTGCCACCGATTTCCTCGTGGCCGGGCAAAGTCCTGGCTCAAAGTACGACCGGGCTCGCGAGGAAGGTGTTACGATACTCACGGAGGATGAGTTCGAAGAAATGGTCGGAGTCGGTTAGGGTCGGCCCACGTCTCCTTTACGCTAGCTGGGACGTGGCGAGGGATCTACTGCGCTATGTCGGTCCTGATATATTCTTTCGACGGATTTGTTGGAGAGGGGAGAAATGAGTTTACATAAGTCGATCGAAGTTCTTCGATGGCATAAAGGTTCGGTAAGAAAAGTAGCAGACGAGGTTGTTAAGGAGTCGAAGCTGGAGGTCTACCTAAACGGGGTACACCTAGTCAGCCTTGCATGTTCGCCTGCCTTCAGGAGTGAACTGGCCGTCGGCTACCTGTTGACAGAAGGATATCTCTCTTCCCGAGAAGAACTAGGGCGGGTTAGTGTGAGTCGGGAGGACGGAGTTGTGGAGATAACCGCGGAGGTAACGGAGTGCGTTGATCCCGATTCTGAAAAACGGCCAAAGCTAATCGCGGCGGGTGGAGGCCTTGGGAAAAACTGGTGCCGGGAGGAATTAGAAGGCTTTCAGGAGAGTAATCCATTCAAATTTCGCCCTGAGAGACTGGAAGGGATGATGCAAGAGCTACAGGAGGAATCCAAGTTATTCCGAGAAACAGGCGGGTCTCACGCGGCGGCCCTGGCCGATCCGGAAGGAATAGAGTTTTTTGCGGAAGACATCGGCCGACATAATACACTCGACAAACTCGTGGGGAGGGCCTTTCTCGAAAGAATTGGGGCAAACGACAAGGCAATTCTCCTTAGCGGTCGCCTCTCATCGGAGATGACGGTGAAGGCGGTTAACTCGAGGATCGCCGTTTTAGTATCGCGCTCCGCCCCGACCGACGAAGCGGTTAAGGTCGCCAGGGACAACCACCTGACACTTATTGGCTTTTTGCGGGACGGGAGGATGACGGTCTATTCAGGCGAGGATAGGGTGATTCGTTAACGGTTAAAGGGAAAGGCGTCCCCGCCCCTGGCTTGTAATCACCTTTGCCTTCTACTAAAATCTGGACGTTAAAATACCTACCTGATTTACAACTATGGACCCTTGTGTAAATTCTGGTTAATTGGAGAAAATGGAGAGTTTTTGATGAAAACCGAGTTAGACCGTAAGAAAAAAGAAAGAGTGTTGGTGTGTAGCGCCTGGCCGTACGCGTCAGGTGTGCCACACCTGGGCAATATCCAGACATCCCTGCTGTCTGGTGGAGTTTTTTCACGGTATTACCGACTGCAGGGGTATCCCGTTCTGCACGTCTCTGGGTCGGATGCTCACGGGACTCGGATTGAATACGAGGCGGAAAAACGGGAGATCGAGCCCCGGGAACTGGCAGTTGAAACTCACGAGAAGATAGTTGACATAATCGAGAGTTTCGATATCGACATCGATAACTATACGATCACGACTAACCCCACCCATAAGGAATTCGTCCGCGAGATCTATCGACAGATGGACGACAACGGCTATATCTTTGAGAGATCGGAGGAACGGGCTTACTGTCATGACTGTGAGAGGTTTTTGGCCGACAGGTTTATCGAAGGGACGTGCCCGAATTGCGGGGCGGAAGAGGCACATGGCAATCAGTGTGATAGCTGTGGAGAACTCCTGGAACCGGAAGAGTTAATTGAGCCCCACTGCGCAATGTGCGGCGGGACTAATATTGAATTCAAGTCTACCAACCACTGGTACCTTGATCTCGAAAAGCTTCAACCCCAGTTGGAGAAATACGTCGAGAGTCACTTCGACGAGTGGCAGGACAACGTAAAACGGTTTACGGGGAGGATGCTAGAGGATGGACTCGAACCAAGAGCGATTACCAGAGACATCGAGTGGGGAATTAAGGCCCCATTTAATGGTGCGGACGACAAGGTGATCTACGTGTGGGCAGAAGCCGCTCTTGGATACGTATCAGCTACTATTGAGTACTTCAAGAAAGAAGGGGGCGTTTCTCCCTGGAAGGACTACTGGTTCGATCCAGGCACGCATCAAATTTATACTCACGCCAAGGACAACATCCCCTTCCACACGCTGTTGTTCCCCGGCCAACTTCTGGGGTCGGGTCAGGGCTATCACCTTCCCGATCAGATAAGTGCTGGTGAGTATCTGAATTGGGTGGGAGGAAAGACGTTCTCCAAGAGCAAGGGAGTCGGGTTGTTTGCCGATGACGCGGCTGATATCATGGACCCAGTTTTCTGGCGGTTTTATCTCCTGTACAGTCGGCCGGAAAAGAAGGATGTAGAGTTTTCCTGGAAAGAGCTGGACAAGACGGTCAATAACATATTCATAGATAACGTTAGCAACTTCATCAACCGCGTGACTTCGTTTGCTCATTCGAAGTTCGACGGCTCTATTCCCGATGGGGAAATCGAAGACGAAGTGAAAACAAGAGTAAGGGCGGTTGTCGACAACCTTGAAGAACTGTTCGAGTCTGGGAGCCTTTCGGGGGCGCTGCGAGAGATATGCGAACTGGGAAATTATGGGAACAAGTACTTTCAGAGAAAGAGGCCCTGGGATAACCTGAACGAGGACGTAGTCCTTTCCAGTTTATACGCGGCGAAGGCGCTGGGAATTATGCTGAGCCCATTCGTCCCGTCCTTTTCTCAGGACGTTTATCGGATATTTGGCGTGACCGATCCCACCTGGGATTCTATTTTCGAGGTCCCTTCGGGAACACTCAAGGAACCTCAACCGCTGTTGAATAAGCAGGATGTCGACGAGATAAGAGACAAATATGAGGAGATAACAAGAGAACGAGCGAAAAAAACTGAGGAGGAAACCCATATGAGCACGGCGAAGGTAAGCTTTGACGATTTTTCCGCGATGGATATACGGGTTGGCAAAGTGGCGGAGGTCGAGAAGATGCCATCCGCCGACAGGCTGTACAAACTTCAGGTCGACGTAGGTGGGGGAGAACTGCAGACGATCTCCGGTTTGAAAAAACATTATTCAATTGAGGAACTCCAGGATAAACGGGTAATAGTCCTGACGAACCTCGAGCCGGCGACGATCCACGGTGAAAGATCTGAATGCATGCTCCTCGCTGCCGAGGGAGAATCGCTTTCTTTGCTGACGACCGACAAGGAAATCGGCCCTGGCGCGAGTATCGCCTAAGGACCATTAATAGAAGTTAACGGCTTGAAAATTAGTATAAAAGTAAATTAATATCTTGTGGAGGAAATAATGTACGCAATTATAAAAACTGGCGGTAAACAGTACCGAGTTGAGCCAGAAGTTGAGATAAAGATCGAAAAGTTAACTGGAAAGGACGTTGGGGAAGACGTGGCCTTCGATCGCGTTTTGATGGTTAAGGACGACGAGGGTCTTGCGGTAGGGCGGCCCTTTGTTGAGGACGCGGTCGTCTCTGGTGAGATAGTCGAAAGCGCGCGCGATGACAAGGTTACAGTATTTAAGTACAAGAAAAGAAAAGGGCAGAGGCAGAAGATCGGTCATCGACAGCCCTACATGAAAGTAAAGATTAACGACATAGATTACTAGTTTACGACTGAGGAGGTAAGAAGAGATGGCTCATAAAGTAAGTAGTGGTTCTACGCAGAACGTTCACGATACCGCGGGTAAACGCCTCGGCGTGAAAAAGTTTGGGAGCGAATGGGTGGAACCGGGCAACATAATTGTCAGGCAGAGAGGAACAAAGTTTAGGCCTGGAAGGAATGTTGGAATGGGAAGGGACCACACGATTTTTGCCAAGAAAGCCGGATACGTGAAGTTTGAAGGATCAGGCGAAAAGTATATTAGCGTTGTATTACCTTCGTAAATTAGCATTCCACCAACAGAACTTTCCTGTGAACCACTTCGTGAGAATATATGTTTATCGATGAAGCGACGATCACGGTTAGAGCTGGCGACGGTGGGGACGGGAAAATTAGCTTCAAGAGGGGTTTCGGCCAGAGGCATGGAGGTCCAGACGGTGGAAACGGTGGAGAGGGAGGCGATATATACCTCCAGGCCGATAGAAGCGTAAACACCCTGATGAAGTTCGACAACAAGAACACCTTCGTGGCTGACTCGGGTCAGGGAGGAGGCAGTCAGAACAGAACGGGAAAATCTGCAGACGACATGCGGGTTAACGTCCCGGTTGGTACGATGGTTTTTGACGGGGAGACGGGCGAGAAACTGGCTGATTTTACGGACGAAGGCGAAAGTTATTTAGTTGTCAGAGGTGGAAGCGGTGGCCATGGGAACGCGGCGTTTGCCTCGCCTAGTTACACTGCTCCACAATTACGAGAGGTAGGAGAGAGGGGCGAAGAAAGATATCTACGGCTAGAGTTGAAGCTGCTGGCGGACGTGGGGATCGTTGGCTTTCCGAACGTTGGTAAGTCCAGCCTAATCGCCAGGATCAGTTCGCAGAAGCCGAAGATCGGAAACTACCACTTTACGACTATGGACCCGCATCCAGGCGTGGTAGAAGTTGGTGACTGGGACAGTTTTATTGCCGTGGATATACCCGGTTTAATTGAAGGAGCCCACGAGGGACGCGGGCTGGGGGACAAGTTTTTAAAGCACCTCGGACGGACGAAGACCCTTATTCACATGGTAGACATATCTGGCATAGAGGGGCGTGACCCTCTAGAAGATTGGAAGACGTTGCGAAGGGAGATGACGAAGTACGATAGCTCCTTGGGGAAACTACCCGAGATAGTTGCCGGGAACAAGACGGACTTAGTCGATGAAGAGACGGTAGAAAAGCAAGTAACCAGGTTTTCTGACGAGGGTCTGAAACTTTATCCAGTCTCTGTGGCTACTGGTGAAGGGGTTGATGAGCTCGTTAACGTAACGTACGAGCGAGTTCAGCAGTCACGGGAAGTGGCAGAGGGGGAACAAGCCAAACAAGGTAGCGCGGAGGAAGACAATTACAGGATTTATCGGTTTACCGGCGAAAGGGGGTTCAGAGTAATACAGGAAGGAGATACGTTTGTCGTTGAGGGGAAAGAGGTCGAAAAGCTGGCGGAGAAGTTGGACTTTTCGACCGTGGACGCGCTGGACTACTTTCACAGGAAACTGGAGGATAAAGGAGTAATCAAGAAGTTAAAGTCCAATGGCGCGACCGATGGCAGCATTATCAAGATAGGAGGACAGGAATTTGAGCTCGTCACGTAGAGTGGGGTTATTTGGCGGCACCTTCGATCCGATCCATAACGCTCACCTGGAAGTGGCTGAAAACGCCATTGAACAGTTAGATCTGGATAAAGTGATTTTAATTCCGTCCAAAAACCCACCACACAAGAACAACCGAAGTATCCTTGACACGGACCTCCGATACGAGATGGTCAGGTTAGCGGTAGAGGAATACGAAGAACTCGGAGTATCAAGGGTTGAGATTGAGAGAGAAGGCCCTTCTTACACCGTAGATACAATTAGAAAAATGAAGGAAGATCTGCCGAAGATCGTCTTCATCGTGGGGGCGGACAACTTGATCAACATCGATACCTGGAAGCAGCCAGAGGAGTTATTGAACAGTTGCCCCTTCGTCATCGCCCCGCGCGGTGGTTATAGTCAGTCCGACTTCCAGGGAGAAATATTCGAAGGCAAGGACTTAAGGTTTCTGGATATGGATGAAATATCTATATCCTCGACAGAAATTAGGGAGAGGGTTATGGACGGGAGACCCATTGGAGAAATGGTTCCTCCGGTCGTGTTGGATTTTATCATGCAGAAAGGTTTGTATAAAGCAGTACCTGAAGGCGTCTAGAGTTTTGAACCCTATAACAAGGAGGGAAAAAAATCTCGAACGAAACTAGAGTAAACCACGAGATTAGGGCAAGAGAAGTAAGAGTGATAGATAACGAGGGAGAGCAAGTTGGAGTAATGAGCCTGGAAGATGCCTTGAAAGAGGCTGAGGACCGCGACCTAGATCTTGTTGAAGTGGCACCGGATGCTGACCCGGTAGTCGCTAAGATATTGGACTACGGAAAGTACAAATATCAGCAGAAAAAGAAGAAGCAAAACCAGCAGAAAAAGAAGAAACTCAAGACGATTAAGTTCTCGATTAAGATCGAGGAACATGATTTTAACACCAAGGTAGGCCACATAAAGAGGTTTCTTAAGAAAGGTCACAAGGTACGGGCGACCGTCTTTTTCCGCGGCAGGGAGAAGGCGCATAAGGACAAGGGTTTTGACCTGTTGAATAAGATCAAAGAGGAAACGAGCGACGTTGGGGACGTTGACCAGAAGCCAACGCTGAAGGGTCAAGTCGTCCAAATGTTGCTTAAACCGGGAGGAGATTAATATGCCAAAGAAGAAGACTCATAAGGGAATTGCCAAGCGCTTCAAGAAGTCTAAAAACGGAAAGTTGACACATAAGAAGTCCGGTTACGTCCACAAGCAGACTAAGAAGTCGCCGGCCAACAAGAGAAAGGCGAGAAAGGACAAGGAAGTTACTGGAGGGCAGAAGGAAAACCTGGAGAAACTTCTGTCCTCTTAAGAAGTAAATAATTTACGATTTAGTCAAGTTTCTTTCAGGAATTTCTAGGGTAGTTTTTAACGACAGAGGAACTAGTACAACTTAGGTGGGAGGTAAATATGCCAAGGACGAAGAGAGGAAATTCTAGATTAAAGTCACGCAAGAAGATATTACAGAGAGCTAAGGGGTTTTACGGGAAGAGAAGGAATTGCTATAAGATCGCGAAGCAGTCAGTGATGAAGGCGATGAAGAACGCTTACATCGACCGCAGGCGAAAGAAGAGAGATTTCAGAAAGTTGTGGATTACGAGAATTGGCGCTGCTTCCAAGCAAAACGGCACTTCCTACTCGAAGTTCATTGGTGGCCTGAACAAGTCTGGTGTGGAGTTAAACCGGAAGATGCTGGCTGACATTGCCGTCCGGGATTCAGATACGTTCACCGACTTAGTCGAGCTATCACAGGAGAACCTGCAAAACTAACGGATGAACTTACAACAACTCATCGTCAGCCTGGAAGAGTACTGGTTGGACCATGGATGCCTTATCATTCAACCCTATGACGTAGAGACGGGCGCGGGGACGTTTAATCCGGGGACCTTCTTCGGCTCGCTGGGCCCCGACCCGTTAAAAGTTGGATACGTTGAACCGAGCCGGCGCCCCCCCGATGGGCGGTATGGAAAAAACCCCATTCGGGTGAGACTGCATCATCAATACCAGGTTATCCTGAAGCCTCCACCTGAGGAAATACAAGACCTTTATCTGGGGAGTCTGGAGCATCTCGGGATTGATTTAGCCGAACACGACGTGAGGTTTGTCGATGACAACTGGGAGTCTCCTTCGTTGGGAGCCCGAGGTACGGGTTGGGAGGTCTGGATAGACGGCCTGGAGATCACCCAATTTACCTACTTTCAACGTGTTGGGGGAATCGACTTACAGCCAGTATGCGTTGAACTCGCCTACGGTCTGGAGAGAATTGCCACGTTTATCCAGAAGGTGGATAGCGTGTATGACCTCTCCTGGAACGGCGATCTGACATATCGCCGAGTCTTCCAGGAAAAGGAACGGCAGTTCTCCACCTATAATTTCGACGTTGCTGACGTGGAGAGAAATATAGAACTTTTTGAGTTCGCAGAGGAAGAGGCAAAGAGTTGTCTGGAGGAGGGGCTGTTCTATCCCGCGTACGATATGACTCTCAAGGCAGCACATTACTTTAACATCCTGCTGGCACGAAATGCCATCAGCGTGACGGAAAGGGAAAAATATATTGCCCGGATCAGAAAACTTGCCGGTGGAATCGCTTCTAAGTACGTGGAATCCCTGGAGGGCTATTCTAGTGAGCAAAGACCTATTATTTGAACTGGGAACCGAAGAAATACCCCCCGCCCACCTTCCTGGGGTGGGTAGGAACTTCGTTGATGACATCGAAAGCGGCATGGAGAAAGTTAGACTTGATTACACGGACGTTGAACTCTTTTACACTCCGCGGAGGGTAGCCGTAAGGGTTAACGACCTCGCTGAACGGCAACCGGACGCCGTGAAAACGCATAGAGGGCCGTCGGCGGAAATTGGCCTCGACGAAGAGGGAGGTTTCCAGCTTCCCGCGGAAAAATTTGCCGAAGGACACGGGGCATCCGTGGAAGACCTACTGATAGAGGATACTGACGGGGGCAGGTACCTTTTCGTTGAAGAAAAGAAGGAAGGCAACCCGGCTGAAGAGGTCGTTCCTCAACTGCTGACCGAGATAGTTTTTAACCTCCACCAGCCAGAAACCATGAGGTGGGATGACTCCGGCCTGGAGTTCATCCGGCCGATCCGCTGGGTCCTCTGTATATACGGAAATAAACCACTGAAGTTCAAGGTCGGTAACGTTCAGTCATCCCGGTTTACGAGGGGTCATAGGTTTCACGGCCATAGCTCAATTGAGATAAACTCGCCTGAGAACTACGAGGATGAATTGAGAAATAACCACGTCATTCCCGATCCTCAGGAGCGGTTGGGGTACATGGAGAACGGGGTAGAGGAGAGGACTAGCCAACTGGGAGCGAAAATGGCCGTGGGAGAGAGTTTTCTCCAGTCTTTATCCAACAGCCTTGAGTATCCGAGTATAGTCGACGGGTCGTTACCCGACGAGTACCTGGATTTGCCTCCCGAGCTGTTGTATAAAACGTTGACCGGAGAGGCAAGGCTTATCCCCCTGGTTGACCTGGAGACAGGTGACCCGCTTTCGCTGTTTATCGGTTTTCGCGACGGAATCGAAGACGAAACGGGGAACATAAAGAGGGGTTACGAGTCCGTGATCAACGCTCGCCTCAGAGACTCCAAGTTCTTCTTCGAGCACGACAGGGAGAACTCGCTTGAGAGTTTTCTTCCAGAACTTAAGAAGGTCACGTTTCAGGAGGACCTCGGTTCCATCTGGGATAAGGTTGAGAGAATGAAGGAGCTGGCCGCAAAAATAGGTGGGGAGATCGATACGGAAAAAACCGAGATCATTGATAGGACGGTGAGCCTGTGTAAGGGAGATTTGGTCACAGAAGTAGTCGACGAATTTCCCTCACTGGAAGGAGTTATCGGCAGTTATTACGCCGAACTGGATGGCGAACCAGACCAGGTCGTCCAGGGAATACGTGAGCACTTCAACCCCAGGTCGTCGGGAGACGAAACGCCCGAGACCACACCGGGGGCCGTCGCCAGTATTTCCGATAAACTGGACACGTTAACCGGGTCTTTTATGATCGGCGAGGAGCCTACGGGGACACGTGACCCTTATGGTTTGAGAAGAAAGGCGGACGGGGTTATCAGGACGATAATCGACAACGAAATGGTCCTGGACCTGTGTGCGCTCGTGGCGTTCTCCGGAGACAACTTCTCTCTAGAAACGGACGTCCCGTTTGTGGAGCGCCTAAGTGATTACTTCGAGAAACGGACCGCAAGCGTTCTAGAACGGGTTTACGGGTTTGATTACGATGTCGTTGACGCGGTTATGGCCAACTACGACGGAGACGCGTATGAAACCTATGAGCGGGCTGATAGCCTGCAGAACTTCAAGGAGAAGCCGGAACTGAAGCGGTTAGTGGACTCGTTTACGCGGGTAATGAATATCCTGGGGAACGACAGGGCCGAGTACGAGGTCGATTCTGAACTAATGGAACTGGAAGAGGAAATTACGCTCTGGGAAAAGACGTCAGAGAAGGCCGAAAAACTCGACAAGTTAGCCGTGGAACAGAGATACGACAGGGTTATCGAACACCTGCTGGAGTTAAAGGAGCCGATCGATAATTATTTCGATAACGTAATGGTAATGACGGACGACGATAAGAAGAGAAACAATCGGTTGAACCTTCTTTCCAGCCTGCGAAGACTGTTTATGAACGTGGGTGACCTCTCGAGGATAATTACGGAGTGAGTTGGTCTCTAATCATCCTCGTCTTCGTCCATTCCGGGTACGGGGTCGTAACCACCGGGGTTTAACGGGTGACAGCGCAGGATCCGTCTGATACCCAGATAAAGCCCCTTAGTTGGGCCGTGGCGCTCTATCGCTTGCTTGTTGTACTCCGAACAGGTTGGGTAAAATCTACAGGTATTGGGAAACCCTGGAGATATTGCCCTCTGGTAGAACTTAATAATTCCCAGCAAAGATGTCTTTAACAGTTTGTCTATCCTGAGCAAATCTATATGAACCCCCCTCAACTGATTCAAGTTTACCAGGTACGTCTGCTACGTCCAACTCTCCGACGGTAAGGTCACAACCCAGATTTCCACTGAGTGAAGGTAGGCTCCTGTGACCCTCCGAGGTAATTAATTCTTTGATATAAAGTCCGCTCTCAGCCCAGAGATAAACTTCGTAATTCCGGTCTCCGGCCCTCCTTCCGCTGGCGCCGAACACCCGCCTGACTCTAACGAGGTCTGATCTTCTATGGGCAACTCTGGTCGGTGTTCGTTGAAATATCCTTCCCTGAATTTTCCGTAAGCCCTCCGCGAAATCATCTGCGCCTATCTCGACTTCTGAGTCTACGAGGGCCCGATATATCTTATCGGGTTTAGCGCTCTTGATCGCTTCGACCGCTCCCTTCGCGACGATTCTTAAGTTTCTGATCTCAAGATCTTCGGACTTTTTGGTCTCCTCCTTGAGGTCATTTAGATCAAGGCTCCGGATTCTCGGTTCTCGTAACTCCACGACGAACGGTCGCCCTCCGCCAAGGCATAGGACGTCCACGTCCTCCCTTCCCCCTCCGTGAAAGACGGACGATTCCGAGCGGCTAAGGGACCGGGCGGGCGAAGAGATTATCTCTTCGACGGAATTGGAGTAACCCATCTCCGGCCAGTCCGTCTGTGGGATCCCCCGGGTGAGTTTTCGATATCTACCGTAGACGTAGACGGGGCGGAGTTCAATTTCGATTCGGTCGTTTTCGAAGTCCAGGAGTACGGTCAAATCAGGAGTATCGAAGTCCGCCTCGACCGTTATTCCCCTCTCCGCCAGGTTATCCCTGAAGCGTTTCCCCAGGGCGCGGTTGACGGCGTGGCTGAAGTCCTCTGCGTTCTTGAGGTTATATTTCTCCTCCAGACTTTCCTGGTTCCGTTTCACCACTCTCCTTAACCTGGTGCCAAACAGGAAGGTGGAGAATTCGTAACCCTCAACCGTCTCTATAGTCCTTTCTACCCAGGAGTCGAGGTCCGAGCAGAGGCCAAAGCATATATTGCAACTATCGTCCTCCACGATCGGTTTATCCATGACCATCCCCGCGACGGTCCTCAGGGATTTCCCCCGCTCCCTGTTGGTTAGCCCGTGGCTTAGCTCCCCGAAGAGCCTTCCCAGGCAGCTGTCACAAATTTCGTGGTCCTCCAGGATCCTTGCTGCAGTTGAAACTACGTCGGGCTCTTTGCTCATACCTGCCTCCTTATATAGGTCGTTATTCCGCACCGAACAGAAGATATTACTAAATATCTGGGCCCTTTTATACCGGGTTGAGTTAGCTTTGACGATCTTGAGTCGGCATTGTTTGTCCTGGGGGAGTCGGAAGGGAAACCTACGGGTTTATTGCTGGCGGAGGGGGTGGGATTCGAACCCACGGCTGAGTTCCCACTCAGCAATGGCTTAGCAAGCCATCGTCTTCGGCCACTCGACCACCCCTCCAGGGGCATCGTATCTTAATTTACCACATCGGCAGGGGGTTTTCAATAGGTGGGTAGGTGGGTAATGGGTGGTGAGGTGTAGGATTCAGGATTTAGGATTTCGGGGTTAGGGTTTGGGTTGGTTGGTGAGCGGGGGTTGGTGGTGTTAGCGAGGTACCAGGTATTAGGTATCAGTTTTGAGGGGGTAGGATTTAGGAGTTGGGATTTAGGGTGAAGGGTAACGGGGAATGGGTAATGGGTTAATGGGTTAATGGGTTAATGGGTGATTTGGTTAATTGATTACTAGATACTAATTGCCAAGACCTACGACCCAAAACCCAATACCCAGGACGCACGACACTTGACGCCTGACGCTTAATCGACTGAAAACCGCGAACTAAAGAACGTTGACTACTAAACATATGTTTAGTAAAATAAATTGCGATCGGATATGAACAATACTAATTTAACTGACAGGCAGCTCTCCATACTGAAGTTTATTTGTGAGGTCATAGATGATGCATCTCGGCCTCCGACTATACGGGAGATAGGGTACGAGTTCTCTATTAGCTCGACCAAGGGAGTGGCCGACCACCTGGACGCGCTCGAGAGGAAGGGGTGGATAGAGAGGGAACCGGGTCAGGCTAGGGGTATAAAGCCGGTCAGGGAGAAGACGGAGAAGCTTTTTGGGGCAAGCACGGGTCTGCCTGTAGTCGGTTCCGTTGTAGCTGGAGGTCCGACCCTGGCCAGGGAAAACCTGGAGGGTTTGCTCAATCTGGACGACCTATTTCCCAATAACGACGATCTGTTTGCCCTCAGGGTTAGAGGAGATTCCATGACCGGGGCCGGCATCTACAGGGGCGACATAGTGGTCGTAAGACAGCAGTGGCAGGCCGACGTTGGAGACGTAGTAGTGGCTATAGTTGACGACGAGAAGGGTACTGTAAAAAAGCTCTCCAAGGTAGGTGAAGAGATTCACCTGAAGCCGGCGAACCCAAACTACGACACGATCGTTAAGGAGCCGAGCCGAGTGGAGATAAGGGGTAAGGTAGTTGGTGTAATTAGGAAGATGTAATCCATCCTTCTCTGATCTTGGCGACGTCTTGTTCTCACTATCATGTATAAGGATATCAATCAATCGATAAAAGTTGGGGTCAAATTCTCCCGGGGGCGGGTTGAGCCCGTCTGGTTCTTCTGGCAGCGGAGAAAACACGACGTAGACGAGGTCAACCTGTACCATCGGACCTTTAAGGGTGAAGCGCCCATACACCACTTTTCCGTTACGGTGGGAGGGGACGTCTTTCAGCTCTCTTTTGATGGCAAGAAACTTCGATGGAAGCTGGACAAGATCTGGGTCTCGGGTGACTACGACCGATGAAACGAGTGATATTTCACGTTGATATGGATTCGTATTTCGCTTCAGTGGAACAACAGGCAAATCCCAGACTGCGGGGGAAACCGATAGTCGTCACCGGTAGACCGACGATTAGGTCAATAGTAGCTGCTGCCTCCAGGGAGGCGAAGGAGGCAGGTGTGAAGTCAGCTATGCCCACCTGGAAGGCGGAAAAATTGTGTCCTGACATAACTCTTGTGCCGGGAGATCCAGATAAATACGAGTGGGTAACCAACAACTTCTTCTCGATATTGAGGTCCTACAGTTCCAGGCTGGAACCGTTTGGTGTCGATGAGGCCTTCTTGGACCTAACGCCCTCCGGCCTCGACCTCAGATCGCCAGAGAGGATAGCGGGGGAGATTAAACGCAGGGTAAGCGACCGTCTGGGCAACTGGATTACCTGTTCGATTGGCATCGCCCGTAATAAACTCCTGGCAAAGCTCGCCTCGGACATGGACAAGCCGGACGGTGTGACTCTCATCGGAGACGGAGACGTCGATGCCGTATTAAGGGATACCCCCTTGACCGATCTGTGCGGCATTGGCACAAGAATCGAGAGCAGGCTCAACCGCATGGGGATAAGTTCTATCGCCGAACTAGGAGAATATCCGGAGAAGGAGTTAAGGAGGGAATTTGGGGTGATCGGAGCTAAGCTAAAGTTAATGGGGCAGGGGAAGGACCCGAGTCCAGTCCTCCCCGCCGGATACTCGGAGGAGGTCAAATCTGTGGGCCACTCCTTAAGTCTGCCGGATTACAAGAGGACGCCCAGGAAAGCCATGCCAATTCTGTTTAAGCTGGCCCAGCAGGTAGGTTACAGGTTGAGAAAGCGGGACCTTGCTGCCAGCACGATAAAGCTGTACGTCAGGGGCGCCGAGTATAACATAACAGGTAAACAGATTACGTTGGGCCGACACGTTGACGACGGCAACGAGATCTATTCGGCCTGCCTCAGGATTAAGGAAAAGATTGGGTTCCCATCTACCCCGACCATGGTCGGGGTGCGGGCTTCAAATCTGCGGGACAGAAATACCCTTTCGCAACCGATCTTGCCGAAATGGAGAAAGCGGGAGGAGTTGCTGGACGTCATGGACTCGGTAAACGAAGAATACGGGGAAGAGACCCTTTACTTTGCAGCACAGAGTGGATCGGAGGACCTCCTTCCGTCCGTTGGAGAGTTCAGGCGGCCGGGTGATCTGGGTCCGGAAAAATGAAGCCAGGAGAATGCACCCAGAGGGGTTCAAGCATCCCTGGTGATCTCGACTTCGGCGCTTCTAGCTAGGGGGAGAGCCGCGGGTTTCTGCACAGAAACCGTCACCTCGCGAGCCCCGTCAAACCCGAGTGTCAAATCGGCGATTTCCTGGGCGAGGACCTCTATCAAATAAGCTTCTTCCTCGGTTACCAAGCTGTAGATATCTTCGCTAAGCTTGCTATAATCTATTGTATCATTCAGGTCATCGGTCTTACCCGCCCTCCTTGAATCGGTGATAATTTCTAGATTTACGATTATTTTCTGTCTTATCTCCCTCTCGAAGTCCTCCGTTCCCACGATGCAGGGAATAGCAAGGTCGTTTATCCTGATTTTGTCCCGGCCGTCTCCGCCGTTCTGGTTATCTCTCACGTTAGCCTCCCAGTTCGTAAAGTAGTTTTCTGCCGCCGTCCACGAAGAGGACTTCCCCGGTAATGAACGTCGATTTTAGCAGGAAGGTCACCGCGTCAGCCACGTCCGACTTCTCTCCATATCGGCCGAGTGGGACACGATCGACCCTGTCTTCCAGGTATTCCTTCCCCATCCCCGGTGGGGGTGTGATCAACCCGGGGGCAACCCCGTTTACCGTAAAGTCGGGGGCGTACTTGAGGGCGGTCATCTTGGTCATCCTCGTCAGGAGGACCTTACTGAAGTAGTAGCCCGCGTGGTCCCAATCATAGCCCGCGACTCTGGCATCCAGCAGGTTGACTACCTTCCCCTCCAAGAAGTTGTCTACGAACGACCGGGTCAATGAGAGCGGGGCCCAGGAGTTGACTTTCAGGTTAGTGAGAAGATCGTCGAATTCAACCTCTTCTAGGTTGCCAGGTGGGAAGATGGAAGCGTTGTTAATTAAACAGTCCAAGGTCCCCACTTCACCTTTGATTTCCCCGATGAATTCGGAATAATTCGTCTCCGACTCGAAGTCCTCCTGGACGGTCCAGGCGTTTACGCCCACCCTCTCGAGAACACCCTTAAGCTCTCTGGCCTCACGACCTGATGACCGGTAGTGGATTACCACGTCCATACCTTCATTCGCGAGCGAGAGGGCGATTTGCCTGCCGGTTCTCTTTGCCGCTCCCGTGACGAGGGCGGTCTTTCCAGTTAAATCATCCCCCATGCTGCTTCCACCTATAACTAGTTTGCCTGAGGGGAAAGTGTGATCCCCTCCTCCCGTCTGGTCCCGGACCAAGACGACCTGTTTCTCCCGGACTGCTCGATGGCCACATTATATGGCGTTGACGAGGTCTTCTTTCCTGAAGCATTCCTTCCGCTCGACAAGCTTCCTGGCCTGTTTCTTTTTACCCCAGACGCCGAGCAGGAGGACACCACGGACTTTTCCTTCCTCGGAGAGATAGTAGACTACGCCCTTCTTTCCCTCCTCTTTCCAGTCGATAAAGGTATCAAGATGGGAATCTACGTCTCCCAGGGCTTCGAAGCCAAAGTCAAACAGGTCGGAGTAAAAGTAAGGTATGTAGTCGTAAGGTTTCTCCGCCCCGGCCATGTTCTCTCCGGCCAACTTGCCCTGTTTAATTGCGTTATCCCAGTGTTCGACTCGGACGCAGTCCTCGAGGGCGGCATAAGGAAAATAGGCGTTGTCGCCAGCAGCGTAGACGTCCGGACAGGAAGTCTCCAGGTGTTCGTCTACTTCGATCCCTTCGAATACGTCGAACTCTCCCTCTTCACATAGATCCACCCCCGGTTTCATACCTATTCCGGCGATAACGAGGTCGCCCGTTACCGTCGATCCTTCTTCCGTGGTCAGAGAATACTCGTCTTCCGGTTTGGTTATTTTTTCGGGTAGTTCCTCGGAGTATATTTCTATCCCCCTCTCCCGGTAGTCGTCCTCCACGGCGCGTGATAACTCTTCGGGGAATACCTTCTCAAGAAGATGCTTATCGGGAAATACCATTGAGACATCGATGTGGTTTAGATTCAGCGCGGCCGCGATCTCGGAACCGATGAATCCTCCGCCAATGACAATTGCGCTTTCTCCCGACTCCATCTCGGCTCTAAGTCGTTTGTAGTCTTCGAGGTTGCGGTAATAGAGTATTCCTTCCAGGTCTCCACCCGCGACCTCCAGTCTCCTGGGGTGGCCCCCCGTCGCCAGGAGCAACTTCCCGTACTCGTAACTTTCTCCAGAATCGGATAGGGCCGTCTTTTCATCTGGGTGAACTTCCGTTATCTTACTTCCCAGTTTTGTTTCCACTCCTTGGTCCTCGTAAAAGTCCTCATCCTCGACGAATACGTCCTCCAGTTCCTTTCTCCCAATCAACAGCTCCTTGGATAAGGGAGGTCGGTTGTAAGGGAGGTAGTTTTCCTCGCTGACTAGGAGGATTGAGCCTTCACTATCTCGATCTCTAACCCCTTTGACCCCTGACACTCCGGCCAGGCCTCCACCTACAATTACGTAATCAAAGTATTCCATCTTGCACCTCCTTTTTGGTGCAGATCAAGGGACGTGATGTCAACTTATCGTGGGAACAATCCCTGAAATACCGGCCAATCACCGGGGAATCATCCCATCGTACCTATTTTACGTGATATAATCTCTTATCGTAAACCTTTGCTAGCCCAGGGCTACGTCGAGAGTCATCATTATCGTAAAACCCAACATCGCTCCCATCGTCGCTATATCGGCGTTTTTATTTAGCTGCGCTTCGGGGATAAGTTCCTCGATCACGACGAATATCATGGCCCCGGCCGCGAAGGCTAGTGCGTAGGGAAGGAGAGGCCTAACGACTATGACGGCCAGTGCTCCCAGGACGCCGGAGATGGGCTCCACGAACCCGGAAAGCTGTCCGTACCAGAAACTCTTCCGCCGGCTGAAGTTTTCCCTGCGTAAAGGGACGGATACCGAAGTCCCCTCGGGGAAGTTCTGTATTCCAATGCCTAGCGCCAGGGCAACGGCCCCACCCAGCGATGCTGACGGCAGGTCGGTGGCAAGAGCTCCGAAGGCAACGCCGACTGCAAGTCCCTCGGGAATGTTGTGGATGGTTATCGCCAATATTAACAGGACGCTCCTATGGAGGCTTGTCTTTACACCTTCCGCCTCGTCCATGGAAAATCCCAGGTGCAGATGGGGAAGATATCGGTCAATCAGTCTGAGGAAAGCCCCTCCGAGGAGAAAGCCAGCTGCTGCTGGAAGCCAGGATGGCAGGAAAGAGTCGGAAGCCATCTCAATGGCGGGGGCAAGCAAGGACCAGTAACTTGCGGCAATCATGACGCCGGCGGCAAACCCCAGCATGAGGTCGAGGACCTTCTGGTTTACCGACTTAAAAAAGAACACGAGACCAGCCCCGGCAGCGGTTAGGCCCCAGGTAAAGATTGTGGCGAGCAGGGCCTGTATTATTGGGTTAAGGTCTTTAAACCAACCGATCATGTTCTTACCTCCGTGAGCGTTCTAATTACCTCCTTCCTGATACGGGGTTCATCTGTCCCCAGGCCAACTATCCCTTCCGCCATTCTCCTGCTCTCAAGGTCGTAGGTCGGGCGTTTTCCGGTGGTGTCGTAAACGCCTCCTCCCGCCTCCTCCAAAATTATCTGCGGAGCACAGGTATCCCAGATCCCCAGGCGATCCGTCGTGTAATAGGTTAGGTCGGCAGCCCCTTCGGCAATTGAGGAGAACTTGACTCCCAGGCTACCCATCCGCGTGACCCCCGCGACGTCGAGGAGTTCCGAAATCTTCCTGTCCGCATCGCTGAAATGGTTACGACTCGCAATTAACCTGAAGCGATTTAGCCTGCCCTTGCCGTTTACCTCGATTTTCCTCCTTTTTTCCCCTTTATCGATGACGTACGCACCTTCGTCTTTTGCCCCGTACCAGAGCTTTTCACCCACCGGCGCGTAAACAACTCCAAAGACGGGTTCTCCACGATGGAGGAGGCCGACCATAATCGAAAACTCACCTGTCTTATCGATGAAGTCCTGCGTGCCATCAAGGGGATCGACAATCCAGATTCCTTCGGATCCGTCCTGGTTAACGCTCCCTCTCTCCTCGGCAAATATCCCGTATCCCGTCTCCGATAAGCCACTAACTAGTATCTCCTCTGACTCTAAATCTGCCTCTGTGACGGGGCTACCTCCGGCCTTCTCCGATACGTCGTATTCCTTACGATAGAACTCCATCGTTTTCTCTCCTGCCTCTCTCGTTAGAGCTTTCACAAAATCCAGATGCTCCCGTGGATCTGTCATTTTTTCACCCTTAGTTGGTGTCTATTATGTTTGGTGTCTGTTATGGTTAAACTCATCCATTCATTTACATTATAAGGGGTTTTCGCCCACGTACAATTTTTTCTCCGCTGGAAGACCGAATTGTTTGGAAAAGGTCTCGAGTCCTCCTAGTAATCGAACTATTTGCGGTTGGTCCCGGCGACGCGGAGACAAAACTGAATCTACTGGACGTAGCAAAGCTTGATGGTGCCTTTCGGCGAAATGGAATTGGCTTCTTACCGGGGTTTTTATTTTCTTGACAAGGTCATGTGTATCCGTATAATGATTGTGAAAAAGATCATATGCACGTAATCGAAACGTTAGGCTGGCCCTGAACCCTGAATACGAGTACTGGTCGGGCAAAAGGTTAAACTTTTTAAAGGGGCTGCTCTTTGAGCAAGGTTAAGAGTTTTTTCTACCTGTTTAGCGCCTTATTCCTGATATGGATCGGGTTCACGACTACTTTTCAACCTCAGGAATTGGGGCTTGGGCTTATCATTAGCCTATTTCTCTCGACAATTTTCTTTAAAACCTACGTAGGATTGGGTTTCCCTCCCCTTGGTATAAAACGTTTTCTCTTTGCCCTTATTTACATAATCGTTCTCTTCAAAGAGATAGTGAAGGCGAACCTGGACGTTGCCTACAGGGCTGTTCACCCCGAGGTGCCCATAAATCCCGGTATCGTCATAATTAACACTGACCTGGAAGGTGACGTTGCCAGGATGGTGCTGGCCAACTCAATTACGTTGACGCCGGGCACGTTTACCCTGGATGTAATCGGGGATCACCTGTTGATCCACTGGATAAATGTGGAAACGACTTCGAAGGAAGAGGCGACGGAACTGATAGGAAAGAGGTTCGAGAAGTACCTAAAAATAATTTTCGCCTAACAGGGGTAAAAGTGAACATAGTCACGATATCGTTTCTGTCGATAATATGTCTGGGGCTTTTCCTCTCCTTTATACGAATGTTGCGGGGGCCGACCCCTCCCGACAGGGCCGTTGCCGTCGATACGATGACGACAATGATCGTTGCCACGCTCGTGTTAATCGGCTTCGTTCTTGAGAGGTACGTATATTTAGACGTCGCCCTCGTATACTCCCTCATCTCTTTTGTCGGCTTGGTGGCCCTGGCAAGGTTTTTGGAGAAGGGGTTTTAAATGTATTATCTGGGGCTCGTAGTCACGGGGGTTGGCGTACTCTTTCTCTGTTTGGGCGGACTCGGGTTGTTTCGGTTTCCTGACGTCTACAACAGGGTGCAGGCCGGGACTAAGTGTACGACACTGGGGGCTTTTTGCACTATTTTAGGCGTAGGTATCACCCAGCCAGGTTGGTTCTGGAAGACGTTGATTATCGCTCTGTTTATTCTGGCGACCAACCCTATTTCCAGCCATTCGCTCGGACGGGCCGCGTACAAAAGTGGCACTGAATTGGCAGAAGAAAGCGTGGTGGATATGGCGGGCGAGTTTGACGATTACAGCGAGGAAGGGTGATCCCATGATAATAATCGCTACCGTGACCGTATTCTTTATGCTGGGGGCGGCGGTGAGTATATTCTTCTTTAAGGACTTGATGAACGCCGTAGTAGCTTCGTCGCTGGTTAGCCTAACCGCCACCGTCCTGTTCTTTCTCCTCCAAGCTCCTGACGTGGCCATGGCAGAAGCGGCCATAGGTGTGGCACTTGTCACCGGGATATTTGTGATCGCAATTAGGAGGACGGAGAGGTTTGAAAAATGAGGGATATACTGAGTTTCCGTGGGTTTGTTGCGCTATTTTTGCTTGGGATTATCGTTGCGGGTATATCGTCCGCGGTAGGACAGATACCCTTCGGTCAGCCCGACAGCGAAGTGGGGCAGCTGTACCTTGAGAACGGACTCCAGGATACAGGAGCCCCGAACCTCGTTACGTCGGTAGTGGCTGGTTATAGAGCCCTCGATACGCTAGGAGAGGTCGTGGTCCTTTTCGTTGCTGCTACCGGGCTTTCGGCGGTACTCGCCACCAGCAAAAGAAGGGTAGAGAGAGAACTAGAGGACGCAAGTCTCGTTTTAAAAACGGGATGTCGAATCTTTTTCCCCTTGATTCTGTTATTCGGTGCCTACCTGTTTATTCACGGCCATCTCACGCCCGGAGGAGGTTTCCAGGGTGGGGCGGTTATCGGTTCAGCCTTTTTACTGGTATATCTTGGCTGTAGCGGTAGAAGGGTGTCAGCGGACGCTGCCGGCGCTATCGAATCCTTGAGTGGATTTGGGTTCGTCTTTCTTGGACTTCTCGGTCTGTTAGTTGGTGGAAGTTACTTCCTGTCAAATTTCCTCCCGAAGGGCGACCTATACGAACTGATCAGCGCTGGAATTTTTCCGCTGATTTACATCCTGATCGGGCTCAAGGTCGGGTCAGAGTTTGCTGGGATTGTCGACAGCATGATCGAGGAGAGTAAATGATCTTCCTATCTGAGTACATTTACTATATCGGGGCGATCGGCCTAATCTTTATCGGCCTGCTCATTGTCCTGGTAAAACGGAACCTGATAAAGGTCGTCATTGGGATTAACGTTCTCGATACCGGAGTGAACCTGTTTTTGATTTCGTCCGGCTATCTAAAAGGTGGTACGGCACCGATTTACTCCCCAGGGTCCGACGCCGCTCCGTCCACGATGGTCGATCCGGTGCCCCAGGCCCTCGTCCTCACGGCCATAGTTATCGGAGCCAGCGTCCTTGCTCTAGCCCTGTCACTAGGGATAAAGCTCTACGACCATTACGAAACGCTTGATCTAGAGGAAATAAGGGGGCAGAGATGGTAAACCCGGCCCTGTTGTTGGCGGTCCCGCTCGCGCTCGCTTTTTTAATCCCTCTCGTCCGCTTGGTGGCCAGGGGAGTAGTCAAGTGGATCCCCGTCTTCGCCATGGCGTTCAACTTCATAGCGTCCGTCCTTATCATACCGCGTGCCCTCGAAGAAGCGATAGTTACGGAGATTGGTGGTTTTCCAGCACCCTTCTGTATAAACCTCGTTGCGGGGCCGCTGGGCTCAATCCTATCTTCTTTTATCGCCCTGATTGGCTTGCTCGTGGCGATATATTCGTTTGACTACCTGAGGGAGGTCCCGACGGCCAAGTACTATACGATGTACCTCCTACTTTTGACCGGCGCGACAGGAATTGTCCTCACGGGAGATATTTTTAATCTGTTTGTCTTTTTCGAGATCCTCTGTATATCCTCCTACTCTTTAGTTGCCTACCAGGGGAATAAAGCCGGGATTGAGGCCTCGGTCAAGTACCTGGTCCAGGGCTCGATTGGATCCAGCCTGCTTCTTCTAGGAATTGGCCTAATCTACGGTCAGTACGGGACGCTCAATATGGGAGACCTTGCGGGTAAAATTGAAGGAATCAGTTCCCCATCGGCCTTTGTCCCCCTGGTATTGATGATTACCGGCCTTGGTGTAGAAGCCGCAATATTTCCGTTGAACGCGTGGCTGCCCGATGCTCACTCGTCCGCACCTTCGTCGATCAGTGCCGTGCTGTCAGGCGTTGCTATTGGTGTTGGCCTCTATTCGATAGCTAGAATCCTTTTTACCGTTTTTGGCGGGACGGCCCTCCTCGAAACGCTTGCCGTAATCGGACTATTGACGCTGCTTGTGGGAGAATTATCCGCACTTAGCCAGGACGATGTCAAAAGGTTGCTGGCGTATTCCAGCATCGGTCAAATGGGGCTTATCGCCTTTGGGCTTGGCCTTGCGACTGGCGAGGGAGTGACAGGTGGTTTATTCCAACTGCTATCTCACGGTTTGTCCAAGGCCCTGTTGTTTCTATCCGTCGGATACATGATCTACCGGTCCGGTTCGAAGAAGATTTCGGACCTGCAGGGCTCGTGGAAGAGGACGCCGGTGGCGTCTCTCGGGTTTGCGGTTGGGGCGTTCTCCCTGGTAGGCCTTCCGCCGTTTATTGGGTTCCCTGGAAAGTTCTTGATAGTCCGCTCCGCCCTCCTCAAAGGGGAGTTGTTTTACACGGTATTGGTTGCATTTGTTTTATTTGCCACGGTCGTGGAAGGTGGGTACTTCTTCAGGGTTGTCCAAATTATCTTCTTCAAAGGAACTGGAGGGAGACGGCTGAAGAGGGAGGTCGCTCCGGTCTCGGGGCTGATCCCTCTGGTTGTGTTAATGCTTTTGATCTTGATTGTCGGCGTATATCCCGGCCTGATTACTGGTTTAATTGATTCCGCGGCAGCTGAGCTTACCGCCCGGTCGAGTTACTTCACCCTTGTCATGGGGTCTACCTGATGGCTCCCGGCGGGTGGAGGGGAGGTTAACGATGGAGGAAAGAAAGTCATGTTAGAAGCGATATTGGTCGTCGCCTTTGGCGGCGCCCTCGTCTCCTATTTCCTGGGACGGTGGACATCTAGAATAAGAGATTATTTTGCCCTTGGCGTCTGGATAGCTATCCTGGGGATGACCTCTTATCTCCATCAAATTGAGCCGAAAATTAGTACCTTCTATCCCGGATTCCTCGGATACGACTTAAGTCTTCGGATTACGTCGTTGTCCTGGTTGTTCGCAGTCACGGTCGCTGCGGTGAGCGTTCTGGTTATTATATACTCATTCCGCTATATCAAGGGCCACGAAAAGAGAAACCTTTTCTATTTCCTCCTCCTGCTTGTTAACGGAGGAATGATGGGTATCACCCTGAGTGGTGACCTGCTCTCGTTCTACATATTCTGGGAGATCGCCTCGTGGAGTACCTTTCTGTTGATATCGTTTAACAGAGGAAAGGCACTTCCCGCAGGCCTGCGATACGTAGTGATGTCGGTAATTGGTTCTGCTGCTATGCTGGTTGCGACTCTATCTCTCTACAGCAGTTACGGTACCCTCGCGCTATCCGATTTATCTACCCACCTTGCGACGGCCGGTGGGGGGTACGTAATATTTATTTTTCTCCTGTTCTTCGTAAGTTTTGGGGTCAAGAACGCAATCGTCCCGTTTCACACGTGGCTCCCCCCGGCGCACTCCGAGGCGCCGGCACCTTTTTCGGCCGTTCTGTCCGGCCTGTTGGTCAAGATGGGGACATATGGACTCATCTTAATATTCTATCTCATAGCTGGGATGAAGATATTTCTGGGTCTGGGGACGGGAATATGGAGTTTTCACTACATAATTTCCGCGCTAGCGGGGGTTACGATCGTGGTGCCAAGTTTCATAGCGGTACTGCAGGACGACGCGAAGAAGACCCTCGCCTGGTCAACTGTAGGGCAGGCAGGATATATCGTGTTGGGTGTCTCCTTCGGGACGGGACTTGCTCTGGCCGCGGGTATCTTCCATTTTTTAAATCACGCGATGTTCAAATCGCTGTTGTTCATGTCGATCGGTACGGTTGAGAGGAAGACATCTACTCGAGACCTCAACGAACTGGGCGGGCTGGTCAAGAGGACCCCCGTACTGTTTGTCGTTACACTCGTTGGGGCAGCGGGGTTAATTGGTATTCCCCTGACAAACGGTTTCTTTTCCAAGTGGATGCTGTATAAGACGTTGATTTTGGAGGGAAATCCGTTTTTGGCCTTCGCTGCCCTGGTCGGTACCTGGGGGACTGTTCTCTACTCGTATAGGTTGATCCACAACGTCTTTTTCGGTCAGTTACCGGAAAAATACAGGGACGTTACGCGGACGTCCTTTAGCACTTACCTTCCCATGGTTATCCTGTCGATAGCAATCGTATTCTTCGGGGTCTTCCCCGGTTTCCTCCTCGGCGAGATTAACGTCGTCACTACTTCTCTGGGGTTTACTCCTTTGGACGTCCAGCTGTGGGGAATATCCTCTGATAGCGGGACCGTAAATACGTTGAATATCCTTGCTGCTTTAGCAGTAGTTGGTGTGATGGTCTGGTATCTGTTCCGGTCATCAGCCGAGACCACGGAGGTCTCCCAGGAGGACAGTTATACTGCCGGGGCTCCCGTTCCTCAGGGCAGGTTTACGTACACGGCCGATTTTTACCGACCGCTGGAAAAGATCATTCGTCCTTACCTGAAGGACAGAATCGAGGACTTCTACGGGATGCTGGTGGGTTTCGTTGGAGTTCTCTCTGATACCGTTAGGAGAATCTATACGGGTTACGTGGGAACCTACGTCGCCTACATTTTGGCGTTGTTGGCCGCGGTTCTATTGGTTCAGTTGGGGTGGAAACCATGGTAGGGATGAAGATAGCGGGAATAATCTTTTCTCCGATTATCGGGGTTATTACCGGCTTATTGCTAACCGGGGCGGCGAGGAAGATGGTTGCCAGGGTTGAATGGCGCTACGGACCGCCCATTCTTCAACCGGTCATAGACCTTATAAAGCTGTTCTTTCAGCGGCCACCTTCCCACGGGAAGACCTTCGACTACGGACTAATCGCCTCCCTCGCTGGCTCCATTGTGCTTGTCCTGTTCTTGCCCGTTGGCCGTCTCTGTCCCTTAAGTGAAGGAGGAGGGTTGTTGCTTATCACCTACCTTATCCTGATAGGTCCGCTTGGTATGGCTCTTTCCGGTGGGGAGGGGGCAAACCCGTACGTCAGCATAGGGATTTCCCGGAAACTAATTCTCAGTTTGGGTTACGAGGTTACGCTCCTTCTGATCCTCCTGTCAGTTATGTCGGAGTACGACACGATATCGATATTTAACGTGGTCAGGGCCCAAAGCGAGAACGGCTGGTCACTCTTCTCCTGGCCCCTGGTTATTCCCGGCCTCGCCTATCTCCTTATTTTGCCCGCGATCCTCGGGGTTAAGCCATTTGACGTGGCCTCTGCCCCTCAGGAGATATCTTCGGGACCGCACGTGGAATACGGGGGTAAGTACCTCGCGCTGAGTAAGCTCGAGGGTGGTCTTTCCGAATTTATCGGAATTGCTCTCTTTGTAAACCTGTTTCTTGGCGGTTGGAGCATCCCCGGGAGTCTTCACCTTCCTGCTGGGGTGCTCGGCGTCTTTTTGGGCGTTCTCGTATTTTTAGCCAAAGTTGCCTTCGTCTTTTCCCTTAACGTGACCGTCAGCGCGTCCTTTCCGAGGCTGAGGGTAGAACAGGCGGTTAAGTATTTATGGAGTTGGCCTGCGTTTATCGGGCTTGTCGGTCTGATAATCGTCTCGGCCCTGTGAGTATCATTCCGGGAGGGATATCGTATGGATAGACGTCAACTCATTAAATGGCTCAAAGAGCCGTTGAAGATGAGCAACAAGTATTCCCTTCACGTGGTGTACTTCTGTACCGGATGCGGAATTATTGAGATACCACCGTCCATCACGGCGAGGTGGGATGCGGAGCGGTTTGGAGTAAAGCCCGTTGCCACCCCTAGACAGGCAAATTTATTCCTAATAACCGGTTACGTCTCGCTGAAGACGTTAAAGCCAATTATAAGGACGTACGAACAGATGCCGGCCCCGAAATATACCGTTGCCTTCGGTTCCTGTCCAATAGACGGGGGAATGTACTGGGATTCGTACAATACGATAAATCACCTCGACAAGTACATCCCGATCGACGGTTACATCGCGGGTTGCATGCCGAGGCCGGAGGCAGTGTTTGCGGGGATAACCCACCTCTGGACCTTAATTGACGAGGGCAAGGCCGATGGTTATAAGAAATACCGCAGGAACTATTCGCAGTATAGATCGAATCAAGAAAGGCTGTACGGGGAACTGGGGTGGCCACCGAGGTTTGAAACGGAGGGACTGGAGAATGAGTAGCATAGAGGAAAAAATCACCGCTAATTTTGATGGAATCGAGGTCCGGAAGATCGAGGAGGGCCGGATCGAAGTTAAGACGAAGAAGGAAGCATTGCTCTCGACCTTGAACTTTCTTAAAGACGAAGGATACGGCCATCTCGGGCTCGTCTCCTGCGTCGACAGGATAGAAGAGGGGATATTCGAATTGGTCTACATCCTCTCGAGATATTTGGTAGGAGGTGAAGTGGCGGTTGACCAGGCGTCCTTGATTGTCAAGACCGAGGTGCCCCGGGGGAATCCGACCCTCGTCACGTCGGTCAAGGTATTTGAAACCGCCGAGCCCTATGAGAGAGAACTTCACGAGATGTTCGGAATAGTCTTTTCAGGCCATCCCAGGTTAACGCCATTGTTCCTGGAGAGGGATATCGATCTCCCGCCGATGAGAAAGGACTTCGATACAAGAAAATATGTGGAAGAGGAGTTCGAATCAATTCCCCCGGTGGAGGATTGACCATGGAAATAATTAGCGAGAAGAAGAAGGGCGGGTCCTCACGGGAACTAGAACTATACTTTGGACCTCAGCATCTGGGTATGATTGGTAATTTTAGTATCACGTTAAACGTCCGGGGTGACCGAATCGTCCGCGCGGAGGCGAACCCGGGATACCTGCACAGGGGTTTCGAAAAACTCATGGAGGGACGTAGCTGGATACAAAACTTCCCCCTCGTGTGCCGAGTCAACGTGATCGAACCCGGTTCAATGGAGATGGTATACTCTACCGCGGTTGAGAACCTTGCGGGGGTCAAGGTGCCACCGAGAGGTAAGTACATCAGGTGTATTTACCTGGAGCTTTCCCGGATAGCCTCTCACCTGTTCGGTCTCTGGGCTTACTCCAAAACCCTCGGGTTTGAGACGGTGGGGGGATGGGCTATGTATCACCGCGATCTGATACTGGATCTCTTCGAAGAACTTACAGGGGGCAGGGTATATAACATATACATCTGGCCCGGCGGTGTACGGAGGGACCTGCCGGAGGGGTTTGAAGAGAGAACAAAAGATGTCCTTCACGAGATCGGCGAGAAGGTACCGGATTACAATCAAACCTTCTTTGAGAACAGGTTGTTCCACGAGAGGGCTCGTGGGGTTGGAGTCGTGAGTCGAGAGGAGGCGATGAATACCGGGGGCACCGGGCAGGTCCTCCGAGCTACGGGTCTGGAATACGATATCCGTAAGGTTGAGCCCTATGGTGTTTACGACGAGATCGATTGGGACGTCCCCACTCGAGAGGACGGGGATGCTTACTCGCGGATAATGGTGGTCCGCGACGAGATGATAGAGAGCGTTCACGCGATCTTTAAACTCTTCGATAAGTTGCCGGGTGGGCCCGTCTATAACAAGATACCGAACCCATTTAAATGGAATATCCCAGAAGGAGAGACCTACGTGCGGTTGGAGTCCTCCCGCGGTGAACTGGGGCTCTATCTCGCCTCGGATGGAGGGCGAAAGCCTTACCGTGCGCATTTCAGAACCCCTTCTTACCCCCACGGGTTGACGATCCTGGAGAAGGCGTTGGCGGGGGAAAGCATCTCCGATACGGGTAATATCATGATAAGTCTGTACGTGACAGCACCAGAGATAGACAGGTAAGGAGGTAAGGACGACATGAGCGGCAAGAGGCCGAGCATATTAAACTCGCTGGGCGCGGGCAAGTACCTGTTTAGAAGGCCGAAGACGATAAAATACCCGTTTGAGTTGAAGGAACCCGCGCCCCGCTACAGGGGGTTCCACCTTAACGACTGGGATGCCTGTACTGGATGTGGTAATTGCGAGGACATATGCCCGAACGAGGCAATTGAGATGGTGGAGGTCCCGGAACTAGAAGAGGCCCCCGAAGAAGGAAGAACGAATTTGAGGCCCCAAATAAACTACGGCAGGTGCTGCTTCTGCGGACTTTGTGTAGACGTTTGTCCTGCCGGAGCCTTGAGGCTTTCCAGGGACTATCTCCATATCCACTTTGACACGGATACTTTTACCTTCATCCCGAAGGACCAAAAAAGTGCCGGAGAAAAGTTCCTTCCCGAAGAAGAATATTCCGTACTTAAGGCGAATCTGGACCATAGAAGACAAGATTACGAGGGCTTTAGCCAGGACCTGGACTTCTCGCTCTTCAGGCTTGATAGGGTCCCGATGCCCCAGGTCCCTCCCGAAGAGAGGAAACTATCCTTCATCGAGCAGGTGATCGGGTATACAAAAGAAGAGGCCAAGGGAGAGGCAGAGAGGTGCCTGGAATGCGGTCTTTGTGAGGACGCGTGCCCGGCGGGTTTAAATATTGTCGATTACGTAGGGGCGATATATGAGGACGACCCTGATGAGTCGCTCAGACAGATCTTTAAGGACAACCCCCTGCCGTCAATATGTGGTCGGGTATGCATGAAGCACTGCGAGGATGCCTGCTCGCTTGGAAAACAAGGAGACCCGGTCGCCATCAGGTGGCTAAAGAGGTGGACGGCCGATTCTATTGAGGATTACAAGCGCTCGCTCGAACTTACCCCCGGGGAGGATAAAGGAAAAAAGGTAGGAATAGTCGGGGCCGGACCATCGGGCCTATCTTTGGCCTACTTTCTCAGGCTGAAGGGATACGGGGTAACCGTGTTTGACTCCCTCCCGGGGGCTGGTGGAGCGACTCGGATCGGCCCCCCGCAGTACCGCCTGCCCCTGGACGCAATAGAAAAGGACGTCAATTATATCGCCTCTCTCGGCGTCGAGTTCAGATTTTGCACTACCGTGGGGGAAGACGTTAGTTTCGAGGAGATAAGAGATGTTTACGACGCGGCTTACCTCGCCGTCGGAAACTCTGACCCTCTTTCTACTGGGATTGAAAACGCGGACAAGGCTCATCTCGCCCTCGACTTTCTCCGGAGTAATAAAATCGGTGAGGGAGTAGAGGTCGGGCGGGAGGTAGTTGTCATTGGTGGGGGAAACGTAGCCATGGACGCCGCCCGGGAAGCGTTGAGGCTGCAGCACATGCAACATCCGGAGACCTCCGTGGTGACTAAGACTGTGTCTCTGGAGGACTGGGATGAGCTTCCGGCGACGGGCGAGGAGGTGGAAGAGGCACGGGAGGAAGGTATTCAATTCAACCCCGCCTGGGGACCAAAGAAGATCGAAGTGGACGGAGATGGGCGAGTAAAGGGACTGCTGTGTACGAAGGTTAAATCGGTCTTCGATGAAGATGGACGGTTCAATCCGTCTTTTGATGAGGACCGAGAAAAGTTTCTGGAAGGTGACACGATTATCGAGGCAATCGGGCAGAAACCCGACTTCTCATTCATATCTGAAGAAACCTTTGGAAAGTTGGAATTTACAGAACGGCGGAAGGTTAGAGTTAACGAAAACGGAATGACGAGTCTACCCGGCGTCTTCGCAGGTGGTGACATAGTTAATACCAACCTCGATGCGGTAACGGCGATCGCCGATGCTAAGGTGGCTAGCGAGGGTATAGATTGCTACCTCTCCGGAAAGTAGTAAAAGACCCATCCGTGATATATTCCTTTTTCGGTTACCGGGGATTATCTCACTCGGTTGTTGGAGAAACGGCCGACTCGACCTTAAAATTAACAGGTCGTTTAAGTATAAATAAGAATTCCTTGGGAGGTAATTTATGCCCTGGGTAAACGATGAATGTAAAGGATGTGGGGTTTGTATTGATGCCTGTCCTGTGGATGCTATCGCAATGAACGATGGAGAAGCGGTAATAGATAATGCGACCTGTACGAGATGCGGAGATTGTTTTGAAGCATGCCCCCTTGACGCGATACGGCCTAACTCCGCAAACCCGGATTTGAGGGGTAGATTTGACAGAACCGGTCGAGGTAACGGGAGTAGAGGGGGTGGAGGCCGACGAGATGGTAGAGGTAAGGGTAGTCGTGGAGGAAATCGAAGGCAATTTTAATCAGGAGGATTATTTGATGAGGTTTATTGTCGCCTGCGGAACGTCAGATGGCGAAAAGTTGACGGATGATCACTTCGGCGAGTCGGAGTACTTTGATATCTACGATCTCGATGACTACGAACCGCGGTTTGTCAAAAAGGTCGAGAATGACACGCGGGAAGAGGATGAGGACCTCGGTCACGGGGATCCTGGAAAGGCCAAAGAGGTGTCTCAGATCCTTAAGGACGAGTCCGTAAACGTAGTTCTTGCCCATCAAATGGGTCCGAATATCGTTAGGATCAGTAAGAGGTTTGTGCCCGTGATCTATCGGGGCAGGGAGGTCGACCGGGCGATAGGCCTACTGCTCGACAACATTCATCTCGTTGAACGAGAATGGAGAAAAGGGGAGAAGAGGGAGTACGTAGTTCTAGAAAATGACCAAGGGTAAGTAATCGAGGGGGCGGTAAGATGACTTCAACTAGAGCGGCTCAATTTCCGGAGTCACCTATAAGGAAGTTAAATCCACTTAGCGAGAAGGCGGAGGCGGAAGGCGTCCATCTCTATCACTTAAACATCGGTCAGCCGGACATACCTACTCCCGATGAATTCTTCGCCGGAATAACGGATAGTGACGTGGATGTGCTGAGTTACAGTCCGTCGCCTGGCTTGCCTGAGGTGAGAGAGGCACTCGTCCGCTACTACGGTGATCACGGTATAGATCTCCAGGCGGACGAGATAATCGTAACGGTCGGTGGAAGCGAGGCGGGCTTGTTTGCATTTTACGTCGCGCTCGAGCCCGGGGGGGAGGTCCTCGTCCCCGAGCCATTTTACACAAACTATCGGGGATTCGCGAAGATGAGCGGTACCGAGCTGTCGCCAGTACCCTCGTCCGCGAAAGACGATTTCCGCTTGCCCGACAGCAAGGAATTGGATGATTTGGTCTCGGAGTATACCGGGGCCCTGTTGTTGACCAACCCCAGCAACCCCACGGGAAGGGTATACACCAAGGACGAGCTGGAGCGGGCTCGGGACGTTGCCCTGGAAAACGACCTCTTTCTGATAACTGACGAGGTATACCGGGAGTTCGTCTACGACGGTAAGCAAGCTAGAAGCATATTCCAGCTCGACGGGATTGACGATCGGGGCGTGATGATAGATAGCATCTCCAAGAGGCTAAGTGTATGCGGGGCGAGGATTGGGGTAATCGCCAGTCGGAACAGAAGGTTTTTGGATGCGGCCCTGCGCCTGAGTCAGGCAAGGCTATCTCCGCCGACCCTAGGACAGCTTGGGCTGCGTAACTTTCTGAACTCCTCTGAATATCCCTCTGCAATTGATGAAATGGTGCGCCGATTCGAGCGTCGAAGGGACGTTCTCCTCGACGAGGTCCGGGATATACCCGGGGTGGACTTTTCTCGGCCCGGGGGAGCGTTTTATCTGATGGTAGACCTGCCCGTTGAGGACGCTGACGACTTCGCGAGGTGGATGATCACGGACTTTCGTCACCAAAACGAGTCGGTCGCCCTAGCGCCGGGCGCGGGTTTCTACGCTACGCCGGGAAAAGGGAAAAGCCAGGTCAGGATAAGCTACGTGTTGAACCGCGACGATCTCAGGCGCGCTGCAGAGTTAATCGGAGTTGCTCTCTCCGAGTATACAGATTCGTAAGATATCTGCCCTACCACCGTCTTGAGGAGAGGAGAGTTAATCCTCATTTTTGGGGGAGGTTCCGGTAAACTCGTCGCATATTGCTCCACCTTCTGGGCAGTCTTCGAGTCTTATCTCATCGATAACGATTTTACCCAGGGGGTTGTGTGTGGCGAGTTCGTGAGCAACGTGAAGGTGAAGACACTTCACGTTCACGTTGCTTTCAATCCCCCCGATTCCCCGGGACAACGCGTTTTCCAGACCGTGTTTTTCGATGAATTCTCTCTCCTCATCGCCCAGTAGGTGGCTCTGTGCCCTTAGGTAGCTTTTCTCGGCTTCTCTGTATTTTGCCCTCAGGTCCGCGTCGTTCTTCAGCCTTCCCTCGAGATCTCTTACGAAGCCCCGTGATTCCAGTTCCGCGATCTCAGTTACCCTCTTTGGACAGCTTAGCCAGAAAAGCGTCGGGAACACCTCGAAGTCCCCTTCGGCCCTTATTATTAGAGGTTTAGTTACCAGTACAGTAGGATGGCCAAATTTACATCTATCACCAATCCCTATCAAGCCGATTGGATCCCTATCAATCTGGCGGGAAACGACCTCATGGTCGACCTGGCTGACTTCCTCGTAAGTCATCGGACTCAATCTTGTCTGTCCCCTTGATGGAGGGCTCTAAGCCCCGAACTTTTTCAGCTGATCGCTATACGACAGAGTTATCGGTAGAAGTTGTCCGCTGAAAGTTCCTAGGCCACCGTGCATTGCGGTATATTCGTCGAACATCTCAACTTGGTCGGTTTTTACGTTGGGGCCCACAATCATTACCGGTACCGGTTCGGCTACATGGTCTCCGTAGCGAATCGGGGTTGTGTGGTCTCCGGAGAAGGAGAGGTGTGTTTCGTTCCAGTCAATGTTGTCGTCGAGCCAGGCAAAGGTCTCGTCTATCTTTTCTATGAATTTGACCTTTGCTTCAGCGTTGTGGTCATGTGAAGCGTTGTCGGTTCCCTTCATGTGAACAAAGACGACGTCCTTCCCTCCCTCCAACTCGCGTATTGCCGCTTTTGCCTTGTTGATGATCTTAGAATCTACCGTGCCAGTAGCGCCATCTACCGGTATGTAATCCATCCCAACGACTTTTGCCACTCCTATGTACAGCGCTCCCGCCGCGACGACGGAGGCGGACACCCCGTAGACCTCTTCTACGGATGGCACGTCCGGGTATTTTGCCGCCCCGCGTGAGAGGATTGCATTTGCAGGCAACTTCCCCTCTTTCCTGCGTTTAACGTTGATCGGGGCTGACTCAAGAATCTCTCTTGCCTGGTCGGTGACCTCGTTGAGTACCTCCGCAGTTTTTATAGATTCTTCGTCCAGACCTTTGGCCTGGGGTATAGGGACGCCAAGTTCGTGGGGGTCGGTAGGGGTTACGTTCCCTCCTAAATCCTCTCCGGAAATTGACAGCGCCCCCCGATGTTCGGTGCTTGTCTTAAACCTTACCTCGACGTCGGGATATTTCTTCGAGGTCAGTTCTGAGAGCGCTTCCTCTAACTCCTCCTGGCCGTCGGAGATCCTGCCCGCGCGCCTGTCGGAAATTTTTCCGTCTGAGTCGACCGTCGCGAAGTTGGTTCTAAAACTTACGTCATTTTTCCCGAGGTCCATACCGATGCCGGCGGCTTCGAATACGCCGCGCCCGGTATAATATTTTTCGGGATCGTAGCCGAAGAGAGACAGGTGTGCGGTATCGCTACCCGGTCTCACCCCTGGTTTGATGGGATGCATTAATCCGGCTGTCCCGCGGTCAACCAGGCTGTCCAGGGTTGGCGTGTTGGCGACTTCAAGGCACGTTCCCTCTGGAGTATCGTCCGGCCTCCCACCGAGTCCATCTGCGATAACCATTATCGTCTTCATGTTAGTACCTCCAAATGTTGTTATGAGTCCTACCTGTTTCCGGTATGAATAGCTCTTTTATGTACGTTTTCTGCCGCCTCCATGATTGCTTCTGATAGGGTTGGGTGGGGGTGAACGGCGTTACCTATCTGAGTCACCGTAAGTTTGGATTCGATCGCCAGGCCTATCTCCCCAATCATGTCGGAAGCGTTTGGGCCTAGAATTGCCCCGCCAAGTAATCTGTCGCTGTTTTTATCGGCGACCAGGACTACTGCACCTTCCGTTTCGTCCATTGCCAGAGCTTTTCCCGATGCGCGGAGGGGGAACCTGCCAACGATTGGTTCGAACCCTTCCGCCTTTGCTTCTTCTTCGGAGAGACCGACGTCAGCGTATTCAGGGTCCGTAAAGACGGCTGCAGGTATCGCGGTAAATCCTTCTAGTTCTTCTCCCACGATCGACCCCGCGGCTAATAGCCCCTCGTGGGATGCCTTGTGGGCAAGAAGCGGGTCACCGGCGACGTCGCCGATCGCGTATACTCCGCTCAGGTCTGTTTCACAGTTCTTTCCTGTGACTATGTAGCCCCGGTCGTCCAGGTCTAACCTCACGTCTCCGCCGATGAAGTCGGTCCGTGGTTTCCTGCCCACGGCGACGAGAACTTTATCAGCCGGGAACGAAACCTGTTCACCGTTTTGCTCGCCAAGGACGATCCCCTGTCCGTCGTCTCTTTTGTATTCTACTGCCTTCGTTTCCGTGGAAACCGTTATTCCTTCCTTCTTTAAGGCACGATTTAGGTAAGACGATATTCGTCTGTCCAGGTCCGACGTGGGCAGGATCGAGTCCTTCATCTCCAGTATCGTTACTTCACTTCCCAGTCGGCTATATACAGTGCCCATCTCCAGGCCAATGACCCCGGCGCCCAGTATTACCAGCCTATCTGGCACCGTCGTCGGGAAGACCGCCTCGCGTGAGGTCCAAATATCTTCCTCCTCGAACGGGAAGCCGGGCAGCTCGATTGGGTACGAGCCGGAGGCGATGATCAAGTTCTCCGGTTCTAGCCTAAGCTCCTCACCACCCTCTTTCGTGACCCTGACTTCCGGACCGGCTAGTATTTCACAGTTACCCGATACGAATTCTCCGCCGTTACCGTCGATCAACTTGGCCACGCCGCCCGTCAATCGGTCAACAACTTTCTTCTGGTGGTCGGTTAAATCGTCTAGCGAGACGGATGGTTCGGCAAAATCTATACCACGTTTTTTCCACGAGTCCAGCTTGCTCAGGGGTTCGGTCGTGCTATAAGCGGTTTTGGTGGGGATACACCCCCAGTTTAGGCAGACCCCACCGACGTTTTCCTTATCAACCACTACCGGTTCCAGGCCAAGCTGGCCCAGCCGGATGGCTGCTGTATAGCCACCCGGCCCGGCACCAATGATAAGGACTTCTGGGCTGTGCGAAATTTTGCTCATAGGCCCTCCTGTAGGTAGAAAATTAGATCTCCTGAGGATTGAGTCTCGACGTAATCCTTAGGTCATGTCCTCCAGTGCTTCCAGGACGAGTCCCGCATGCATTAACGCCGGGCCTCCACCCATCAGGACTGCTACCCAGGCGGCTTCACGGATTTCGTCCTCCGTTGCCCCTGCCTCAAGGGCGTTGTTCACGTGAAACGCGATACACCACTCGCACTGCTCCGTTATTGCGGTACCGATCGCGATCAACTCCTTTGTCTTAGCCGACAAGACGTCTTCTTTTTCTATCGCTTCCATCATGTTCTGAAAGCTTTCCATGCTGTCCGGGTTGGTTTTTCCGAATTCTTTCATCCATCCCTGTGCTCTTTCCAGTGCTTTTCTTGAACTCATTATTAATCACTCCTTTATGTATATATGATAAGTTCTGACTACATATTTTCCAGGGAGCTTTAAATGTCAAAGGACGGTTTAAGCCGGGGTTCTGTCTGCAACTTCCTCCGGAGGTGGGTGATGAGATTTTGACCGGGAGTTACGTCCGTTTCGGGTTTGTTATTGGCTCATATGCTGGGTAAGATTCAAATAATCGAAGAAAATAACGAGGAGGTAGGGCGATATGCCGGCAAATCTGCCGCCAGAATATCTGGAAGCTGAAGAAGAGTTCCGCCAAGCGGATTCCAAGGACGAGAAGGTAAATGCACTTCAGCGGATGCTATCCCTGTTACCGAACCACAAGGGTACGGACAAAATTGAGGCGGATATCCGGAGGCGGATTTCTAAGCTGAAGAAGAGTTCCGCCAAGAAGAAAGGCCCCACCAGGGCTAAGACCCCTGACCAGATTGAATCTCAAGGGGTGGGGCAGGTCGTCCTAAGCGGAATGCCTAACACGGGAAAGTCTGCCCTGCTCGACATCCTCACCAACGCCAATCCCAACGTGGCTGACTTCCCCTTTTCTACATATGGTCCGACGATCGGCATGATGGATTACGAAGACGTCCAAATTCAGCTCATCGATACCCCACCACTTTCTGAAGAACACGTGGAGAACTGGGTGTTCAACCTGATTAGGAAGGTCGATCTCGTCACCCTTCTCGTCGATGGTTCGGTAGACGAACCCTTGAAGCAGTACGCGAAATCACTGGACCTCCTTGCTGATGAGGGAATATATCTTTTTCCACCGGAAGCGGACTTCAAGATAGATGAGATAGGGCGGACCAACAGGAGAGGTTTGGCCGTCCTTACCAAGGACGACGAACCAACGGCTGAAGGGGTATGCGGGAGACTGGAGCAAGAAGCGGATTTGCCCGTCGCCCCCGTGTCTATCCTGGAGGAGGATACGCTGAAGGAGTTCGCAAAATTAGTATTTGAGAGTCTGGAAAAAATCAGGGTGTATACTAAAAAGCCAGGTGAGGAACCAGATCTCCACGAGCCCTACCTGCTCGATAGAGGCAGTACGGTAATAGAGGCCGTCAGGTCCATTCATAGGGATCTCGTTAAGGAGCTCGATTACGTAAGAATTTGGGGTTCAGGCAGGTTTGACGGGCAGGAGGTGGCTCAGGATCACGTCCTTGAGGACGGTGATATCATTGAGATACATGACAAGTGACCTACCATGAACGCGCGAGAAAGTTACGAAAGAGGGCTTCCCTTGATGATGTTTTCCGCCTCAGCTATCGCTTCTTGCCGACTGGTGATATCACCAGCGTAGATCATCTCGTGTAATTCATCGAGAACCTCACCCAGTCTTGGCCCCTCCGACAGACCCAGGTTCTTGAGGTCGTCACCGTTAATAAGCTTCCGCGCGGTTCCCAGGTCCTCCAGGTCCTGGAGGTGTAGTAGCAGCTTCGTGAGGCGCTCGACTACCGGAAGCCAACCCTTCGAGCCGTGAACGCTGGCTTCGCTGTCGGCGATTATCGTCTGCAGTAACGATGTAAAGTAGTTGAACCTCTCCGCCGGGCGGACTATTGGAAACTCCTCCTCCTGGTTGTACCTTACAAGCTTTACCTGTTTGGCTCGTTTCATCTCCTGGAGGATCGAGCCCCTCATGTGGTTCCCGACTATCCACGTTAATTTCTTCGTTTCTTTGTTGGACAGCCGTAACCTCTTAGCTATCCTGCCTGCCTGTTTCTGCCCGATCAACTCGTGCCCACCCAGGTGTCCCCCCTTGTTTCTCCGATAAGCTTCCGCCTTCCCCACGTCGTGGAGAAATGTGGCCAGTTTAACCAACGGCGTGAACCTTAACCTGTCCGCGACCTCAAGAGCTTGGAAGCTGTGCTCGAGTACGTCGCCTTCCGGATGGTATTCCTCCGGCTGAGGCACTCCGTCGTTGTCGGCCATCTCAGGGATGATCTCTTTCAGCAACCCTAATTCATGGCAGGTCCTCATACCCCAGGCCGATCTGGGGGTTTCGAGGATTTTAAATAGCTCCAGATTTATTCTCTCCCAGGATATGCGGGTTATCTCCTCGGAAAGGTGATCGATTGCCTTATAGGTTTCTTCCTCTATTGCTGCGTCGAGATCGCAGGAGATTCTGATCCCCCTTAGAGGTCTGAGGTAATCCTCCTGAAATCGATCGATCGGGTCCCCAATTGCCCTGATGACTCGATTTCTTAAGTCCTCGATCCCGCCGACGAAGTCGTAAATTCTGCCCTCAAGGTTGACGGCTATTCCGTTCACCGTGAAGTCGCGCCTTTCGATGTCCTCCTCAAGGGAATCTACCAGTTTAACCTGGTCCGGCCGTCGGCCGTCGTATCCCGATTCGCTGCGATACTGAGCGATTTCGTATTCCCTGCCGTCAGGGGCGATGGCGATGAGGACGCCAAATTCCTCTCCGACGCCTACGAAGTTGAACCCGGGTAGGTGCGATCTAATTTGGTCCAGGCCGGCCGACGTGGCGATGTCAACGTCCGTCTTCTCAGGATCGAATTCGTAATCGTTGAATATTAAAGACCGCAATAGGTCGCGGATTGCCCCACCAACTATTACGGCTTGAAAGCCCGATTTTGATAAGTTGGCAAGGATCTCCTCGGCATACGGCTGATGTTCAAATAGTCCCGAGAGGTCAACTTGGTCCATTCTTAACCTGTTCAATTTAGGTGATCAAAATTTGAACATGTCCCTCAACTTGGATATAAAAGACGAACTTTCTTCTCTTGTCATTTCCTCGTAATCTGCGCCGTCGAGGACCCTCCCCTCGTTTTCTGCCAACTCAACCATTTCCTCCCATTTGTTGTTCTCCTTGATCGACTTTTCCCACTCCTCGGCAAACTGAGTTAACGTCTTCAGGGCCTTGTCGACGCTGAAACCGCCGCCCGGGCGCGGGGATTGTTGCAGGTCCTTACGAAGTTCACCCAGTCCTCCTGGCAAAGGCCTGATATGCACCTTGTCCTCAAGCCTGACGGGTACGAAAGTCGTCGCTTCACTTATCAGTCCGTAAGTGGAAAGGTTTATGGAATTGAGGGGCAACTTCTTCGTGAAATCGTTGTCAGTGCGAATGAATTCCTGCTTGACAAATTCTCGCCATTCTTGTGCCATAACTACCTCCTTAATGCCTACAGTGTTTGGGAGTTCTCACTCACCGCTGGGATAAATTTAGTCTGAGAGGATTTCTCTCGCCTGCTCTACAATTCTCTTGATAGCCCCGCTAAGTTCTGCCCTGTCACGGTAACGAATGCTCGGAGAGATAAATTTTATCAAATCTAGTTCGACGTCCTCCCCGTAAATATCATTATCGAAGTCAAAAATGTGAACTTCAACCTGCGTCTTAGACTCGTTAAACGTCGGTTTCTGGCCAACGTAAACTACTCCTTTATGGCTCTCGCCGTTGACTCTGACGAGTGCAGCGTAACTACCCGACGCTGGTCTGACGACCCGTTCGTCTACGTTCAAGTTGGCTGTGGGGAAGCCGATGTCCCGACCAATTCGGTTCCCGCCGACTACCTCCCCGTAGATCGCTGGGGGGTTGCCTAAGAGTTCTCGGGCCCGCTGGACGTTTCCTCTCTCCATTTCTCGTCTTATCCACGTGCTGCTGATGGCCCTCCCTTCACTCTTTACTTGCTCTATTGGGTGTATCGTGAACCTTCCGTCCGAGAGTGTGTAAAGTTTGTCTAAGGAACCAGCCCTGTTAGCCCCGAACCTCCAGTCGGTGCCGACAATTATCGCTCCTACGTGGAGTTCCTGGACAAGCACATTTTCCACGAATTTCCTGGGGCTATAGTCTTTTACCTCTTCAAAATCGTGGACTACCACCTCGTCGACGTATCCTTTGAGGGTACGAATCTTCTCTTTGGGGGGCATCAGCAGTGGCGGTCGGTTTCCGGTAAAGTACCGCCGTGGGGGTATTCGGTAGGTATACGCGGCGCTGGTCAAACCCCTCTCCCTGGCGACCTTTTTAGTCTCCGACAGTAAGGCCTGATGACCAAGATGGACCCCGTCAAAGGTTCCAACCGCCAGCGCGACGTTGATAGTATCAAAGTTATGCATTTATACGTTTGTTTACCTCGGAGAGGACCCGTTTTCGTACCTTTTCCAACTCTCCTTCGACGAGGCAACCAGCGGCTACGGTATGGCCTCCTCCTCCGAACTTGCTGGCTACCTGGCTGACGTCAAAGCCTCCCTTTGACCTCAGTGAAACCTTGACTCTATTTTCGGGTAGTTCCTTGAATACACAGGCAACCATCGCTCCCTCCGTCGTCCGAAGGGTGCCGATTATTCCCTCGGTATCCTCGCCGGTTGCGTTAACTTCTTCCAGAAGGGAAGGAGTTATCGTTGTCCAGACGACTCCGTTTTCAAATTCCGCCTCCGAGAGGACCTTGCCCAGCAACTGGAGCTTTGTGAATGGTTCCCGTTCGTAAAGGTTAACTATGACTGACCTCGCGTTGGCGCCACTCCGTAGGAGATTTGCTGACCTTTCCATTACTTCTGGGCCCACGTTATCGTTTCTGAAAGAGGAGGTGTCGGCGATTATTCCTGCGTAAAGTGCTGTTGCCATGGGTTCGTCAAGGTTTAGGCCCATGTACTCGATCAGTTCGGCGATTATTTCTGTCGTTGCGGCGACGTCCTGGACGTGATTGATAACTCCGAAGTTGTCATTGTCTTTGTGATGGTCAATGTTGATTATCGGTAGTCCCGCGAACAATCTCTTGCCCGCGTTGCCAAGCCGGTCAAGGTCGCTACAATCGACAACTATACCTACTTCGACCCCAGATAACTCGTTTTCGTCTATCTTACCGGGTTTCTTGACCGCATCAGCTCCTTTTAGAAAGGAGAGATTTCTGGGGACGCCGTCTACGTTTACCAGAATAGTCTTCTTGCCCCGCTGACGGAGTGCCCGACTTAGTCCTAGTTGGCTGCCTATCGCGTCAGCCTCCGGGCTGCGGTGAGAGCCAATGATGAACTTCTCGTGGCGAGAGATTACGTCTTCTACCTCTTTAAGTCTGTTCATGAATAAATCCTTTCCTCACAAAAGGTGAGATTTTGGTGAGTTAAAAACTAATAACGAAGGTATCCAAAAACCAATATGTAGGTAATTATATCGAGAGCAGATAGTTAATTCAAAATAGAGGTAGTTGCAGTTCCTCAGGGTTGGCGTTTACAATATTTTATCATGGACTTCGAAGAAGATAACGAAAGAGCGGTGAGTCCGGAAAGGAAATCGGAGGACACGGGCTTGAACAACCTTCGGCCCAAAAGCCTTGATGACTTCATCGGTCAAGAGGACGTTAAACAGCGACTCTCAATTTTACTTGAAGCTGCGCTGAATCGAGGGGGGACCGTTGACCATATATTGTTTCACGGTCCTCCGGGACTGGGAAAGACGACCCTTGCCCACATAGTAGCCTATGAAATGGGGGTAAATATTAAGACTACTTCCGGTCCCGCAATCGACAAACCGGGAGATCTGGCAGCGATAGTCAGCAACTTGACCCCCGGAGACATCCTCTTTATTGACGAGATACACCGTCTGAGGCGAAACGTCGAGGAGGTTCTCTACCCGGCGATGGAGGACTTCAAAATCGATATAGTAATCGGAGAGGGACCTAGCGCCCAGTCGATCAGGCTGGACGTCCCCCCATTTACCCTGATCGGAGCGACTACGAGGACCGGGTTGCTTACCTCGCCCCTGAGGGATCGCTTCGAAGTCGTGCTCCACCTCGAATTTTACGACGTCCCGGCGATCGAGAAGATAGTCTTGAGGGGCGCTAACCTACTGGACGTTGAGATTAACGATGGCAGGGGTGGAGCCAATGAGATCGCCCGGCGGTCACGGGGAACGCCGAGAATTGCCAACAGGTTGTTAAAAAGGACAAGAGATTATGCTGAGGTCCGTGCGGACGGATATATCGACCGAGAGGTTGCCAGAGAAGCGCTGGAGATGCTTGGTATCGACGGAAGCGGGCTGGACAAACTGGACCGGCGAATATTGGAGACCATTACCGAGAACTTCGACGGCGGGCCGGTGGGGCTGGATACCATATCCGCTGCCCTGTCCGAGCAAAAAGACACGATCTCCGAGGTATACGAGCCTTACCTGTTGACGAAGGGATTTATCGAACGGACCAGCCAGGGAAGGAAAATCACCAAAAAAGGTCTCGAACACCTGGGTTATGACGACAACAGGCTGCTTTGAGGGCTTTGACCTGATCAGATAATAATTATCATCTCTACTCCTCGGTTTCCCGCTCTTACGGCTGATAAGGGGCACTCCTTTCGGTAGTATTTAACGCTATGGGCAAAGAAAATTTTATTCTCGAAACTGACAAGGAACCCAAAGGGGACCAGCCGGAAGCTATCTCCCAGCTGACTAGAGGGGTGGAGAAAGGGATGAAGCACCAGACCCTCCTGGGAGCCACAGGCACCGGCAAGACCTTTTCCATGGCAAACGTGATCGAAAACGTCCAAAAACCGACTCTTGTAATTGCCCACAACAAGACCCTTACCGCGCAACTGTGGAACGAGTTCAACGAACTCTTCCCCCACAACGCCGTTCATTATTTTGTCTCCTACTACGATTATTACCAGCCCGAGGCGTACGTTCCGGAAACTGACACCTATATCGAGAAGGATTCTTCGATAAACGATGAGATAGACAGGTTAAGGCATCGCGCGACCTCTGCCCTGTTTGAAAGGGAAGACGTAATTATTGTTGCCAGCGTCTCCTGTATTTACGGCCTCGGCTCCCCGAGCGCGTACGAGGACATGGCCCGGCCACTCGCCCTGGAAGCCAAGCTGGACAGGGATGACCTCCTTGGGAGCCTGGTTGACCTGCAGTACACGAGAAACGACGTTAACCCCACCCGCGGAACCTTCAGGGTTCGGGGCGATACTATAGAGATCGTCCCCATATACGGAGAGGAGACGATCCGGGTCGAGTTCTTTGGGAACGTGATTGACAGGATTACGCTGGTGGACTCCTTGACCGGAAGGAAGATCAAGGAGAAGGAAAAGGTCGTAATCTACCCGGCCACGCACTTCATTACCTCTAAGGCTCGCCTCGACAAGACTATCGAAGCCATAAAGGAGGAGCTCGAAGAGAGGCTTGAACTCTGCAGAAAGAATGGCAAACTGCTCGAGGCTCAGAGACTGGAACAGAGAACTAAATACGACCTGGAGATGATGGAGGAACTGGGATACTGCAAGGGAATCGAAAACTATTCCCGGTACCTGACCGACAGGGACCCGGGCGAACCACCTTATACTTTGATTGACTACTTTCCGGACGACTTCTTAATAATAATTGACGAATCCCATCAAACTATTCCCCAGATAGGCGGTATGTACAACGGAGATAGGTCGAGGAAGGAGACGCTCGTAGAACACGGCTACAGGTTGCCATCTGCCCTGGATAACCGCCCGTTGAAGTTTAACGAGTTCGAGGACCGGATAAACCAGGTTATCTATACTTCAGCCACGCCCGGCCCGTATGAGTACGAACACAGCGAGCAGGTCGTGGAGCAGATAATTAGGCCGACAGGTCTGGTTGATCCCCAGGTGGAGGTCCGACCAATAGAAAATCAGGTTGATGACCTGCTGAACGAGATAGACGTCGTGACGGGGCGTGACGAGAGGGTGCTGGTGACGACACTCACGAAAAAGATGGCCGAGGAACTCTCCGACTACTTTCTCGAGGTCGGAGTAAAGGCCAGATACCTGCACTCCGAAATTGACACCCTGGAGCGCGTGAAGATATTGAGGGAGTTGAGACAGGGCAAGTTCAACGTCCTCGTGGGGATTAACCTGTTGCGGGAGGGTCTCGATTTACCGGAAACGTCTCTCGTAGCGATATTGGACGCGGATAAGGAGGGTTTTCTCCGGTCCGACACCTCTCTCATTCAAACGATGGGGAGGGCAGCACGGAACGTTAGCGGCAAAGTTATTCTCTACGCAGACAGGATGACTGATTCCATGAGGAGGGCGATAGACGAGACTAACCGGCGTCGGGAGATACAAATTGCCTACAACGAGGAACACGATATCGAACCGGAGACGATCAAGAAAGAGATAACCGACATCGCGCAGTTGATTGAGCCCGACTCTACCGAAGAGGTGCCGATCTACGAGCAGAGCGAAGTCCAAGAGATGAGTGAGGATCAGATCTACGACCTGGTACAAAGGCTCGAAGAATCAATGAAAGAGGCCGCTGAAAGACTCGAGTTTGAGAAAGCGGCGGCTTATCGAGACGAGATCGAGGAGCTAAAATCGGAGTTGGTCCGCCTTAATTAGATGGCTTCTTCATTATATAGAACTACTTACTCAGAAAATTATCTTTGTAATTTGCACTTTAGAGGTTTACCTCTATAATATTTAAGATAGCGTCATCATTATCATTATCTTTATCTTTTGTAGATAAATCAGCTGGAGGAAATATCTGTGAAGACGAAAAGAGTTCGTTTTGCTCCCTCTCCCACTGGTTGGTTGCACGTGGGAGGAGCGAGAACTGCATTATTTAATTGGTTGTTCGCGAAAAAGCACGAGGGGAAGTTGATTCTTAGGATTGAGGACACTGACGTTGAGAGGTCCAGCGAGGAGTACACGGATAGCATCAAGGAGGACCTTAAGTGGCTTGGTATCAAGTGGGATGAGTACTACCGCCAATCGGACCGGCTGGAAATTTACGAACGGTACGCCCGCAAACTGGTGCACGAGGGAAAAGCTTACCATTGCTATTGTACCGAGGAGGAGCTGGAAGAGAGGAGAAAGAAGGCTATAGAGGAGGGCCGCCCCCCGGTATACGATGGTAGGTGCAGAAACTTGACCGAGGAGGAGAAGAAGCGCTTCGAGGACGAGGGAAGAGAACCCACGATAAGGTTTAAGTTGCCCGAGCAACAGCCACATGTCGTAGTTCCCGATGAGATCAAGGGCGATATCGAGTTCGACAGCTTGACCACAGGGGACTTCGTGATTTTGAAATCCGATGGAACCCCGAGCTACAACTTCGCCTGCGTACTCGATGACCACCTGATGGAAATTAGCTTCGTTCTCCGCGCTGAGGATCACCTAACTAATACTGCAAAACAGATGTTTCTCTACGAGGCGCTGGGTTTTGAGCAGCCCAAGTTCGGGCATCTTTCCATGTTGCTCGGTCCGGATAAATCCAAGCTAAGCAAGAGGAGCGGCGCTACTTCGGTAAGGGAGTTCAGAAAGAATGGCTACCTGCCCGAGGCGATGGTTAACCACCTTGCCCTACTGGGGTGGTCTTCTAAGGACCAGCAAGAGATTTTCTCCCGGGAAGAGTTAATCGAGAAGTTCTCTCTCGACAATATCGTCGATAGTCCGCAGGTTTTCGACAGGGAAAAGCTGGATTGGTTTAACGGACAGTATATTAAGGAGGTTGAACTGGAAAGGTTTGTCGAACTGGCCACTCCGTTTCTCGAGGGGTCCGAGTCCGTCGATGAAGCGTCTTTGAAGGAGCTTGGAGATGAGAGGTTGCGTAGGGCTCTGGACCTGGTCCGCCCTTCGGTTAGCAAGCTGAGCGAGCTGGTTGATAACGAGGACATGGCGATATTCTTTGAGGGCCTGGAATTGACGGATGAGGCGGAAGAGGTCCTGTCGTGGGAGGATTCGGATCGCGTTCTCCGAGCAATAGTAACGAGGTTTTCTGGTATGGAGGAATTGACTCCGGAGGAAGTCTCGGAATCAGTTAAGGAGACCAAGGAAGAGATCGATACAGGTTACAAACAAGTATATAAACCGTTGCGTGCTGCCGTGACCGGTAAGATATCGGGTCCGGAGATTAAGGAAGTTATCAGCATACTTGGACCGGAAAAGACCGTAAACCGGATAAATTCGGTACTTTAGGCGCAACTGTGAGTTACCAGGGGCAACCTTTTGCCCGTGGGTATGATTATTTTACATACTTAATAACCCATAACAAAGCTTAGGAGGTTTGTTAATGTTAGGAATTTTTAACTTGATTTTGGTACCTGGGATTATCTCGGGGGTAGCGTTACTGCTCGCGTGGTATCTTGTTAGGTACGTATCCAAACAGGACCAGGGAACTTCCAAGATGAAGGATATTCAGAAGTTCATCAGGGAAGGTGCCTGGACTTTCATGCGAGAAGAGGTACAAATATTTGCTGTCGTGATGGTTCTTATTGCCCTGTTGTTGTGGGGGATATTCTACTGGGAGGTTGCCGTAGCGTTTCTAATCGGTGCAGTCCTATCGATGACGGCTGCATTTATTGGGATGAATTCGGCCACTCTCTCCAACGGTAGGACCACTCACGCGGCGAGGACCAGTTTTAAAAAGGCACTAAACATAGCGATCTCCGGGGGGTCCGTTATGGGGCTGGCGGTGGCCGGTCTCGCCCTGGGTGGCCTTGTATTGGTCATCGCCCTCTTTAGAGGTGCATTCGATCCGGCGTCCCTCGAGATTACGTCTAAATCTGTCCCCGTCATCAGCCAGGTCCTTGGTAGAGACCTGAACCTCATCAAGGGTGCGTTAATTGTCAGCGCCTATTCCATGGGTGCTTCTCTTGTGGCGCTGTTCGATCGTGTTGGTGGAGGTATCTACACGAAGGCCGCTGACATGGGAGCAGATCTAGTCGGTAAGGTCGAGCAGGGTCTTCCCGAGGATGACCCCCGCAACCCCGCGTCTATTGCCGACAACGTTGGAGACAACGTCGGTGACGTAGGTGGGCTGGGGGCGGACCTCCTCGAGTCCTTCATTGGCTCGGTCATTTCCGTTATCATTATTGTCTTGTACCTGTTCGTCGGCCAGGGAGTCGATGGTGGGGTAAACGAGTCACTTGCCACGATGCTCGGCGACCTCGGCCTATCGGTTGGGGTTACGACGGTGCAGTACTGGTGGTTAGTGCTTGCTCCTACCTTGATCGTCGCCTCCGGAATATTCTCTAGCATCCTGGGAATTTTCTTCATCCGCTCAAGTTCACGAGAAGAGGGTATGCAGGCGACGTTGATGAACGGGACGAGGATCGCCGCGGTATTAACTGCGGTGTTCACATTAATTATCGTCTGGCTGTCGCCGATGAACTTTGCCCCGTTCTGGTCCGTCTTGATTGGGGCCACCGTGGGGCTAATCATCGGTTACGTGTCTGAGTATTACACCTCTGCCGACTATAGTCCCGTGCAGAGGCTGGCCTCTCAAAACGATTCGGGAACGGCGGTAGGCGTGACTTCGGGCATGGCAGTAGGCATGCTTAGCACGTTCATCCCAGCTATAGCGATAGGAGTGGCCGTAATCATTACCTATTGGCTTGCCGGATTGATGGGAGTGGCTTACGGAGCTCTCGGTATGCTGTCCTTCGTGGCGATAACCGTATCGGTCGATACATACGGACCGATTGCCGATAACGCAGGTGGTATCGCTGAGGGCGCTGGCCTCGAAGAAGAGGTCAGGGACAGGACAGACAAGCTGGACTCAATCGGAAATACAACTGCCGCTATCGGTAAAGGTTTTGCGATAGGGTCGGCTTCCTTTTCTGCTCTGGCATTGATAGCTGCCTATATGTGGTCGGCGATTGGAAGCGCCGAGGCGGTCAAGGTCCCGACTATCGAGATAATTTCTTCCAGTCCGGGAATTGGTGGGTCGGTCATTGCCGCTCTATTCCTCGGAGCGATGGTACCTTATGTCTTTTCATCGCTGTTGATCCGGGGAGTTAGTGATACCGCGGGCATGATGGTCAAGGAGGTCAGGCGGCAGTTTAAGGAGATTCCCGGGATACTGGAAGGGGAATCGAAACCCGAATACAACAAGTGTATTTCCATTACCTCTTCGGGTGGACTGAAAAGGATGGTAATTCCATCCCTCCTTGCCGTGATTATGCCGTTGATCGTCGGATTAATCCTCGGTAAGTTTGCTCTGGCAGGATTTCTTATAGGTGCACTGTTATCCTGCCTGCAACTGGCTATTTACTCCGCCAATACCGGTGGCGCACTGGATAACGCCAAGAAGTACATCGAAGAGGGACATTACGGCGGTAAGGGATCGGAAGCACACGATGCCAGTGTAGTTGGAGACACGGTCGGGGACCCGCTGAAGGACACCGTAGGGCCGTCGCTCGATATCCTGGCAAAATTGATGTCCGTCGTGTCGATCTTGTTTGCCTCACTCTTCCCGGTGTATCCGATAATCTTCTAATTTGAATCGATCACGATTTCATAGTTAGAATCTTGGGGCCGCGGGAAGTTCGCGGCCCCTTCGTTAGTTTTTTTGGGCTGCGGAGGTATGTCCGCCTAAACGATGGAATAGTGAGTACGGCCAGGCTAGGAGGATAATATGAGAGATTTCGATTGGTCCGAGGAAGAAAACCGCTGTTTTGGCTGTGGGGACAACCCCTGGGGTCTCAAGCTGGACTTCGAAATAGGGAACGAGGAGGTATATACTCAAACTGAACTGGATGAGAACTACCAGGGGTTTAAGGGGACAGCCCACGGTGGAATAGTTGCGGCTATGCTCGATGAGGCGGCGGCCTGGGCGATTGCAGCAGATACTGGATATCTTGCCCCAAGCTATTCTCTCGACTGCAGGTTTATAAAGCCCGTTCCGCTGGGGAAAGAGATACATCTCACGGGGCGAGTTGAGAGTTCTCGGCACGGTGTGGTTACGGCCAGGTCTCTGGTCCAGAACGTCTCCGGTGAGTTACTCGCCAGAGCAGAGGTAAAGGCAAAGATCTTGGAAAAGTCAGTCAAGGTCGAGAAGGATTAAGGAGGGGTTCGCGGACATACTGAAGCTAGGAGACTTTCAGTGGATTTGGGTCAAGGCTACTTCAGGTATCGGTCAAACCAGTCGACCATCTCCTCCAGCCGCTTTATCCGATTTGCAGGGGTGCCTGATCTGCTCAGGTCGTGGTTTTCGCCCTCGAACAGGACGGTCTTGGCGTCCACCCCAAAGTACTTGAGCGCGGTAAACATCTGCAGGCCTTCGCCCAACCAGCACCTGTAATCCTCTTCCGAATGAATAAACAGAGTGGGGGTATTGACCTGGTCGGCGTACTTTAACGGCGATTGGTCCCATAAACGGGCATGATTCTCCCAGGGGTTTCCGTCCTGCTGATCAGCGACGAAGTAATACCCGATGTCAGTCGTGTTGAACTTAGATATCCAATTAGATATGCTCCTGCAGGATACTGCGGCGCTGAACCTGTCGGTATGTCCGACTATCCAGTTAGTCATGAACCCTCCGTAGGACCCGCCGGTAACTCCCAGGCGGTCAGGGTCGATAAAGGGATATTCCTCTATTGCTCTATCGACTACCTTCATCAAGCCTTCGTAATCTTCGCTGCCGTAACTACCCCGTATATCGGCAAAGTCGTCTCCCTTTCCCGCGCTGCCCCTAGGGTTGGAAAATAGTACGACGTATCCCTCGTTTGCGAGAAGCTGCATCTCGTGGAAATAAACCTCTCCGTAGGCCGCTTCAGGTCCGCCGTGGACTTCTAAGATCGTCGGGTACCGTTCGTTCTCGTCAAAACCGGGTGGGGTAAGGGCCCAGGCCTGGACGTGCTCCCATTTTCCGTCCAGAGTAAAGCTCTCCAGAGTTCCTCTTGAGAGGCCAGATAACGAATCATCATTTATGTCGGTAAGCTGACGGGTGTCGCCATCCTCCACCAGGTATAGTTCCTGTAGGCTACAATTTTGTAAACCTACAAAGACAGCCTTACCTCCATTTACATCAAAGCTATCTACGGAACCGTCCTTCTCCGTGAGATAGCCTATATCTCCTGACCGACCTACTGAAACCAGTCGAGAGTGGTTATCCTCGGTTGTGACGAAGTAAGCGGAGCCATCCGCGCTAGCGCTTAACTGGCCTGACCCGAGACGCACGTCGGTTAATACACGATTGTAGATGGAACTTTTCCAGTTCTCGTTGAGGGGTTCCATCTTATTGCCTTCCAGATCGTAGCGGTACAGCTTGTGGTTCTCGTTAATCCCCCTGGACTCCATATCGGTAAAAGTTAAGAACAGCTCCCCGTCTTCCAGGAACTCGATCAGTCCAAACTGGCCGTCCGAGTCCGTGAGTTTGCTCGGGGAGGGTCCGTCATCGTTGAGGTTAACGAGATAAAGGTCGTTTGTTACGGAAAACCTGTCCTCGTATTCGGTGCCGATAAAGGCGATCCTGTCCCCGGCGGTTGCGAATTCCCCCACCTCTACAGGTCCCTCAGTGAGTTCTATCCTCTCATCTGCCCCGGGGTCGTAGACGAACAGGTGTTCGCGTTTCTTGTTTGTAAATCCCTCCGCGTTCTTCCAGAACGGTATCTCGTCCAGAACTTTGTAAGTCGCAGGGCTTTTATCGTTAGATCCGTCTTCCTCGGCCTCTTCTCCCTTCCTCACTTCACCTATTGAGGTCGGTGCTTTGAATATTAACTTCCCGTCACTCCAGGCGAACTCGCTGACGTTACCCTTGAGTGTAAACTCCTTCCTTGCCTCCCCTCCGTCTACCCGGATTGAGTAAAGAACGGTTCTCTCTTCGTCGGTCTCCTCGTCATCCTCACGAGACGAGATAAACAGTATCTCTTCACGGTTAAGCCAGAGGGGAGATTCGTCCTTACCGGACCGAGTTAACTGACGCGTCTCCGCGGACTGAAAGGAGTGAAGCCAGATATTAGAGTCGTATCCGTCACCTTCTTCGTTCGCTGATTTAACGATAAAGGCGACTTTGTCACCGGTCTCTGACAGGGTAGGGTTTGAAATAAACCGAAACTGCGTGAACGAACTGGGTCTAACTTTATCCACCATTATCTCTCCTTTGTCTCCTTTGGTGATTTGATGAAAAACCTTCGTGACGGTGGTCTGGCTTAAATTCTCTGGAACATAACCCCTAACCGCTCGGCAATTGGTTCCTGTATCTCGAGGACGAGTTCTCTGTCTCCGCGAAGGACCAGCTCGTAGTTTTCGTAGTAAATAAGTTGGAACGTACCTGATTCCGTTTCGATTTTTAGGTGCTTGAGCATGTAGGGTTCCGTCTCGCCCGGGTCGTCGACTTCGACTATCGGGTCCTCGAAGAACTCATCAAACCAGTCAGTTAATTCCGCCAATTCTTCTTCGCACCCTTGCACGTTTCTAGAAATGAAGAAGATATCTCTTTCCTCCCCGGCCTCCGAGAGCGACCTTTTCTTGAGGTCCTCGGAGACCGAGCCAAACCAGAAGACATTCTTTAGCGATTGAAAAAAGCTCTTTAGACTCATGGCGTTTTCATGGATAGATCCGGTTGATCTGTCGGGGAAATGGTATGGTTTCCCTGACGTGGTCCAGGCCGCAGATCCAGGTTATTGTTCTCTCCACGCCGAGGCCAAAACCGGAGTGGGGGACCGATCCGTATTTCCTTAGGTCCAGGTACCATTGATAGGGCTCCTCGGGTAGCCCTGCTTCTTCCATCCGGCGTTGCAAAATTTCCAGATCGTCTATCCTCTGGCTACCCCCAATCAACTCCCCGTACCCATCCGGGGCAATCAAGTCGGCGGTAAAGGCCTTCTCGCCGTCCTCCGTCGGCTCCATGTAGAACGGTTTTATCTCCCGGGGAAACATCTCAATGAAGACGGGCTTGTTGAAGTGGTCCCCTAGTGCTGTCTCCGCCGGCGCGCCAAAATCTTCACCGTGTTCCATGCTTACCCCCGCGTCGTTTACTATATCTATCGCTTCCTCGTAGGTAATCCGCGGGAAAGGCAACTCTACCTTCCTTATGAGATCGTCTACGTCAACTCCCAGCTCCTCCAGTTCCCCGCTTCTCTTCTCCGCGACCTGGTTGACGGTATAATTCAACATTTTTTCTTGGAAGTCGAGGTTTTCGTCGTGTTCGACCCAGCTTAATTCCGCTTCGGCCATCCAAAACTCAGTTAGGTGCTTTCTCGTTTTAGACTTTTCCGCCCGAAAGACCGGGCCAATCCAGTAGACCTGCCCCAGCGCCGCCGCGGTCGCTTCCAGGTATAACTGTGAACTCTGCGTTAGATAGGCGGATTCACCAAAGTAGTCGGTTTCAAATAACGTTGTCGTCCCCTCTACCGAGACTCCTGTAAGAATAGGGCCTTCCGTTGCGATTAACCCAGAGTTGTCGAAGAACTCCCTCAGCCCCTGCAGGAATTCGTGGCGAATCCTTAGGACCGGCGCCGCACCCTTTTCCCTGATCCAGAGATGTCTGTTGTCCATCAAGAAACCGACGCCGTGCTCCTTTCTGCTTATGGGATAGTCTTCTTCCACTGCTTGATACGCTTCGAGGTTATCCACGTTGATCTCGTATCCAATTGGGGCCCGTTCGTCCTCGTTTACTTGACCGGTTACGATCAAGGATGACTCGAGTTTCAAGTCGGCGGCGTATTCGAAGAGTTCGTCGTCGACATGATCAGCCTTGAGAACTCCCTGGATCAGGCCGGTGCCGTCTCTTATCTGGAGGAAGTGTATGCCACCGCTTGACCTACGATTGTATAGCCACCCCTTGACCCTGACCTTCTCGTTTGCGTGGTCCCCTACTTCTGAAATAAATATCGTCGGCGTTGAAGACATCTTTCCCTCACTCCTCTAGTTTATTCTCGTGACGAATTCTTTATGTATCAACCCGTTGCTGGCCACTATGCCCGGCGAATGATAAATATCGTGTTCGCCCCCCTGATAATCTGTAACTCTTCCCCCTGCCTCGCGGACGATCAGTGATCCCGCGGCGATGTCCCATGGCGATAGGTTTAACTCCCAGAAACCATCGAGACGACCGACCGCCACGAACGAGAGGTCTATTGCGGCAGAACCGTCCCGGCGGATTCCCCGTGTCTTTCTTGTAAGTTTTGAGAAGGTCTCGATAGCCTGAGGTACAAGGTCCTTTTCGTACGGAAATCCAGTTACCAGCAGGGAGTCTTTAAAAGAGTCGGTGTCTGAAACGTGAATCTCCTCTCCATTTAGCCAGGCACCCTCTCCGGCTACCGCCCAGAACGTTTCGCGGAGGACGGGCAAGTGGACTACCCCTACCTTTATCTCACCCTCCACCTCGACGGCGATCGAGACGCTAAATAGGGGGTAGTTGTAGACAAAATTTGTCGTCCCATCTACGGGATCGATTATCCACCTTGCTTCGTTTCCTTTGATTTCAACCTCTTCCTCGGCTAGTATCGAGTGATCAGGAAACCTCTCACTGATTTTGCTCACGATTAGGTCCTGGGAGGCGTGGTCGAACTGGGTTACAAGGTCTGTCGGTCCGGACTTGTGGGAGACCTCCCGGTTCTTTCCCCGACTTTCAAGAAGGAGACCGCCAGCCTCTTCCGCTGCTTTTCTGGCTACAGTTAACAGGTCTTCTTCCATGTCTGGGCTACAGTTTCTCGTTCATTAATTCTACTACCTCTGAGGCGTTCTTAATCGCGTCCTCTTCTAACTCTACCCTCTTCTGTTCGGTTTGATTAACAAATTCCTCGTCTTTGATCGAACCAAGGTTGATATCCACGTTCAACAGTGCTGTTCTCGTCGCCGCTTCAGCGAGGATTGCCGAGGCTCCCGCGTCCGTTACCGCGTGGGCGTTGCCCGTTTGGGCGCACTCCTTGCTGAGTTCGAGGACCTTTTTTGCCAGTTCTGCCATCTTCAAAGGAGGTTCAGTGGCCCCCTTTAGTGCTTCCTGGAGTTGTACCTTTCTCTTTTCCTTATCTTCCTCCGTTTCCTTGGGAGCCTTGTAAGCGTCCATAACTCTATTATACGCTTCCATATCCTCGGCTATCGCGTCGAGAAAGTCTTCCCTGAGATCGTCTGCCTTAGATAGGATAGTTTCATACTCTTCAGAGACGTCTCCGTACCCGGACTTTCCGACCGTGAGGTTAGCCACCATTGATGACAGGGCGGCAGACAGCGCCCCTGTCACGGCAGCTGCTGACCCACCCCCAGGAGCTGGCTTGTCGGATGCCAGGTCTCTGAGAAAGTCCTCCATCACCTGCTCTCTTGCTTTGACGTGATCTTCGTTTTTGTTGCTCATTTAATGGATAGTCATTCCTCCCTTGCCCAGTAAACTCTTACCAGGCGTTCATTATTAGCGGATTTTATTTCTAGTTCACCGTCGTGGGCTCTCTTTATCGCCTTTCCTATCCGCCGAGCAAGGTGCTCGTTGGTGGTGGCGATTTCCAGGGTATTCGATTCACAGTTTGCCCACATAATCTGTTGTAAGGGTCGATTGCTTCTTGCTTGTGCCTCGTTGTTTCTGGCAATGGCAATGATTTCTTCTTTATGTTCTCGAAGATAATCCCCCGACAGATAAATCAAACCCTCAGGGTTTTTGTCCCGCTTTCTCCTGCACGCCGGGCAAAGGGCTTCGTTTAGGTTGTCTTCTGGAATATCATCATTTACCCATCTCCCCTCTTTGTATACCAGGCCACAGTTGGTGCAAAAGGTCGGTTCCTTGTACTTCTTTCCTTCGTAGTAAGGGTTTTTTGATTCGTGTCCTACATCACCTCTGCGAGCTTCTTCCACTCTTATCACCTCGTAGCTAAATCAGTCGAGGGCTTAAGAAAATAAGGGGTCCGTTCTTATTGTTATTCCTCGTTAAGAAGGTTTTCAAGGTATTCGATCGATTCGCCCACCGTCCGTAAGTTTTCCGCATCTTCGTCCGGGATCTCCAGCCCGAATTCGTCCTCAAATTCCATGATCATCTCTACGGTGTCAAGCGAATCCGCCCCCAGATCCTCGACGTACGAGGCGTCCATAGTTAACTCGTCCTCGTCCACCATGAGTTGTCTGCTAATAATTTCCTTGACTTGTGACTCGAGATCTTCCATATAAATACCTCCTAGGGTTATATTGGCTCGTGCCCAACATGTGTGATTAACTTTGGCGCCGAAAATTTGTAAGTAAGATCTTCGGGTAACTTTCCTCAAATAAATTCTGGACTACTTACTTTTGCTTACAAATTTTTGCCTTATGCTCGAGCTATATCGTCTAACCACGCTAATAATTGCTTTATTTGGGTCGTAGTTAGCGTGATCAAGTCTAGCCAAATGACAAACCTCCGTCAACCCTGACGACAGTCCCCGTAATATAGCTGGCCTGGTCGCTTAGAAGAAACATCGTCGGTTCAGCGATCTCTGAGGGGTTGGCGAACCTGTTCAAGATGACGTTCTGTAAATATGAGTCCTTCTTTTCCTCGGGTATGTCGCTGGTCAGTTTCGTGTCGACGAACCCGGGAGCAACGACGTTGGCCCGCAGGTTCCGGGATCCATATTCCTGGGCGAGGGATTTTGTAAATCCGATTATTCCTGCCTTTGCTGCCGAATAATTTGCTTGTCCCGGATTTCCCAGTATCCCCGAGACCGACGAAATATTTATTATGCTGCCTGTCCGGTTCTTGATGAGGTATCGTAACGCTGCCTTCGTGCAGTTAAAGGTCCCCGAGAGGTTGACGTCTATGATCTGCTCCCACTCTGCGTGGGACATCCGTAACAACAGGTTGTCGGCAGTCAACCCGGCGTTGTTCACGAGGTAATCAATCCTTCCATGTTCGTCTACAGTATTTTGCACCGAGTCCCTGACGGAGTCGTAGTCGGAAATATCAGTGGGAACGAATTCGCAGAGTTCGCCGAGGTTCTGCGCCGTGTTCTCGCCCTTGCTGCGGGAAAATATTTGGGTCTTAATCCCCCTCTCTACCAGTCGTCTCGTGATTTCTTTGCCTATCCCGGTTCCCCCACCGGTAACTATTGCGACCTCGCCTGAAAAGTCCATATCAATACACCTCGTTGAAAGTCCTGTTATCGACCCCTGGGGCTATCCGCCTCGTAAGGTTTTTCAGTGTGGAGCCGGGGCCAACCTCAATCGTCGATTCTACTCCAAATTCTACCATGGTGTTTACGCAGGAAACCCAGTCTACTGAGTCTGTCATCTGTCTTTTAATGAGCGATTTCAACTTCGATCCGCTTCTCTCGGGAGCGCCGGAGACGCTCGAAATTATTGGAACCTCCGGGTCGATGAAGTGCAATCGGTCTATTATCCCGGTAAGCTTCCTCTGCGCCTCCTCCATCAGTGGAGAGTGAAATGGACCGGATACGTCAAGATCAACTGTCTTTCCGCCCCTGTTGCCCGCTATCTCTTTGACGTGTTTCAGACCGACTTGATCTCCCGATACGACGACCTGTTTGGGGGAGTTGTAGTTCGCTACCGTAACCTCGCGGTCGGCCTCTTTCAAAATTTTTTCGACCTCTTCTCGTTCCAGGCCGAGAACGGCGAGCATAGAACCCTTTGAGTCGAGCGAACTGGATATCTCACCCCTCCTTCTGACTAAGCGGAGGCCGTCCTTAAAAGTGAGTGCTCCAGCTGCAGTTAGCCCGGTAAACTCACCGAGGCTATGACCGACGATCAGGTCAGGTCGATAACCCTTTTTCTTCAAGAGTTCGTTTCGGGCAATTCCATCGACAAATACCGCTGGCTGGGCGTTAACCGTCGAATTTAGTTCCTCCTCTGGGCCCCTCGTTATCAATTTGTAGAGGTCGATATCGAGAATTTCTTCCGCCCGGTCGAAAATTCCTCTGGCCTCCGGTTCTTCCAGGATATCATCGCTCATATCTACGCTCTGTACGCCCTGGCCGGGGAAGAGAAACCCCTGTCCAGTTGACAAGGTTATCACCATTCGATGAGAGTTGCCCCGTAAGCCGCTCCAGCGCCAAAGGCTGTTAATAGTACCAAATCGCCCGATTGGACTGAGCCCTGGGAAACGACCTCCTCCAGGGCAACAGGAATTGTTGCCGTAGACGTGTTAGCGTATTTGTCAAGGTTGACGACGACCTTATCCATCCTTACCCCTAAACTCTTTGCTAACTGCTTGATTATCCTGATGTTGGCCTGATGGGGGACTATCCAGTCAACGTCCTCGAGCGAACGTTTAGCCTCCTCCAGGACCTTCAAAGAGGAGGACTTCATCATGTTGACGGCGCTCTTGAAGACGCCTTTTCCTTCCATCTCTACGTAGTAGTTAGCGTCGACTTCCTTTCCGTTTGTGGCTGGGAACCTTGTTCCCCCACCTTCGAGTCGGATTAGCTCGGCCTTCGAGGAATCCCCAAACATGGATGAGGCCAGTATCCTCCCGGTGGAACCAGATCCGCTTACTACACCTGCGCCTGCGGCATCGCCAAACAATACACACGTGCTCCGATCGTTCCAGTTGACCACCCTCGATAAGGCTTCGAGCCCGACTACGAGGACATTATCGTAGTTTCCCCCGAGCACGTAGTTGTAAGCTGCGTCTACCGAGTAAAGAAAACCGCTACACCCAGCTTTTAGGTCAAAAAAGGGGACGTCCGGTCTCAAGTCGAGCTGGTCCGCTACAAAAGGGGAAGAACCCGGTATAGGCATGTCCGAAACGTTCGTGGCGACTATAAGCAGGTCAACCTCCTCGTTGGTTATGGGTGCGTTTTCGAGAGCTTCCCTCGATGCGGCTACTGCAAGAGACGATGGTGACTCTCCCTCCGTTAATACCCTCCTTTCCTTTATGCCGGTTCTGCTCGTTATCCATTCATCTGAGGTCTCGACAATATTCTCTAGATCGAAGTTCGTTAGGACTTTCTCCGGCAGGCCTTTGCCTAGCCCGACTATTCCGGGTGTCGGAGTCAGTTGGTTCTTCTCATTCACCAAAATCAACCCTTTCTATCTCCGCCTCAATCTCCCCGGGTAAGTCCCAGCGGGAAGCCTGAGATGCGTATAATATCGCGTTCTTTATTGCTCTCGCCTCGGATCTCCCGTGAGCGACGAAAACGACCCCTCTTACGCCTAACAAAGGGACCGCCCCGAACTGCGCGTAACTCAGCTCATGTTTCAGTCTCTCCAGCACAGGTCGGAGGATAAGACCACCGATTTTTGCCCTGAGGCTGGAGGAAATTGCCTTCTTAAAAAACCCTAACGTGCCCTCGGAGCCACCTTCAAATGCTTTTATAAGTATGTTGCCCGTGAACCCTTCGCAGATGACTACGTCAGCGGGAGGGCTCGTGAGTAACAGGTGCGGTTCTACGTTGCCAACGTACTTTAGATCGGTCTTATGCAGGAGGTCAACGGTCTTCTTTGTCAGACGGTTGCCCTTTGATTGCTCCTCACCAATGTTCAGCATTCCTACCTTTGGTTGCTCCTTTCCCAGTACCTTCTTGGCAAATGAGTTACCCATGATGCCGAACTGCGCGAGATTTCTGGCGTCGGCATCGGTGGTTGCCCCTATGTCTATCAGGACCACCTTTCCGCTCTTTACCGTGGGCATTACCCCCGCCAGCCCCGGCCTAATTACTCCAGGGATTCGGCCAAGGTTGAAGAGGGCTCCGGCGACTACGGCTCCGGTATTGCCCGAAGATATGAAGATTTGTGACTCGTCCTTAATGGCCTTAATTCCTTTGACCAGCGAGGAATTAGGGTTCTTCCGTACAGCCTTGGTCGGCGTGTCTTCCATAGTTATACGGTGGGTGGCATTTATGTAGGATATCTTTTCTCTGTCTGAGGTTTGTCGTTCTACGTACTCCCGGTTGAACTCTTCGTCGCCTACGAGGGTAACCTGTAGTTCCTTCCCTTTTTCCGATCCCAGCGCTCCTATTGCTCCATCTATGATTTCCTCGGGGGGTGCATCGCCACTATTTGTGTCAAGGAGAACTTTCATTCTTGATTTGTCCCTCGTGGTGTGAAGTTGGTGCCGAGGGCGGGATTTGAACCCGCACGGATGATAAATATCCACATGGCCCTCAACCATGCGCGTCTGCCAGTTCCGCCACCTCGGCTGAAATTCCGAGTTAACTACAGAATGATAAAGTAAAGGGAAATCAGATGCAACAAGTCACTCACGGTTGATTTTCAGTTAGTCTACGATAAATATTACAGAGACAAAGAAGTTGATGGTTTGAGCGAGGACTTTTTACTACAAAAGTGGAACCGAAAGCGTCTCTTCAGGAGTAGTCTTGTCCCTGGGAGAAGAAGTCGGAACAGGACTTCGAATTTTTCTTTCCAATCGTTACCGGCCTGGTGGTATCAGGGCTGATTTCCGGGATAATCTGGCTGGTGAACTGGCTAACTCGAAAGTAAACGGGAGGACGCTATTTCTACCCTTTAAAATCCCTCGTTGAAGAAAACTCGTTCCGGGGGAAACAGGGCCCTGAGATCGTCGAGCTTCTCCTCCTGATTTGCTTCTAGGCCGAGGAAGGTCGCCTGATCCACGGATAAGTGGCCCGTGTAGATTTGAGCCAGCGCCTTCACGTCAACCGTGAGATCAGGGCTGGTTGCCTTGTCGTTGGCACGGGTACACCGTGTCTCTCGGTCCTCGAACTCGAGGTCGAACGTACCGCTGTTAAAGTCCAATAGTGGGTCCCTGACCGATATTCTTAACTGACCGTGGAGCCCCTCCGGGGGCGAAAGAGCGCCGAGCGCCGCCTCGACGTCCACGATCCTCGTCATAACCCCTGGCTGGACCTTTACTTCTACCTCTCTGGGGTCGTCAAAGATGTGATGGAAGGGAACCTCTTCGCCCAGCGGCGCCCTGATAAGGACCTCGTGGGCCTGCGATGAGTGGCTATACAGGAAGTTTAATAGTTGTTCGAAGGAAGTCCGGTCTTCGAAGACAATCTCGTCGACGACCATCTTCCTCTTCCACTCCTGTCCGAGTCCCTCCTGGAGATGATAGAGGACGTAACCCCTGATCTTCCCATCCTTCTCCCAGGCATAGCAGTAATTGTTAATCCTCCAATGGTTCATCAAATGCCCGTCCCACCATTCATCCCAGCGCTTCATCGGTAGGTTAAAATTTTCGACGTAATTCAGATATGCTGGCTCTATCAGGCAATAATCACCTGATTTGATGCGAGCAAACCTTCCTATCTTTTCTCGTTCTTCTCTCCTTAGAATATCTGGGTCCACCTTATAGGTTACAACGTCCTGGGACCTGGCCCAACCGAGTTTGTGATAGAAGGTATATGAGAAAGGCCAGAGGACCGACAGGTAGATCCCCCTGTCTCTTAACTCGCCGCACAACTCTTTGAGCATCTCGCGGACGAAACCACGGGTCCGATTTTCCGGAGGTGTGGCAACTGTAGTTATCCCACCAATTTTAGTCTCGTCTCCTCGTGAAAACGTTCCGAAGGGAATTATCGTCGAGACGGAGAGCAATTCGCCTCCGTCGAAGAGACCTCTGAATTCACCACCGACGATGGGCCAGTAATCCTCTTCGTCATCATAACTTCTTTCCTCTTTGTGGGGCCTGAACGCGTAGTCGAGTGACTTGTAGAACTCTTTCTTTCTCTTCTCAGGGATGGGTTTGAATTTCATCGGATCTCATCCATTTAGTGGAAAATAATGAATAACCAAACTTAGGTCATCCTTTAACGCAAATCAAGGGGTGAGTCCTCGAGAAAAGCCCAGTATTGGGTGGATAAGTCTTCTCCCCTTGGTAATATTTCATGGTATGTTCATCCTCAAACGTTCCATCGATGTACTCGCACCGAAGTTTGTTGAGTATCGGAGCATCCTTGCTACCGGGTAACTTCATGGTAGGATCGAGGAGTCAAGCAAGGACAAAGTCTATCTTAGGAGGTGAGGCGATTGAAGGTAAAAGTGCGCAGGAAGGTGGAGAAAGATGCGGAGACGGTATTTGACGTGGAGGTCCGCGAGGAAGAGTCAAAAACAAGCCATATGGTATCAGTAAAGGACACGACCTTTGCCAATTTAGTTACAGGAGACGTAGACAGGAAAGATCTGGTAGAAGAATCATTTCGTTTCTTGCTGGAAAGGGAACCGAAGGAGTCAATTCTTTCCAGTTTTGAGATCGGGGTCATCGAACGTTACTTCCCCGAATACCCGGAGGAGATAAACGAAAGACTCGGGGGTTAGTCGCCGGACTGGAGTCGTTTCCGAAAAGTCCCGATTTTTTTTAAAAATGGGCCTTGAAAGATATGGCAGGTCAATATATAATAGAATCGAAATATATAAAAATGAAACTATGTATATAATTATTTTCAGTAATTATTGTAAGATAGATCAAGTTAGTTCGAGATAAGCTGAAGAGATTCTAAGGGACAAAACCCATCCCAATCCCCTCTACGGAGGCCGCCTTCTCTGCCAAGGGCGGTCTCCGTCTCATCTCTTAGCGAGGATGAGACTCCGCGGGGAGTCCGTATACTAGAGTGAATTTTCTATTGACCACATCCCCATTATCCGCCATGTACCCCAAAGGCAATTAATTTCAGAAACGACTACAACTTTCTCATATATGTCGATTAGGTTAAAGGAATTCCCGTATAGACTCCTCTGGTAAACGCTACTAAAGGAGTTGGCATTGGCGACCACGGTATCGTTGATCTTGGTTGCAAAAGGGTGTGATGAGGTCCCAGTAAGTATCAGGTCGACCTCGTTATCGACCGCGCCCCTCAGCAGGTCTCCGCTGTCTTCAAGCAACCCTTTCTCCCGGGAATGAGGAATTGGAAGGACGTTGTGGTGGAGAAACAAAATTTGAAAGTTTGAACCTCCCCCGCTGAACTCGCGGAATAGCGAGGTCCGCTCTGTCTCCCCAACTACTCCCTCGTTGGAGTCGTACTGGGCTGAGGATATCCCTCGAAGGTAAACACCTTCGAGATCGTATGTCTGGTCGAGGGGGCCAAAGTTTTCCGAGTAGAGTTGATAGCCCAGGTAGTTAATATCCCTTCCGGCAGGAGTGAGCAGTATCTTTGCCTCTATCTCTTCAAGTAACGAACTGGCAAACCAATAGTCTTTGGCGATTCCCTCTTCGACTATTCCTCCGCAGTGAACGACGAGGTCGGGGTCGAGTTCGTTAAGGTGTTGAGCTCCATCCTTGAACGCCCCCTCGCGGAACCTGTAGCTGTCGGAAATAAAGGTGTTCGATATCTGAGCGATTCTGGCTCGCCTCCTACCGAACTCCGTAAATAGATTCTTGCGCGACCGGGCGTAGTTTTTTGTCTTTACGTGACCGTTATATCGTTTAATTTGCACCGTGATCTCCTCCTCGTCCACTAGAATGACGTTGTAGGAATTTGTGTCTCCGTACCTCGTTTTTCTATCGGAGACGGTTCCTGCGTTGATAAAGAGGGTGTTTTCCAGCTTGTAGGTATTTGGGAAGTGTTTATGGCCGGACAGGACGAGGTCGACGTCGGTTTTAATAAATAAGTCGAGGAGGTCGCCCGCGTTGGATAGTACGTTTCGCTCCTTCCCCGTCCAGGGGATCGGTATTGTGTGGTGATGCAGGACGACTATCTTGACCGACTTGTCGTGGTATTCGTTGAGCGTGTCCTTGATTACCTTGAATTGGACCGTGCCCACACGGCCGCTATCGAGGTCGTTTACCGCGCTGTCTACGTAAATCACCACCGCCTCTTCGCCGATGAACTCCACTCCCTTGGCCGGGCCTATTGTCTGCTTGAACAGAGGGAGCCCCCCACTTCTTTTGTCGTGGTTACCGGGGACGATGATCCGGGGGACCGAGACCCCGTCGAAGTAGTCTGCAGCTAATTCGAACTGCTCATTCCTGCCCATGTCAGTCACGTCCCCGGAATGAATGAAGAGGTCGAAGTCGCCCGTCTCCAGTTCACGTAATGCGTCTTTCAGAGGGTCCTTCCGGAACTGGTCCGTGTCCGATACGTGGCTATCGGAAATATGCAGGATCTTCATCGTTACTCTCTGGATATGAATGTTTCGATCTTTTGTCTCTCGATGTCGATTAAATCGCGGAAGGACAATACGCCACAGATTTCTCCTTCCTCTTCGACCAGTAGGTGCTTTACGCCCTTGTCGGCCATGGTAACTGCGGCGTCCTCGACGGAAGTGCCAATATCCACCGTAATCAAGTCCTCTGTCATAACGTCCTCTACAGGGATGTCCGGTGTAAGCCCTTGGGCAACGACCTTCGTTCTGATATCTCCTTCTGTAAGGAAACCTACGACCTCGTCGTCCTCGACGATGACCAGTGAGCTGATGTTGAACTGGCCCATCCTTTGGGCTGCTGCCTGGACGGTTGAACCAGTGTCGATTCCTATTATCTTCCGCGTGATGAACCCGCTTATTGGCAGGTTGGTATCATAGAATTCGGGCAGGTATATATTCATGTTCCACCTCGCAGGTATCCTTGCTCCTTAACAGGATACCTCATACCTTGTTATCCCAACAAGAGTCTTTGATTTGTTCACTGCCTGAAGTCCAGCTGGTTGAAAAAGGCAGTTAGGAAGGCTAAAATTGTACATAAATTATATTGATAAATATTATCTACATAAAATATATATAATCTGTGAGAGGAGATATTTGCGATGGCAGCTAATCGGGGATTAACGCCGTTTACTTCCCGTCTTATTGAGGAGAGGGATGTTTTGGTACTTATTGACGGTGAGCACTATCCCCCCGTCGTTCGCTGGGCGTTAACTAACGTAGAAGAGGTGGCCCGTGAGGTGAGTGGGTTAGTCTTCCTCGGTGGTAGAGAGAAGGTTAAGGGGCGAGGTGGATCAATCGAGGCAGCTTACGACCTACCGGTATATTCCGGGGAAGACCTTGGGTCCCTACCCTTAGAGGAGATTAAGGCCGCTTGTCTGGAGTTGGTCCCCGATATGGTCCTTGACCTTTCTGACGAACCTGTGGTCAATTACGAGGACCGCTTCAGGATAGCATCCGTCCTGGGCCAATTAGGACTCCCTTACTGCGGCGCAGATTTTTGCTTTAATCCACCCTCCCGCGACCTGGAACTTGAGCACAAATCGATTGGAATATTGGGGACCGGGAAGAGAGTTGGCAAGACCGGGGTCAGCGTAACGCTGACCAACCTGATTAGTAAGTCGGGAGGCGAACCAATAATAGTTTCCATGGGTCGGGGCGGCCCCCCGGAACCTGAGATAATAGAATCCCACCGGGAAGGGTCTCCGGTGGACAGGTTGTTAGAAGCTGCGAGGGCGGGCAGGCACGCGGCTTCTGACTGTTGGGAGGATGCTCTGCTTACAGGGGTGACGACGATTGGCTGCAGGAGATGTGGTGGTGGAATGGCCGGCCAGCCGGTTATCTCTAACGTAAAGGATGGGGCGATCCTGGCAGACGAGCTGGGCGGGGATCCGATAATCTTTGAAGGTTCCGGTTCGACGATCCCCCCGGTGGCCACTGATAGAGATCTCCTCGTGGTGGGAGGAGAACAGAAACCCGAACACGTTTTGGGGTACTTCGGGGGATACCGCGTTAGGCGTGCTGACGTAGTATTGATAACCATGGCGGAGGAGCCGACCGCAACCAGGTGCAAGATAGACCGGATTAAGCGGGGAGTGCGAGAAATTAACCCTGACGTCGAGGTGGCTGAGACCGTCTTTCGTCCAGAAGTATTTGGAGAAGTGAGGGGAAGGAAGGTCTTTCTCGCCACTACGGCGGCCGAGGACGGGTTAAGAAGGATTGAAGAAGAGTTGATAGCCAATTATCACGTCCAGGTAACCGGCAGGAGCAACAATTTATCTAATAAACTGGCTCTCAGAAAAGACCTGTCGTCAGGACTCCGGGATGCCGACGTCCTGTTGACTGAGATCAAGGCCGGTTCGGTTAGCGTGGCGGTAGAAAGTGCTCTCGAACACGGGCTTGATATCGCCTTTTTACATAATCGGATTAAGGTGACCGGTGGCACGGTAAATAACCTTTCACAGGTCCTTGAGCATCTGGTAAGCTAGCCCCCTGGCACGGGAGGTAGATATTGTACGTAATTCATAGTGGCAAGAAATATCCATTTTCCAAAGGCATACTGGCAAAGTCGCTTTATCAATCGGGCGTTCCTCTTGATCAGGCATACGGAATAGTGGGGGAGATAGTGAACGACCTGAAGGGTGATAAGAAAAAAGTCGAGGCTTCTCGATTGAAGGAAATGGCCTCAGAAAAGTTGATTGCCGGTGGGTGGAAGAAGGAGGAGAGGTATTATCGGTTAAGGGAGAGGTTAACGGAGATAAAGAGGCCGATGTTCGTGCTCATAGGAGGGGGGCCCGGGGTCGGAAAGACGACGCTCGCTACTGAGATCGGGCGGAGGTTGGGGATCGAAAGGATAATCGGTACCGATACCGTTCGAGAGATAATGCGGGGGATTCTGTCTCGGGATCTCGTACCGACCCTCCACGAGTCGACCTTCAGGGCGATGGATAACATGAAGACGCCGTACGTAACGGACAAGCTGATTTACGCGTTCAACGACCAGGTTAACCTGGTAAATCGGGGGCTGGGCTCGGTGGTGGAGCGTGGCAGGAAGGAAGGATTAGACATGATACTTGACGGGGTACATATCGTCCCTGGATACCTGGATTCCGCCCTGTCAAAGCGACCAAAATACATGTTCAAATACGTGATAGACGTCCCCGATCTCGAGGCCCACAAGAGGCATTTTTTTACCCGGGAAAAAGGGAGTCTCCGCGACCCTCATCGGTACATAGATAACTTTGAGCGAATTCGTCGGATCCATGAGTACATACTTGAAGTCGCGCGTAGTTCGGGTGTTACGGTCCTTGAAAACGCCGATTTAACGGAAACAATAGACGAGATAGTGACGGACATCTACTCGCGACTGGACGTCGAAGAGAAGGCCAGTTGATCGGAAGCCCCGAAATTGACAATTCTACTATTTTATGGTATCGTACTTGTAAACGGTTACGCAACCGCTTAACGGAGAAGCTGATATGGCGACGATGAAAGATGTGGCCAGGCTGGCCGACGTTTCCATAACGACAGTCTCGCACGTGATCAACGGTACCAGATACGTAAGCCCGGAACTTACCGAACGGGTGAATACGGCAATTGAAGAGTTAAGTTACCATCCCGACCCCATCGCTCAGGGTTTAAGTAAGGGCAAGAGCCAGATGATCGCCCTGATGGTGTCAGATATTTCAAACCCTTTCTTCCCTCACATTGCCAGGGGTGTAGAGGACTACACTAGGGAAAAGGAATTCAACCTTATCTTGAGCAACACGGACGAGAACTCGCAGCAGGAAAGACAGAACATATCCCTATTGAAATCCAAGCGCGTGGATGGCTTTATAATATCGCCAACTGACGAAGGGCACGAAGAGTTACGGGAACTGCTGTATGAGAAGATCCCCCTCGTCATTATCGACAGGAAGATGGAAGACCTTGAGATAGACCAGGTTTACTCCGACAACAGAGATGGTGGTTACCAGGCGACCCAGCACCTCGTCGATAGAGGCCATAAGGACATCGGGATTATCCTCGAATATTCGGGAATCAGTAGCTTCAACGAAAGGCTTGAGGGGTACAAGAAAGCTTTGGCTGACAACGGGATTAAGGTCCGCCAGGATTTGATCAGGCAGGCAGGGATGGAAGTTGAGGGGGCTTATGAGACGGCCAGGACTCTGCTGAACGAAAACCCTGAAGTAAGTGCGATCTTTAGCACTAACGATCTGATGACGGAGGGTATACTCCTCTACTTCAAAGAAGTGGGCGTTAGGTGTCCCGAGGAAGTAGCCCTGGTCGGGTTCGACGATCCAAATTGGGCCGCGAGCTTTAATCCGGCCATAACTGCCGTTGCCCAGCAGCCCTATGAGATGGGTTATCAGGCGGCAAAACTTCTGTTTGAACAGCTGCGTGGAGAGGGCGAACCGAGAAAACCTAGGATCCTCGAGTTGAAGACGGAATTAAAAATTCGGGAGTCTTCTTAGTTGATCGCCCGAGTTGAGTCTATCTGAAACCGTTCCTGATAAAAGAACTTTTTATTTGCAAAAGGTTTTTCCCTGTGATATATTCAAAGTGATAAAACCGCTTGCGCAAGCGTTTTTATAATCCCAGAAGGTCTACAGGAGGGAAATAAAAAGGATTTTACCCTCCTCCAGGAGGTGGTAGTTGGCGGTTACCAGTTGGAAAAAGACATAGCTTTAACGTTTTACTTTCGCCTGATATTAATTTTATTGACCCAGGAGGGTTATCATGAAGAAACTCGTTATTTTGGCCGTCGTTGTCGCGTTAAGTCTTGGGGTTTTCGGGATTACCCCGCTGGCAGCAGATGAGGTTAGGATTGGTGTTGCGATTCCTTCAGCCGATCACGGTTGGACGGGTGGTGTCGTATGGTGGGCCAAGCAGGCAATTGCCGACTGGGAAGAAAAGGAACCGAACGCGAAGTTCTTCCTCGTTACAGCCGATGGCCCGAATCAGCAGGTAGGGCAGATTGAGACTTTGATGGTAAAAGGTATTGACGTGT
>JAGYME010000040.1 GCA_018400715.1 Candidatus Bipolaricaulota bacterium
AACGAACGGTCGTTGAGGGTATTTGGAAAGGGAGCAAAAGAGAGGACAGTTTTCTTTGGCTTCCAGACGTACAAGGCTTTGAGAAGGTGGATGAAAATGAGAGATAAAAAGGGGAAATCTTTTGAAGATACTATTTTCATCTCGCAAAACGGTGAAAGATTGAAGAAAAGACACGTCCAAAGGACAGTAACGAGATTACAACAAAAAGCCGGCCTAGAGGATACCAAAGTTTCTCCCCATGTTTTAAGGCATACAGCAGCAACTATGGCAGTTAAAAACGGAATGGGTACTTTTGCCTTAAAGAGATTTTTTGGTTGGGAATCCATCGACACTGCCATGAAATATGTACATTTGAGCGATAAAAGTGTAAAAGAAGCCTACAATCAAGCTTCCCCGATCGATGGTTTGAATGATAAAAAATGAAAATTCTACATTATGCCGCTCAGATCTTGCAAAATTCTTGGCCTCATAGCACAATAATTATCACGGAGGTAAAAGAGGGACAGGCGCGGTTTTTCGATTTTTACTCCCTCTTGGAACCTCTGTAACGTAGTTCCAAAGGGCGTTGTATGAGTTTCGGTGGTATGGCGTCTTCCTCACATTCAGGAGGCCGCAGGTTCGAGTCCTGCTTCGCCCACCACATTCAATTTATTTTTTCTCTTTCAATCACTGAAATTCTGGTATACATTAGCATCAACATCCTGTTCCTGTGGTTATATCTTGATGAAATCCCACAATTATCGTATAAATGATAGAATATATTCATAACCATTTTTTTATCACACCGGAGGGGGAATATGTGGGAAGCAAAAAACTGATACCTTTGGCCCTGCTGTTATTTTCTCTTGTTTTCTTGTTGTCAGGATGTTCGCCACTAACCACCAATCAAGAGCCGACCGCCTCCTTTTCTGCAGACCCGTCACTGGGCACGGCTCCTCTGGAAGTGACGTTTGACGCTGTAGCCTCAAAGGACATGGACGGTCATGTGGTCAACTACGAATGGGATTTTGGAGATGACTCCTCGGGGGAAACTAGTGAGGAGGAGGTTGTCACGCACACTTTCTCGGATCCTGGTGATTATCAGGTCGAGTTAACCGTTACAGACGACGGTGGGGCTAGTAGTAGCGCCACTAAAGAGATTACGGTGACTGGAGATGTTGGGGCGATCGATCCTTACCTCACAGTAACTGGCTGGAGAGTCCTGGACGCATCCGGCGAAGGAATGGTCGTCGGGCACGTGAAAAATACTGGCAGTTCGGAGCACAGTGGCTTAGTCGAGGTGAGAGTTTACGGCTCTGACGAGGCGGAATTAGCCACTAAGGGAGATGCCGTCGGTGAAATTAGCGCCGGCGAAACGAAAGAATTCTACATCTATACCGGTGTGGACACCGGCGAAATAGACCACGTTGAGGTCGGCGTGCGGACAGTCTGAGTCTTCTGCTCAGGTGTGGTCAATCTTGTAGGCACCTAGTTTTATTTAAAGAGGGGCTTGGAGCGCGGGCATTAAGGATGGTGTGGCTTTATCTCTGCTTGTCCCCGTACATGTTTCTGTCGGCTTCCTTGAGGACTTCCTCTACGTCCCTGTCGTCCTCGGGGCTCCAGTGTGAAACGCCCATCGCGAGGGTGAGGTCAAAGTCCAGGAGGTCGGAGTTTTTGTTCCACTTGGCCAGGTTCTTTCTCAGCCTCGTGATGGTATTCCTCGACTCCCCGTTTGTCTCCGGCATCATGATCAGGAATTCGTCGCCCCCGTACCTTACCACCGAGTCGGCGTCCCGGACGTTTTCTTCCAGCAGGTTGGCTACCTCTTCGAGGACCTTGTCGCCCGTTTGATGGGAATACCTGTCGTTTATCTCCTTAAACCTGTTTACGTCTATCATCAGGAAGGCGATGTAGTGGCCGTACCTCTCGCTTTTTTGCACCTCTTTGCTCAACGTCTCGTTGAAGTACCTTCTGTTGTACAGCCCGGTTAACGGGTCATGTATCGCCTGTTCACGGAGCTCTTTCTCCAGCCTAACCCTATTGATTTCCTCTCTCAGGTGACCGGTCAGAATCTCCGTTAGCTCGACGTCCCTTTCGTCAAAGCTGCCAACTTCCCTGCCAATTACCTGGAAGACGCCGATCTTTCCGATGGGAGCGCTGATAAATGACCTGAAGTCGTTGCTGGTAGGCTTGGCGCCCGACTGTTTTCTGATGTCGTCGCCCCAGATGGTCTCTCCCCTCTGGAACGTCTTCCCGGCTATCCCTTCGCCGATTTTAAAGCGGGCACTTTTGTCGGGCTCCAGCTGGGAAGAGATAGCTTTTGGTACTAGGTATTCCCCTTCCGCAATATCGATAGAACAGATCTCGAAGTTGAGGATACGCTCGGCCACCTGTACCGCGGTCTGCAGGACGTCTTCCTCGGTGTTTTGCTGCTGCAAGATATCGACGGCGCCGTGCAGCTGCTTCAGCCTTTCCCTTTCTTCCTTGAGCGCCTGCTCCGTCTTCTTCTGTTCAGTAATATCCTGCATTACGCCGACGAGCCCCTCGATGTGCTCTCCGCTAGTAAGGGGGTAGTACGTTATCTTCAGAAGTCTTTTTCCCTCTTCCCGGTTCTTTCGCGAGGTCTCGTATTCGATTTTTTGTCCCTGAAAACCAATATCGATGTGCGGCTTCACTTCATCGTAGAAGTCTTTTTCTCCGAGGATGTCTACTACGTTTTTATCCGTGATATTCTGGTCTTCTATCCCATGAAAACTTTTGTAGGCCTCATTGGCGAACAGGTAGTTATAGTCCTTGTCTATGGCAGCCATGAGGTCGTCCGTACCTTCAACTGCCATCTTGTACTGTTGGAGTTGTTTCTCGACGACTCTTCGATGGGTGATGTCCCTGTTGATGGATAGTGAGGCGTCCTGTCCCTCGTAGTCGATCGGCGTGACCATGACCTCCGTCCAGTATTGACTACCGTCCTTCCTCCGCTTCTTCTCCATGAAGGTTATCGTCTCGCCCCGGGCCAGTTTTTCGTCCCCCTTTCCGTACTCTATAGTCACGGTATCCGGGACCGCGAGGTCTTCCTCAATGTTCATCCCGAGAAGTTCGTCCCGGGAGTATCCCGTCTGATCGGTAGCCCTGGAGTTTACGTCCAGGACTTTCCCGTGGTCCTCGCCGGCGACCTTGGTGATGAATACGGCGTCGCCCAGCTTGTCGAAGTAGCCTTTGTATCTTTCCCGGTTGCTGCTCAGCTTCTGGAACGCGTCTTTAAGTTGCTCCTTCGCGTTCCGCCTGGCGGTCACGTCCCTGATGCTGGCGAGTATGATCTTTTTTCCTCCCACGTCCATGAACCGGCCGTTGAGCTCAATGGGTATCTTGGTGCCGTCCTTCTTCACGTTGACGGTCTCAACCGGCCTCTCCGCTTCTGTCAACTTGTCGAGTTGTTCGGGTAGGAACACGGGCGAGCCTTCGGGGACCAAATCCTCAACGGACATATTTGTAAGCTCTTCCCTCTCGTATCCCAGCATCTGGCAGGCTTCCTCGTTTACGTCTAAGATATTTCCGTCGGTATCCTCCAGAAATATCGCCTCGGGTACGTGTTCCAACAAAGGTCGTAACTCGTCTAAAGATATGTCCATTTCTTTCTCCGTGTTCTCTTCGGTCCGGTCTTAACGGGTAACTTACCCGAAAACGTTAATTGATGAGACGTTTGGTTGTCAATTTTTAGGTTCAGGCCCCTCTTTAGGCTAGAAATCTTTGGGGACGATGTTCAATTATTTGTTTGTCTAGGTTCCTTTGTCCAGTCAATACCTAGTATAGATTATATAAATGTAATTACTCTGGTCAATAAGGTCCGTTCGTTTCGACTTAGGTTAGGTGGTCTCGGGGTGTCTTGACGGGGTTGCCTTCAATTCATTCGGGAAACCTGATAAACAGGGAAAAGAGTGCTTGGAGTCCAAACAGGACTCCGGCGACGATAAAACCCATTGTATAACTAAAATTGGTTATAAATGGGGTGACGATGAACGGTAGGCCGACGAACCCCCCGAGGTTCATCGCGGAAGTAAGCAACCCGGATGCACCCCCTACGTGTTCCTGGTTTACCGGATCGTCCTCGTCCCGAGCTAAAAAGACAGGTACTTCCATAAGTAATGGCAGAGTACCACCGGCGAGATAGCCAGCGATCGCCGTCCCCACCCAGAGGAAGACCAGACTACCACCGAAAACCCAGGCGGAGACCATAAACACGGAAAAAGAGACCGACAGGACCGCTAAGAAGATGCCCTGTTTGCCAAGTCTGCTGGCTACGGGAGGGATGGTAAGGGACCCAACTATTCCCAGGTAGGTTATAAGTGAGGCTATACCTCCAGCAGTTGACATCGAGATCCCGTACACTTCGTTTAGCCCCGTTGGTAGCGCTCCCTGAAAGGACACCATACCCGCCAGTGCGACGAATATCGCCAGGGTTGCCGGCCAGATGCTCGAACTCCCCATCGCCGCTTTTAGCCCGTCCAGTATCGAAGAGCCCCGCGATTCTTTTCCCCGTGGGAAGTCCCTTACTATAAGGAAGAAGGCGACGGCCAGGGCAAGGACGAACGCGCCAAGCATGATATTTCCGGACGACCAGCCCGGAAGAATTGGTGCGACGATAAGCCCTGTAGAGACTCCGCCCATGAGTCCCGTGTTATAGATTCCTGTCGCTAGACCTGTTTCCTCCGGGGGAAACCAGACGCTGACGAGTTTGGGGAGGTTGGGCATGATTAACCCCATACCCATCCCGATTACTATCATCGGCACCAGTAGGTTGATATATCCTCCCACTATCGACCTGGCCATCAGACCCAGCGCCGCAACAATTATCCCCAAGGTTGCCGCCTTGCGGACCCCCAGCTTATCCGACAGCGTCCCTCCTCCAAGAGCCAGAAGCCCCGCGACCAAATACGGAATCGTAAATGCCGTCGAGTACTGGCTCTGGCTTAACCCGTAGATTTCCATAAGCTTTGGCTGCAACGTTGGCATGACGTACCAGGACAGGGCGATGCCGAAGTAACTTAACCAAGCTACTCCCAGGATAAACCAGCGTCTGGTAGACGGGGAATCGGTTTCACCTTTTTCTAGTTTCGGGGTCTGTCTCATCCTTGATATCTCCTAGAAATAAATTCTTGTGCCATTGTAAAGGAATGGTAAATTAGTTTCAATCGAAACAGTTGATAATGAAACTAAATTTCCGTATTCTCATATAATGGTCATACAAACGACTAATATGGTCCAAATCCTTGCGTCCGGAGATGGCGACAAAAAGGTTGGGGGCAAATATGAGCGAGAAAGAGGAAATGAGCGAAGGTGGAGCAAAAAGAACTGAAGGAGTGCGGGAAATCGACTCGACTCGAGAAATCGAGAGCCTCGATCACGCTGGGAAGTACATAACGCAATTAGACAAGGCTCAATACGTCCTCGTCAGCGAAAAAATTGAACAACTAAACATAACTCCCAGTCAGCTACCGATACTGATGGGGTTATACAATGAAGACGGGGTCAGCCAGCAACACCTGGCAGACCTCTATGACCTCAACAAGTCCGTTGTCACGAAGACCATTGATAAGCTCGCGGGTAAGGGGTTTATATATCGTAGCGTAGATCCCGACGACAGGCGGAGCAACCTAATTTACCTCACTGAAAAAGGAGAGAGGTTCCGAGTTATCCTGATATCCATCCTTGAGGAAAAGGAGGACGCGATGTTTCGTGGAATAAGTAGAGAGGAGCGAGCAGAGTTCAAGAGGTTGCTCAAGAAGACCCTGCGCCACGTGAGGGAGGAGTTGAGCGGGTAATTTTTGCGGGGAGTGGAGGAGAACGAGAAGCATATGAGTGAGGTCCGAATTTCCAAGAATGATCTTGACGGTGGAGAGGGAGACGGAAAGAACCTCTTCCACGCTTTGAAAGAATTTGATGTCCCGGTAAAAAGCTACTGTGGCGGAAGTGGGGTATGCGGGAAGTGTAAGGTCAAAGTTGCCGATAGCCATGGGAAGTTGACCGGTCTTACGGATGCAGAACGTAATTTACTCACCGAAGAGGAACTCGATAAGGGTTACCGTCTGGCCTGTCAGGCGGATCTTTTCTCCGGTGAGGTGGTGCTAGAAATCCCCGAGTATTCGCGGAAGAGGGCGCAGATCATACTTGAGGACGGCCAAACGCTGGAAGTAGAAGAGCGGCCGGTGCTGAAAAAACTGCATGTTACCCTTTCGGAACCTTCGTTGGACGACCCCCGGGGCGATTACGAACGGTTGACCGGTGAGGTACAGGACAGTTACGGGATCGATGTAACTGATATCGACCACCGAGTCCAGAAATCCCTGCCGCGGGCCCTGCGAAATTCGTCCTCCTCGGGAGATAGCTACGACCTGACCGTAACCCTCTTTGACGATAGCGAAATAATCGGCATCGACGCTGGCTGGCAGGATGAACTCTACGGTTTGGCCGTGGACGTGGGAACGACCACGATTGTTAGCTATCTCGTTGATTTGAATACCGGTAAGACCCTGGCAGCTGAATCAAGGGTCAACCCCCAGGTGGAAGTGGGGGGAGATATCATCACCAGGATATCTTCAGTCCACGGCGGAAGTGTCGACAAGGAAGAGATGAGGTCGTTCATAATCTCCGCGGTAAACGACCTAATTGACGACTCCCTCGAGGGGGCGGGACTGGAAAGAGATGACTTGTATTATTCAGTTTTCGTGGGGAATACCGCGATGCACCACTTTGCTCTGGGGATAGATCCGAATTACATCTCGAGGTCCCCGTTCGTACCCGGTAGGCAGGGCAAGTACAGGTTGAAAGCGCGTGATTTTGGCCTCGATATCGCGACGACCGGTTACGTGGACTGGCTCCCTTTAACTGGTGGATGGGTTGGGGCGGACCACGTGAGCACACTGCTGATATCAGAGATATATAAGCAGGAAGAAATGACTTTGGTGATTGACATTGGGACTAATGGCGAGGTCGCGGTCGGAAATTCCGACGGGGTAATGGTTACCTCCGCGGCAGCCGGTCCGGCACTGGAAGGATACAACATTAAGCATGGGATGAGGGCGGAACAAGGCAGCATAGAAAGGATGAATATCGATGAAAACACGCTGGAACCCTCTTACGAAACGATTGGTGGCCAACCCCCGGTAGGTATATGTGGCTCCGGGCTCCTGGACGCGGTCGCCGAACTGTTGAAGTGTGGAGTGATCGACAACGGGGGACGGTTTCAGGCGGGTGTAGATGCGGAGAGGGTTAGGGAGGGAGAAAACGGTCAGGTTGAATATGTTATCGTCCGTGAAGAGGAGGCGGGAATCGATGGCGAGGTCGTCATTACCCAGGGCGATGTTCGGGAGTTGCAGAAAGCCAAAGGTGCTATCCAGGCAGCGACGCGGGTACTTATGGACGAGATCGGTGTTGAGGAGATCGATCGCGTGCTACTTGGTGGGGCGTTTGGAAACTACATAGACAAGGAATCTGCCCTGACGGTCGGTCTATTCCCCGAGGTCGACCTGTCGAGAATAAGTTCTATGGGTAATTCAGCCGGTGAGGGGGCAAAGGTGGCTCTGCTCAACAAGAACAAGATGGAAGAAGCAGAACGGATATCCCAGTTCGTCGAGTTTGTCGAAATCGCCGGGAGTTCAGCTTTTCGGGATAAGTTTATTGAGTCCCTTAACCTGCCCCACAAAGACCTCGACCTCTATCCCGGCGTTAGAGACAGACTCTCTGGCACGCAAAAAGTGTAACGAGCGAGGTAAATACCCGGTGGGTCGATATACGTAGAATCGGAGGTGACCGACTCCACTTGCAGAATAACTTTAAGCGGCGACTTTAAGATTTGATCAACCCTTAAGGAGGGGTAAGTATGTCAGATGACTTGGTGCAGGAAATTTCGGACCTTAACGAAGATAGGATAATGAGTCTGGTCGAGGAAAAGATCGAAAAGGGCCAGGACCCAAAGAGGGTCCTTGATGAATGCCGGAAAGGAATAACTAAAGTAGGAGAGCGTTATGAGCAGAAGGAGTACTTTTTGCCGGAACTGATGTTGGCCGGTGAGGTCCTTGACGACGTGATGGCGCTCATCAAGCCGGAACTAAAGGGCGGAGATTCTGAAGAAGAGGGCTTGGGAAAGGTCCTTATCGCTACCGTTCAGGGAGATATTCACGACATCGGTAGCGGTATCGTCTCCTTCGTTCTGGAGATAAATGGCTTCGACGTTCACAACATCGGCGTCGACGTCCCTCCCGAGGAGATCGTGGACAATATAAAGGAATTAAAGCCCGAGGTGGTCGGCTTGAGCGCGTTTTTGACCACTGCCATTGACGACCTTAAAGAGACCATTGAGGTTATCGATGGTGAGGGGCTGCGGGAAGACGTCAGGATAATGATCGGGGGAGCTCCGATCAATCAGGAAGTTACTGAACACGTTGGTGCTGACGACTGGGGTGAGGACGCCATGGAAGCGGTCCGCCTCGCGAAGAAATGGGTGGGGGTGAATTAACATGGCTGAGAAAGTTAAATCGAGAGAAGAGAAGAGAACGGAGATGTTCAAGGACTGGGTCTCGGGAGAAGGGGTCCAATTCAAGGACGATCAAGCTAAGGAAGCCTATCAAAAAAGGGCGGGGCGAATTTGGGACGCGGTCGAGTTAAAGGAGCCGGACCGGGTGCCCGTAATCCCCATGACCAACTTCTTCCCCGCGTTTCACGCGGGACATACCTGCGAGTCGATGATGTACGACTTCGATAAGCTGGAAGACGCGATGAAGAGTTACGTGTTTGACTTCGAGCCCGACGCGTTCATGGGGTCCATGCTAGTCGGTCCGCCGGGGGATGTTTTTGAACAGATAGGGTTCAAGCTTTACAACTGGCCGGGACATGGAGCACCGGAGAACACTTCTTACCAAGCGGTGGAGAAGGAGTACATGAAACCGGAGGAATACGACCACCTGATTAACGACCCGTCCGATTTCTGGCTGAGGAAGTACCTGCCGAGGATAGCCTCGGAGTTGGAGCCTCTTGAGGACCTCCTCCCCGTTACCAACGTCCTCGAATTGTTCATCTTTCCGTATCTCATGCCCTTTGGGACCCCGGAAGTACAGTCCGTGTTGAACACTTTAATGGAAGTAGGCGAAAAGACTCTAGCCTGGCAGCAAAGGATTGGTGAGATCGACGGGCAGATAATCGGGTCGGGGTATCCAATTCTGCTCGGTGGCTTTGCCAAGGCTCCCTTCGACGTGATTGCAGACACGAAGAGGGGTACGAGCGGAGTTATGGTAGATATCATGAGGAGGCCGGACAAGCTGAAAAAGGCGATGGAACAGATTACGCCCACCCTGATACAGTCGGCTGTAGGACAGGCTAAGATGAACAACAACCCCTTCGTCTTTATCCCGTTACACAAAGGCGCGGACAGCTTTATGTCCAGGGACCAGTTCAGGGAGTTCTACTGGCCCGGCCTGCAGACGGTCATTACGAGCCTCACGGAAGAGGGGTTGGTCCCCGTGATGTTCGTCGAGGGGTCCTACAACGAAAGGCTGGATATCATAAAGGACGTGCCGGAAAGGAGCACGATCTGGATGTTCGACGCTACTGATATGGAAGATGCCAGAGAGGAACTGGGGGGTACAGCTTGTATCCAGGGTAACGTCTCAAGTTCGTTACTCATCACCAAGACGGCCGAGGGTACGAAAAATTACTGTAAGGAACTGATCGATAACGTCGCTCCGGGTGGCGGTTACATCCTGTCCAACGGTGCCGCCATTGACAACGCGGAGGACGAAAACGTCCAGGCAATGATCGAGACTGCCAAGGAATACGGCGGGTATTAGTCTAACTTCTAGTGAGCTTACGTGTATAACCAGGGCTACCCCGTTACGTCGCTATCGAAGCGGGGTAGCTTTCTTATCTTCTGGGGGGAGACGCGAGTGAATTATTCCCCGGGTGGACTCTGCGCGTTTCTCTCGAATTCTGAGAAGTCGTAACCCATTTCCTCCAGTCGTTTTCCGATGGCCTGTAGTTTTTCTTCCTCCATCTCGGGGGTCCTGCTCAGTATCCAGCCAAACGTCCGATTCGGGTGGCCGACTACCGCGTAATCGTAGTCCTCTCCCAGTTCTATTACCCAGTAGTCTGCCGAAAAGAGCCTGTACCCGAACAGGGGGACGAAGCTGACCTTCAGCTTTCCCGGCTCCGATTCATCCGGCACCCAGGTGACTGCCCGGACCTTGGTCTTCTCACCGCTCTCCTTGTAGCAGGAATTTAACACGTCTATCCGCCCGTCTTCCCGGAGGCTGTACTCCGCGCTGTTTCCCCAAACGCACGACCTGTTAAAGAACTGGGGTATCCCCGCCACCGCGTACCACTTGCCCAGGTATTTTTCTACGTCGAGCTTATCGACCGTCTCCTGGCGTGGCGGTTCGTCGGATTCGACGCCGATTAGAAAGAGAGCCGGTAAGAGAGCCAGACCAAGCAATGCCCATTTCATTATGACCACCTCACTTTAAAGATACGAGAAATTAAGCGGGCTCACCAGTCTGGATAGGTTCTTCACATAACGTGTCAAAACGACACGGATTCGGTTATAATAACGCTACCGACTGGAGTCCTGCCTGAACAAAGTGTAGTTATCAGTTCGGGGCAAACCTTTGTCGTATTTTATAACCAAAAACGTTTATAATGATCCTGATTATTGTTTTAGCGTCCTTAGTGGTTGCGTTCACGTTTATATTGACTAGACGTGTGGGCCTGGAAGTCGATTGGGATGATAACGGCCTCCGAGCGCGGGTTAGCTACATGAGATTCAGTTGGAAATTAGGGAGAAGGGGCAAGGAGAAGACGGGGGAAGGGGAAAAGGGAAAGGAAAAGAAAAAGGAAGGGGAGGGGCGGAGGAGCCCCACCGAGTGGTTAGGGTTGATCCCCGAAGTTCTCCCCGCGGCCAAAAAACTTCTCGCACACCTGGGAAGGTATGGCAGGTTTTCCCGGTTGAGTCTGACTGGAAGTTATGGACTAGAGGATCCCTATCTTACGGGTACCCTTTACGGTTGCGTTGAAGGGTTAACAGGGTGTCTGGCGAGCCTGGTTCCCGTAGCCAGGATAGATCTCAGGCCCGATTTCGTAGAGGAGAAGATGGATTTGGTCGGGCGGGGCAGGGTGGAGATTATGTTGGGGAGCGCGGTATACGTAGCAGTGATTGCTGCGTGGTATCTTCCGAAACGAAGGATATGGCGGCTAATAAAGAATGGTTAAGAATATTTTACTCAAAAAAATCAACTGGAGGTTGATCCCTATGAAGATTTCTGAAATGATAGAGAGTTTGGCGGAAGATTTGAAGAGTTATGCCAGCACCGATGCAATTTTTGGAGAACCGATGCAACTCAAGGAAAGCACGATAGTCCCCGTCTGTAAGATGAGCGTGGGATACGGCGGCGGTGGAGGAGAAGGAAGGGACGAAGAAGACAGTTCAGTCGGCTCCGGTGGCGGTGCTGGCGGTGGGGTAAAGATAGAACCTGCCGCCCTGATAGTGGAAAGCAAGGGAGATGTATCGGTAGTTGCCATCGGTGAAAAGGGCTCGAAGTTCGACTCGATTATTGAGCTCATCCCGGAAGCGGTGGAGAAGATAGCGGAGAGCGCGAAAGGCAGAAAGAAGAAGGAGAAGGAAGAAGAAGAGTAATTTCCAACAGAAAAAGGGGCTCACCCGGAAGGTCCTTCCCCGCCGGGGAGCCCCGCTTTCTTTGGTCTGGTAAATCTCTCTAATTGATAGTCTATTATTCGATTCTAAACTCGTCGTCGAGTTTTTCCATTCTCTCCGTGATACCGCCGTATTCCAGTTCGCTGTAGTTGAGCATTGCCGGTCCGGAGAACCCCTGTTCTCTCATCTCCTGGGCTTTTCTCGATACCTTGGTCCTCACCTCGTCCCAGAACGTGTTGTCAAAGACGTCCACTGGTTCGGTTAACTTTCCCTCCTTGACGGAAAACGCTAGTGCCGAGACTATCGGCGGCCCGTCGAAGAAGGAGACGGTGTCACGTTGAGATATTGGCATGAGTGGACCGTTGTGGCTCCCGCGCATGAACCCGGCTACGTAGTGTCCGATCCTGTACGGGGCAAGGACCTCGCCGGTAGCGGGGAAGTTCTTCTGGGTCCGGACTAGAGCGACGGGGTCGTCCTTGCCGACGTACTTGCCGGCGATCTTGTTGAGCCTAGTCGTGCTACAGGCGACCGCCTGTTCCCCGGAGTTAACCGAGTAGATAGATTGGACGACGAACCTCCCGTTATCTCGCAGGAGGGCAGCTATGTCGTACAGGTCTTCCGGTGCCTTCAGTTCGATAACCCTGTCCGCCTCCGTGTGTTCTATGTCGAGGATTTCGAACTTGAAGCCCTTACCCAAATTTGGCGAGAGAATTAGCCCCGGCGTATTCATCGGATCGGCAAACGTAAGGTAAAGTGGAAGGTTGTAGGCGCCGGGTTCCGTCTTGTCCGCCATGAACAGAACGAACGGCTCGCTCGGTCTCTCTTCGCATTCGATCTCAGCCACGGCAGGACCCATTCCCTTTACGTTCCCGGAAAAGGCGTCCTTTAACAGGTCCTGGCCGGCTCCGTACAGACCTTGTTCCTTTGCAGTCTTCGTTCCTTCCTGGAACGCGTCCCAGGCAAGTTGGTGTACCCCTTCATTGTTCTCTCCCTTCGTGTGAGTCATAAGCAGAGCGATGTCGTCTCCCGTGTGGGCGATGTGATAGTCGATTAACAGGCCACTCCCTTCGTTTTGCACGTAGCTTTCAACCCTGGAAAGCAGGCTTTCGGAAGGCGTGATGTGGCCACCAATGCTACCGATATCTGCCTTTAACACAGATAACGTAATATCCATTGGTCTATTTCCTCCTTTTTAGAATTTATTTCTCAATATACCCTATTAAATGTTATCAACTAGCCGGGTTTCTTAAACCTAAAAAAGACCGTATCTTTGCGGTAAATTTACGGGGGCTTTTGTACTAGAAAAAAACGCGGATAACGTTGGACTGGCGGGAGAAGTTTATTCTCGGATCTAGTTGGTGTACTAATCTGACCAGCATGTTGTATGAATTGGGTCGCTGATGTAACCTTTTTTAATTGCTTATCGTGAGGTGATTGTTTTGTCCGAAATCGATTTGAGAAGCGATACGGTGACGAAGCCCTCCGACGAGATGCGGGAGGCGATGGCTACTGCGCCCGTTGGTGACGACGTTTACGCCGAAGACCCAACGATAAACCGGTTACAGGAACTTGCTGCTGAGTTACTGGGGTTCGAAGCGGGGTTGTTCGTTCCCTCCGGCACCATGGGGAACCAGGTAGCGATCTGGTCTCACACGGAGGCCGGCGAGGAGGTTATTCTGGAGGGAGATAGTCACATTTACATCTATGAGTTGGCCACGATGTCGGCCTTTTCTGGCGTCATGCCGAGGACTATCAAGACGGACGACGGCGTCCTTCCCGTAGAAGAGGTCAAGAACTCGATACACCCCGATAAATATTACCTTCCCGATACCGGGTTAATCGCGCTGGAGAATTCTCACAACAATCAAGGTGGCAGGGTCTATCCGTTCGAAGAGATGAGAGAATTACTTGATTACGCTCGATCCGTGAATATCCCTGTCCACCTCGACGGTGCCAGGGTCTTCAACGCGTCCGATGCCTCCGGAGTACCGGTCGACGAATTGGTAGATGGCTTTGATTCTGTTATGTTCTGTCTTTCCAAGGGCCTCGGAGCGCCGGTCGGATCGGTGCTGGTGGGCAGTGAAGAGTTCATCGAAAATGCCCTCGTGGGAAGGAAGAGGTTTGGGGGCGGAATGCGCCAGGCAGGAATCATTGCCGCCGCCGGCGTCTACGCGCTGGAGAACAACGTCGAACGGCTGGCCGAAGACCACGAGAACGCCAGGAGACTGGCGGAAGCCCTCAAAAAGATGGGTTTCATGATAACGCCGGAACCTACCGAGACGAACATATTCTTTGCCAACACGACGGAAATCGGCGTCGACGCCGAGGAACTGGCCGGAGAGTTGAAGGAAGACGGGATCGTAATTGGGCCACGGGATAAGGAGAACATTCGGTTTGTCACGCATCTTGACGTGAACGAAGAGGATATTGACGTGACGATCGACGCGATCGAAAGTTACCTGACAAGCTAGTCAGGACGTATGAAGGATCTTCCATGGTAGGCCTTGGAACTATAATCAACATCATTACAGTTATCGTCGGGGGTAGTATCGGGCTCCTGGCGGGAAAGGCGCTATCCGATAATCTCCGAGATATCGTCATGAAGGGACTGGGTCTGGTGACGTTGATCATCGGTTTCCGCATGGCGCTGGACACGGTTAACATATTCATTCCCATGGCGAGCATGGTCTTCGGGGGCTTGCTGGGAGAGTGGTGGGGAATAAAGGCCGGTCTCGACCGGCTGGGAGAGTCGATGAAGCGGGCCTCCGCGCGACTCTTTTCCGCACGGAGCCAGGAGGATACTTTCAGCGAAGGTTTCGTCACCGCCAGCCTGGTATTTGCCGTTGGCCCGATGACGGTACTGGGCGCGATTCAGGACGGGCTGACCGGCAACTTCAAGTTATTGGCGATAAAGGCCGGACTGGACGGGTTCGCGGCCATGGTCTTTGCTGCGACGCTTGGAGTTGGCGTTCTCTTTTCTATCTTCACGTTAATCTTATATCAAGGTGGCCTCACCGCCGTTGCTGCCCTGGCCCGGGGAAGTCTGGGGGCGGAAGAGGTAGCCAACTCCCTTGCCGTCGGCGAGCTGTCCGCCACGGGTGGAATACTGATCATCGGAATCGGTCTGGCGCTGTTGGAGATAAAAGACGTCAGGGTAAGTAACTTCCTCCCGGCCATAGTCCTGGCACCGGTAATAGTTATTTTGCTGGCAACGTTCGGGGTAAGTTTATAGTTGTGAGTTTAGACTTCTACTTGTGGTGCGCTAAGCCAACCATCTCTTCTAACTCCAGTCCTTCCTCGGCTATGAATTCCGCCAATCCCTCGTCCACCTCTCGGAATACTGAGAGTTCGCGGGTTGCCACACCCGTTCCGATCTGTAGGGCTGACGCCCCGGCAAGGATCAACTCTATCGCAGTCTCCGGGGTTTCCACGCCACCGACTCCCACGATCGGAACCGAAAGCCCTTCGTAAAGGTCGTATACAGCTTTAACGGCTATTGGATGAATTGCCCTTCCCGACAGTCCTCCGGTGACGTTACCCAGGATGGGTCTCCTGGTCTTAATATCTATTGTCATGGCCGCAACGGTGTTTATCGCCACCACTCCGTCCGCCCCTCCGGACTCAGCTGCCCTGCCTATGTCTACTATCCTGTCCGTGTTGGGCGTTAACTTGGCCAGCACCGGGAGGTCGGTAGAGCTAACTACCCGCGACACTATTTTCTCCACCAGTTCCGGGTCCGTTCCTATAGCGGAACCGACCTTTTCGGCGTGTGGGCAGGAGAGGTTGAGCTCTATCCCGTCGGCGACGGGCGAGACGATCTCCGTCAGGCGGGCAAATTGATCAGGGTCCTCGGCAAAGATGCTGGCAAACACCGGGGCACCAACGTCCATCCCGCTTAGCTCGTCAGCGAAGTATTCGGCGCCGGGGTTGGGAAGACCCATGGCGTTCAGGTATCCACAGTCGACCCCCACCACGTTTGGGGAACTGTGCCCCTCTCTTGCCTCCAGACCGAGACTCTTGGTAACCACTCCGCCGGCGCCGGCCCCGACAGCCGACTTGAGTCCGCCGGGGGTCGTACCAACCACCCCGCTGGCGAGGAGGAGGGGATTCTCCAGCCTGAGCCCGAAGACTTCCGTCGTCGTATTGCTAGCCATCGTTTCTACCCTCACCCGTGATAAAGGTCCCACCGCCTTCGCCCGTCAGTTCACCGTCCCTGTAGACGACGTTTCCGTTTACGAGAGTCATCTCCGGCCAGTAGGAGACCTCCCAGCCTTCGAATGGAGTTATCTTCGCCTTGGAGAAAAAGTCACTTCCGGAAATCCTCTTTCGCACGTCCGGATTTACGACCGTGAGGTCGGCCCAGTTGCCCGTCCTGATTTCTCCACGGCGGGAGAACCCGAACAGACGGGCCGGGTTGCGCGAAAGTTTGTCCACCACGTCCGGCAGCGGGAGGCCAGCTTGGTCCGCGTACGTGAGAGATAGGGGAAGTATGGTCTCCACGCCCGGAAGCCCCGGAGAGGCATCCGCCGGGTGTGAAGTCTTTTTTTGCCTTTCGAGGTGGGGAGCGTGGTCGCTGGCGATCAAATCTATCTCGTCGAGTAATAACCCGGCCAGCTCCTCGCGCTCCTCTTTCGTCCTCAGCGGCGGGTTCATCACCGCGGTAAAGTCGCTCAGGTCGACCTCGTCCCGCGACAGCAACAGGTGGTGAGGGGTTACCTCCGTTGTCGCCCTATCCTTTGACATCTTTACCGTCTTTGCCAGGGTGGCGTGGGCAATGTGTAACCGTATCCCCTCGCCGCTTAACAACTGCTTGACCCCCTCTATCTCGGCGGTAGGGGGTCGGGAAGCTACGTATTCTTCGGGGGAGGTTATCTCCTCTCCCGCCGAATTTATGTGCTCAGGTGCTTCCGCGTGAACTGTCAGCAGGGCGCTGTAATCTTTAACTTTCGCATAGAGGTCCGGCAAGTCGACCTCTTCCTGGGCCATGTAGAGCTTAAACCCGATTGCCCCTTCTTTTGCTATACCCTCGATCAGGGATAGGTCCTCAGGGATGCCGGCATAGAGGGCGAAGTTAACCAGGGACTTCTCCTCCGCGGT
>JAGYME010000041.1 GCA_018400715.1 Candidatus Bipolaricaulota bacterium
GCTGCACTTGATCCGCCTTGTAGGGCTTAATTCGTTAAACTGCACTAACTGGACGAACCCTCGTCCTATCAGTCTTGCTGGAGACCTCCCGAGCAAACTCTTTGGAGACGGCGTGTCAGACCCGGCAAAAACAGACCCCCCAGAGGTAATTCCCAAGGTACTCAGATACTATCTCGCTTCAGATGAGGTGAACGTCAAATAGAGCGTGCCCAGGGAGCCGACCACGTACCCTACGGGGCAGACGATTAAACCCAGGATAAAGAAGAAGGGTTCGTCTCCACCCACTCCTCCCCAGATCCCCTCACCGAAGGCGTAGATGAATAACCCGTAGACGAAGTTGTGGAGCAGGATGCTTAGAAATACGCCGATCCCCGATCCTCCAGCCAGAAGCAGGAACCCCCTGAGTTTACCTCTTACACCCCACTTTAGGGCCATCGTAAATAGGACTGCGGAGATCAGAAAGAATATGCCGAAGGGAACCAGAAACAGGAGAGAGCCACTAATTATTTCCGTAAACGGAGGAACTGTTATTACGGCTACAGATGAGGCAAAGCTAATAAGGGTAAGAATAAACGTCGCGAACATCCCTCTGTTCATCCCGAAGACCTCCCCTGCTGCCTTTAGTCTAGCACGGCCTGGAACAGCTTACAACTCTTATGGTCTGAAAACCCTGGGTTGACAAGTCTATGGCATGTTAATAAAATAAGTGAGTACTTACTTATTTTTATGTCTTATCCTGCGTTTCTGGAGGTGAATGGCTGATCCAATGAAGAAATCGGAACGCACGAAACAGAAGATACTGGAAGCCACGATAGAAAATATCGCCGAGAATGGATATGCCTCGACTACCACGAAGGAGATCGCCCAGAATGCCGGGGTCTCCGAAGGAACTATATTCAAGTATTACGGGACGAAGAGCAAATTGCTCCAGGAGATAGTGGAGGACCTAATGCACGAGTTCCACGATTATAGCGTAAACCATGCCTTTCCAGAACTCATTAAGCAGAACGACGGTGCTTCCCCCCGACAACTTCTGCGAAATCTAATGGAGGAACGGGCTGAATTCTTTCGGGAAAGGAAGGCCGCGACGAAGGTGATTCTGCAGGAAATGATGGTTAATGAATCTATTGCGAAGACTTTCAAAGAGGGAATTTGGGGGGAAATGGAGAGGGTAACTGACGCCATATTTGACGAGGGAAAGCGTGCTGGAGAGTTCGTAGATGTCGACAACCGAATTCTGCGCCGGACCGTACTGGGGACGTTCTTCTTTCGGATAATATTCGAGGAGATCCTCGGGGTTAACGGGGGAGAGGAGAAGATAGAAGAGACACTTGACTTGTTGTTTGCCGGATTAGAGGAGGGTGGGGAATGAGGCGTTACGTCGATTTCGTAGTTAAGCATAGAAAGATCTTGATCGGGATATTTATCGTTATTAACCTGCTGGCCATATGGGGTGTGACAAGGCTGGAAGTTTCTCCAGAATTTGACGTTTTTACTCCCAAGCACTCGGAGTACGAAGAGACTCTACAAGAGATGGAGGGAACCTTTGGTAGTTCAAACCAGTTAATCTTTCTGTTGGAATCGGGCGGGGAGGCGTTGACGGTAGATAAAGTTACCTCGTTTCATAATTTTCAGACCCATCTGTCGAACGTGAATGGTGTTACTGAGGTAAAAGGTCCTGCGCCCGACGTGGTGGCTGCGGGAAGGGAAAGGGTGAACCTGGAGGAGGTGTCGCAGGCCGACCTGCCCGCCCTCGCGTCGGTCGGCATACTTCTCGCCGGCGTGGCCACTTGGTACATCCTGCCACTTATCCTCACTGGCAGGGTCGAGATCCACCGGCCCAGTCGGACTGGTGGACGTGGTTCGGAGCTGATAAAGAAGGTCTGGGGTACGCCGTCGATCGTAGTTGTTGGAGTCCTGCTAATCCTGGCGATCGTCGGGTTCAACTGGATCGACACCGAGTTCAATCAATTGATGATATATAGAGGCTACACCAGGGTCCAGGAGAGCTTCGAGGAGGTAATGGAGGTGAACGACGGTGCTCCGGAAGATAAAGTAGAGGTCGGGCCTTTGAAGTAGATACAGTGGATAGAGGGGTAGGGCGTGGTAGGTCCCTCGGGACTTGAACCCGAAACCCCTCGGTTAAGAGCCGAGTGCTCTGCCGGTTGAGCTAGGGACCTATGCTCAGCAGTTAGTCAAAATACAGATACCTACAATTTGGCAAGGGAATATTATTAAAAGACGCACCCCCTTTCAAGGTTTTACGCTAGGGGCGACCTCATCGTCTGGTTGGGGGGCGAGGTCTGAAGGCGGGGAGAAAATTTTGATATTTCCCAGTCCGGGGAGTATTTTTAAATGAAAGGTCAATTACCGTTTGGGTTTTGGGTAGTTCCGCCTCGACGTTCGAAGGTAGGAGTAATATGGACACTCTGTTTTCAGGACCGAGCAAGGAAGACGGCGCGGACGACTCCAAAAGACCTCTCGCCGACCGTATACGCCCCGAATCACTGGAAGAAGTCCGTGGCCAGGAAGACCTGCTGGGTGAGGACGGCCCCCTCAAGAAACTCATCTACGAGGGGCAGGCGAGAGCGCTGATATTCTGGGGTCCGCCCGGCGTGGGCAAGACGACCGTTGGCCTCCTTATTGCCGACTACGAAGATTCCAAGTTCGTCCACCTCAGCGCGGCGGTGTCCGGCGTTAAAGAGGTCCGCCAGGTGTTGAAGGAATCACGAGAGAAGTTTCGGCTGACGAATCAGCGCAACCTCCTGTTCATCGACGAGATCCACCGGTTTAACAAGGCCCAGCAGGACGTTCTCTTGCCCTTCCTCGAGGAGGGCAGCGTCAAGTTTATCGGCGCGACGACCGAAAACCCCTCCTTCGAATTGAACTCCGCAATACTATCCCGCTGCCAGGTGTTCGTCTTCGACAAGCTCAGCGCAGATGACACGATAGACCTCCTGGAGTCAGCCCTCGAGGACGAGAAGGGGTTCAATGGGGAGTTTACGACCGAGGAGGAGGCGTTGAAGACTATCTCCAGTTTCGCCGACGGCGACGCCCGCAGGGCCCTGAACCTGCTCGAGTTGAGTAGCAAGCTGACCGACTCGGACGGCCTTATCACGATCGATACCGTAGAGAGGGCGGCGCAGAAGAAGAGCGTCGAGTACGACAGAAGTGGCGAGGAACACTACAACATAATCTCCGCCCTGCACAAGACGATCCGCAACAGTTCGCCGGACGCGGCGCTCTACTGGCTTGCGCGGATACTGGAGGGAGGAGAGGACCCTGTCTTTATCGCCCGGAGGCTGGTGAGGATAGCGAGCGAGGACGTCGGCCTGGCTGATACGAAGGCGTTAAAGGTCTGCGTCGCCGCGAAGGACGCCGTGGAGCTAATCGGCACCCCCGAGTGTGACCTCGCCCTGGCCCAGGCAGTTATCTACCTGTCCCTGGCTCCCAAAAGCAACGCCGTCTACCGCGCCTACAGCAAGGCGAAGGACGACGTGAGGGACAAGGAAGACTATCCAGTCCCCAAGGAACTGAGAAACGCCCCGACCGACCTGATGAGGGAAGAAGGGTACGGAGAAGGGTACGAGTACGCCCACAACCTGGAGGAGAAGACCTCTAACATGCAGGTCCTGCCCGACAACCTCGTCGGGCGGCGATATTACTTTCCCACGGAAGCGGGTCACGAGAAGAGGATGAAGGAGCTGCTGGAGGCGTGGCGCGACCGCAGAGGGAAGAGCGGTTAAATTTTTAAGGCCGGCCCTAGTAAAGCAGGGTCTGGATGAAGCTAATGAGGAAGTACCTGGTGGCCAGCAGCAGCAGTATGGCGACCATGGGGGAGATGTCCAGCGGTACCTTGTAGCCCATCAGCCTGATTATGTATTCGCGGATTGGTCCCAGAATCGGCTCCGTCGTCCTGTAGATGAAGTCGACAAAGGCGTTATTGCCGTTTCCGGGAAATATCCACGAGATGAATACCCGGATGACGATAAGCAAAGAAGCTATCTGAAATATCCAGTCTATAGCAGTTACTAGCACCGCTGTTTCTCTCATAGTATGTTACACCCTGTCTTCAACTAGATGCCCCCTGTTAACCAAATCTTAACCTAAGGGATAAAGAACGCACGGTCAATCGTCATCCCAGTCCTGGCAATTTGGGCAGAGAAAGGTACTTCTACCGCCCTGTTCAATCCTGACGATCTCCGCTCCGCACTCCGGACAGGGCCCACCCTCCTTTCCGTAAACCCGGAGGAAGTCCTGAAAGCTACCGCTCTCTCCGGACGAGTCCTGGTAGTCGTTCAGCGTGGTCCCCTTGTTGTTGATCGCCTCCGTGAGGACTCTGGGAATCAGGGTAAACAGCCTCTTCTTCTCCTCCTCGGAGACCTCTTCTCCCGGTTTCGTCGGGTCCAGTCCCGCCCGGAAGAGGATCTCGCTGGCGTAGATGTTGCCCAGACCGGTAATCCTGTTTTGGTCCAACAGCAGGACCTTTACCGGCCTGGTCGTGAAGAAGATCTCGTTGAAGTTTTCCCAGGTATATTCGTCCGCGAAGGGCTCCAGACCCAGCGAGTCCAGCGGCTCGTCGTCCAAAGTCTTTAACAGGTCGAGCGTCCCCAGCCGCCTGGTGTTGTCCATGGTGATCTTCTTGTTATGGTCAGCAAAATAGAAGGATATCCTCTCGTGTTCCGCGCTATCCTTCGGGTCCAGCGCCAACAACCTGCCGGACATCCTCAGGTGAATCGCGACGAAGTCCTCGTCGGAGAACTTCAGGACTATGTATTTTCCCCGCCTGGTAACCCTTTTCAGGTCGCTCCCGATTATCCGCTTCCCCATTTCCTCCTCGCTCGTGTTTCTCAACAGGGTCGGATCGGAAACCTCGATTTTCTCCAACCTCTTGCCCTTGAATTCGGCGTGCAAGCCGTTGACGATAGTTTCGACCTCCGGCAGCTCCGGCACGATATCACCTGAACTGGATTATAATTTCTGGGTTCACCTCTTTCAAACCTCGAGTCTATGATCGCTTTGCCCCGCCTCCCCCGTGATAACCACGGTTTTGAAGGCACTAATCCTCCTATGATACGCAGGTTCAGAAAAAACTGGACCATTTTACTCTTGAAATGTTAAGGGATTCGCTCTAAGATAACGTTAGTTAAGCCTACCGATATGTGGAAGTGGATTGTAAATGTCTATTGAGTTGAATGCACGTCCGATCCCCTTAAGAGCGGTGGAATCTTGACTTATATGCCTAAATTACCAGCGTGGAGACATTCATGAGAGTAACCAAGAAGAGCGGTTATGGTCTGGTGGCCATGACCGAACTGGCCCAGAAGTACGATTCCAGTTTCCTGTCCACGAAGAAGATCGCCGGCAAGTACGACCTGCCCCAGCCCTTTCTGGAAAAGATCATGCGTGAGTTGAAGGACGCCGGCCTTGTAGAGGTCAAGCGGGGCCGCGGTGGGGGGTACGAGCTGTCCAAGCAACCCGAAGATATCTCCATCGAGTCGGTCATATCGGTGCTGGAGGATGGGTCCCTCGCTCCGGTGGACTGTCTCTCGCCCGAGGAGGGTGTCCCATGTCCGCTGCGTAACAACTGTCCTACCCTGAAGCTCTGGGAGGTAATTTACGACAGATTCTTGATCGTGTTGGGGTCCTTTACCCTGGCTGACCTGCTGGATTACTTTGACGAGGAAAAGGCTGCGAAAGAATTTGAGGATTCTACTTAAAGGTGGTAAGTGGTGGGCCTACCTGGAGTCGAACCAGGGACCTCACGCTTATCAGGCGTGCGCTCTGACCACCTGAGCTATAGACCCGTGCTAGATGATTCTATTAGTTTGGGATTACGATTTCAAGGATTTTGCTTGGGGACAGGGCTAGTCGTCCAGTAGATCGTCGATCTCGAAGTTCTCCAGCCGCTCCTCTTCCTCTGCCGATATGAGGGCGTCAAAGAGTTCGTCCAGTCCTCCCTCCAGTATTCCCTCGAGGTTGTGGGTCGTGTAGTTGATCCGGTGGTCGGTGACCCTGTTTTGGGGGAAGTTGTAGGTCCTGATCTTTTCACTCCTCTGGCCCTGACCTATCTGTCCCCTCCGTTTGCTGTCACGCTTCTCCGCCTGCGCTTCCTCGATCTTCTCCTTGTATCTCGACCTGAGGACCCTCCACGCCTTCTTCCTGTTCTTGTGCTGGGAGCTCTCGTCCTGGCAGGTAACGACGATGTCGGTCGGCTCGTGAGTCAACCTCACCGCGGAGTCCGTTACGTTCGCATGCTGCCCGCCCGGACCTGAGGACCTGAACGTATCAACCCGGACCTCGTTTTTGTCTATCTCCACGTCGACCTCTTCCGCTTCGGGGAGGACGGCGACCGTCGCTGTCGAGGTGTGGATGCGGCCCGAGGATTCGGTCTCCGGGACCCGTTGCACCCTGTGCACGCCGCTTTCGTACTTGTACTTGCCGTAGGCGCCCTTTCCCTCAATCGCTATGGATACCAGGGTGAATCCCCCGATGGAAGTCGGCCTGTTTTCCAGGGTCTCCACCTGAAAGCCCTGTTTGTCGGCGTATTTGGTATATAGGCGGAGGAGGTCCGCGGCAAACAGGGCCGACTCGTCGCCCCCTGCACCGGCCCTGATCTCAAGTATGGCGTTCTTCTTGTCCTGTTCTGACGCAGGGATGAGCAGGTCCTTGATCTCTTCCCGCAGTTCTTCCGCGTGATCCCGGTTCTCGGCCAGTTCCTCCTCGATAAGTTCGAGCATCTCCTCGTCATCTTCGACCTCGAGCATCTCTTCGTTTTCTTCGATCCGACCCTCGGCTTCCTTTAGTTCCTCTGCCTTGGCAAGGATTTCTTTTACCTTGGCGTACTGCTGAGAGATGTGTTGGTACTGGTTGCTCTCGATTACTTCCGGGTCACCCATCTTCTGTTCCAGTTCCTTGTACTCCTCCCGGATCTTGGGAAGTTCAGCTAATATGTCTAACATTGATTCATCTCCTAAGTGATAATTCAGGTTACTTAAACCCCAACGGGATTTCAACATGGACGTATTCTCGCCCGTTCTTTCCCGATAATTAATCATAACGGATCAGCCCGGTCACGTTAACGGAAGACCGGTTACAACTTGACTATCTCCATCTGAACGACCCTCGTCTCAAGTATATTTGAAAATTTAAATCTTGAGAGAGGTCCCTATATGTAGCACAATATAACCAATGCTCTCTGGAAATTAATTAGAAGGAGAAGTGCGTGCAGGAGGGGTAAAGTGAGCTTATCGAAGTTATTTCATCCTTCAACCGTTGCCGTTATCGGGGCGAGCAGGAAGGAGGGGCAAGTCGGCAGAGAGGTGTTCACGAACTTGATCGACACCTTTCCCGGCGAAGTCTTTCCTGTCAACCCCAAGGCGGAACAGCTTGAGGGAATAAGATGTTACGACTCCGTAGCCGGGGTTCCAGAGAAGGTCGACCTTGCCGTCATCGCAGTTCCCGCCCGGGTAGTCCCCGGTGTCCTGGAGGAGTGCGACCAGGTAGGGATTGAAAACGTGATCGTGGTGAGCGGCGGGTTCAAGGAAGTGGGCGAAGAAGGCGTTGAACTGGAACGGGAAATCGCCCAATTTGCCAGGGAGAGAGGTATAAACATGATCGGACCCAACGCGATTGGCGTGATTTCGACCGGGTCCTGTCTAAACGCGACGTTTGCTCAGGAGATGGCCCTGCCAGGGAACATCTCGTTTATGAGCCAGAGTGGGGCGTTCTGTACTGCCGTTTTGGACTGGGCCAACGAGGCCGGTCTGGGGTTCAATCACTTCGTCTCTCTGGGAAACAAGGCGGCACTGGACGAGGTCGACCTCATCAGGGAGTGGGATGCGGACGAGAACACGGACGTGATTTTAGGATACCTGGAGGGAATAGATCGCGGGTCAGAGTTCATCAAGGTGGCCAGAGAGGTCACCCAGACCACCCCCATCGTCGTGGTGAAATCTGGCAGGACCGAGGTAGGCGCCAGCGCGGCGGCCTCACACACGGGGACCCTGGCGGGGAGCGATAGCGCTTACCAGGCCGCGTTCGAGCAGAGCGGAGTCATTAGAGTTGATACGATCGAGGAGTTGTTTGATTTCGGATCGATACTGGCGCAGCAGTCTCCTCCGGAGTCGCGCAAGGTCGGGGTTCTCACGAACGCCGGCGGGCCCGGAGTGATGGCGGCTGATGCCCTGGGGAAATATGGCCTGGAGCTGGCCAAACTGGAGGACGAGACCCTGGAAAAATTGGGCGGGGTCCTTTCCTCGCTCGCCTCGAAGAAGAACCCGATTGATCTGACGGGCAAGGCGAACGAAGAGGACTACCGCAAGGCTCTCGATTACGTTATCGCCGACGACCAGGTCGGTTCAGTCCTGGCGATGTCGGCACCGGCAGCCATCTTTTCTTATCCCGAGCTCGCGGAAATACTCGCGGACGCCAGGGAGAAGACCGACAAACCGATCGTGGGAACGCTGATGGGCGGGCGACTCCCCGACCAAGCGCAGGAAAGCCTGAAGGGAGCTGGGGTTCCCAATTACTTCGATCCGGACAGGGCCGTTAGAGCCCTTTCCGCGCTTGTTGACTACGGTGAGGCCCGAGAGATTGAAGTCTCTGGGTCCGAGGTAATTTTACCGGACGGGGTTGACCTGGAGTCTGAAGTCAGGGCGCTGGCCAAGAAGTCGGATGGAATGATAGGACTTGAGGGACTGGACCTGCTATCCCGATTGGGAATTCCCGTCGTCGAATCGAAGGTTGCCAGATCGGCCGACGAGGCGGCTGAAATAGCCCGGGGGCTTTCTGCAAAAGTTGCCTTGAAGGTTGAATCGTTGAACATTACTCACAAGTCCGACCTCGGTGGAGTACGGGTTGGCGTGAACCCCGGCGAGGTATCGAATGAATACGAGCGTCTTCTGGCGGACGTCCGGGAGAACTTCGGGGCCCCAAACCTGAATATTCAAGGCGTCAGGATCCAGGAGATGGTCGAGGGAGAAGAGGTGATCGTTGGCGTAAACCGTGACCCCCAATTTGGTCCGCTGATCATGTTTGGGCTTGGCGGTATCTACGTGGAGGTACTCAAGGACGTTGCCTTTAGGGTAGCACCCGTCTCCAGGCCGGAAGTGAAGAAGATGATCAAGTCGATTGACGGGTACCCCATCCTCGAAGGAGTGCGCGGTGGGCCAGGCGTTGACGTGTCTGCCCTGGTGGAGGTAGTACAGAAGGTTGGGCAGCTTGCCTACGAGGTCCCGGAGATATCCGAGCTCGATCTAAACCCGATAATCGTGGACTCCACTGGCCCTCGTGTAGTTGACATGAGAATGAAGGTAAGTAGATAAATCTATTTAAAATTTTAAATATTGACAGAGTTGCCTGATTATTTTATAATAAATGAGGTTGACGACAATGAATAAAAACGAGCAGATTAGTCTAGAAGAAGTTGAGATGGTATTTAAAGCGCTAGCGAGTACACAGCGGCTTAGTATCTTCTCTTTGGTCTGTAAGCACGACAACATCTGTGCCAAGGATATTTCCAAAGAGCTTCAGCTGAGCCAGCCTGATATTTCCTACCATCTGTCAAAGTTGACCCAGGCCGGCGTGCTGAAGAAGAGCAAGGACGGTATTAAGCACTGCTATGATCTAAACAACGAGTTACTGGAAAGTATAGGCATAAAACCACAGGTGCTGTTAAACATTACCAGGAGGTGACCACGTATGAGTGACCACGACGTAACGATCTACACGACACCTAGTTGCCCTTACTGCAACGCTGCTAAGGACTACTTTGACCAGAACGATGTTACTTACACGGATTATGACGTCTCTCAAAACCGTGAAAAAGCTGTTGAGATGATAGAGAAGTCCGGGCAACGAGGTACTCCTGTCATCGACATCGATGGCAATATTGTTATCGGGTTCAACAAAGAAAAGATCCAATCATTAGTTGCGGAGTGAATCGATAAGCGAGATATTCACTGATATCATAAGATTCTTACCGTAATCAAGCCCACCTGGTAATCGGGTGGGCTTTTTCTTTTCCGACCGAGTTCATATTTCATCACTTTCGACGGGTGATCTTGGCTCTTGAGCCCAACTGCAGTAGGGAATAGTAACGCCGTGGGTTGAACCAAGCGCGAGTATTCTGGTATAATCTTGTCGCCCTTGAACGTTTGGGGCAAATACAATTATCTTACAAGAGATCTTACATTAACCAGAGTGAGAGGAGGAGAAGATGTGGAACTCTTAACGATGAAGGAACTTTTAGAGACAGGTGTACATTTTGGACATAGGACTCAGCGTTGGAACCCGAAGATGAAGAAGTACATCTTCATGGAACGGAAAGGTATCCACATAATCGACCTGGAGACGACTCAAGCACTATTCGAAGAGACGTACGACTTCGTTCTCGACAAGGTACGGAACGGTGCTGAGATTCTTTTCGTTGGGACAAAACGCCAGGTCCAGAACATAATCGAGAAACAGGGGACACGCTGCGGAGCACATTACGTGAATCACCGCTGGTTGGGAGGGACTCTGACCAACTTTGATACGATTCGCGACAGCGTGAATCGGATGATCAAGCTGGAACAGATGGAAAAGGACGGTACCTTTGACCAGCTGCCGAACAAGGAAGTGGTCAAGCTTAAACGTGAGCTGAAGAAGAAACAGAGAAACTACGACGGGATCAGAGACATGAAGAAGCCGCCGGACATAATGTACGCTATCGATCCGGAGACGGAAAAGATCGCCGTCCACGAGGCAAGGATCCTGGGCATTCCAGTAATTGCCATTACTGATACCAACTGTGATCCCGACTTGATAGATTTCCCAATTCCAGGAAATGACGACGCCATCAAGGCTACCAGGCTGCTGACGTCGCGTCTGGCCGATGCCGTCATCGAAGGTCGTGAGGGAGCAGACCGCGCCTCCGAGGAGGAAGCGCCCGAAGAGGAAGAAGAGGCCGTGGAAGTAGAGGAGACGGAAGAAGCCGCCGAAGAGGTCGTGGAAGTAGAGGAACAGGAAGAAGAGGCGCCCGCTGAGGAGACCGAGGAAGAGGAACCAGAGGAAGAAAAAGAGGTAGAGGAGACGGAAGTGGCGGAAGAAGAAGCCGCAGAGGAAGAGGAAGAAGAGGCGCCCGCTGAGGAGACCGAGGAAGAGGAATTGGAAGAGGAACCAGAGGAAGAAAAAGAGGTAGAGGAGACGGAAGAAGTTGATGAAGTCGAAGAAGAGGATGACGAGGAACCAAAAGATGAAGAGGAAGATCCGGCTGCAAAGGAAGTAGAAGAGACTACGACTTAACGGAATAAGAGTAACAATATTTACCAGGAGGATCGATCAATGGCGATAACGACTGAAGAGATAAGACAACTTAGGCAGGAAACGGGCGTTGGCATCATGGACTGTAAGCGTGCGCTTGAGGAAGCTGACGGTGACATGGAGAAGGCGAAACAGTCGCTACGGGAGCAGGGCATGGAGATGTCCGAAGGTAAGCTGGACTCCGGCGAGGGTCGGATCGGTTCTTACATCCATCACGACGGTAAGGTCGGCGTCCTCGTAGAGGTGAAGTGTCAGACGGACTTCGCCGCCAACAGCGACGAGTTTGTGGAATTCGTCGACACGCTTGCCCTGCAGATTGCCGCCGCCGCCCCGGAGTACGTATCGAGAGAGGACGTACCCGAGGAAATAGTTTCCGCGGAGGAAGAAATCTACCGCACGCAGGCGGAGAAAGAAGGCAAGCCGGAGCACATCATCGGGGACATCATCGAAGGAAAGATGGACAAGTTCTACGGCGAAATCTGCCTGCTAGAACAGGAGTCAGTCAAGGATTCCGACAAGACCATCGAAGAAATGCTGGGAGAGCTGTCCGCGCAGGTCAATGAGGATATAGTTATCAGCAGGTTCTCTCGTTTCGAGATCTCAGCCGATTCGGAAGAAGGAGAAGAAGAGTAGGATCCCCCGATTAACCAGACCAGCTTCTTAACTACCCGGGTCCCATAGATGAAGAATAGAGACCGAACCCCAACCAGAGTTCAGCCCAGGAGAGTCCTGTTAAAGGTCTCGGGCGAAGGGTTGGGGTCCGAGACTCCCCTGGACCCGGACTCCATCGATTACATCCTCCACCAGATAGCCGAAATCCGGGAAGACTACGACCTCCAGGTCGCTCTGGTCGTAGGAGGGGGGAATATCCTCAGGGGAGCACAACAGGACTACCTGTCGCGGACGTCCGGTGACTGCGCCGGCATGGTCGCCACGATAATCAACGGGGTGGCCCTCCAGGACAGGTTGAAGTCGATGGGAGTCGTCGCCAGGCTGCAGTCAGCCCTGCCGATAAGCCAACTTACCGGCGAGATCGACCCCGAAGGAGCGGTGGAAGCTCTGGAGAGCGGAGAGGTCGTGATATTCGTTGGGGGAACGGGAAACCCCTACTTTACCACGGATAGCGCGGCGACCATCAGGGCCGGGCAAATAGATGCGGACCTCATCCTTAAGGGGACGAACGTCCGGGGCGCGTTTACCGCCGATCCCTCACAAGAGGACGCGGAGTTTATCCCATCCATATCCTATGACGACCTATTTCGTGAGGAACTGAGGATAATTGACCTGACCGCGGCGAAGATCGGCCAGGAGACGGGGGTACCCATGGTTATATTCGACCTGTTTAAGGAGGGAGCCCTCCCGGCAATCGCGAGAGGAGAAGAGGTCGGTTCTTACATCTACCCTGAGGCCGCGTAAACCGCGGACGGTAGCCTGGATCACATTATTTTGGATTCTATTAGGACTCTCGATCAGTCGTTGTCTATGACCCTGGGGACCTGAAAGAAGTTTCGCTCCTCGGCCGGAGCGTTCTTGAATACCTCTTTGTGGTCCAGAGTCTCGCCTTTTTGGTCCTCTCTGAAGACGTTTTCCACGCCGAGGATGTGGCGGAGCGGCTCGACGTCTTCCGTGTCCAGTTCTTGCAGCTTGTTTACGTAGTCGATAATGCTCCCGAGATCCCTGGCCATGCTCTTTCGCTCCTCTTCGGTTAAGCTCACCTCGGCGAGCTCCTCCACGTGCTTTACCCTATCTTCATCGATCATCTTTTCTAGTAAATCCTCCTCTTTGTTCAGTTATACTTCCACGGGGCGTCCTCGAAGTACTCGTCCAGGACCCCTTCCAGGTCTTCGTCCCTGCCGTCTTTCTCGACGAGATTCTCCGCTTCCTTACGAGCATTTTTCATTATATCGTAATCGTTTAGGAAATCACAGGCGTAAAAGCTGTTCTGGAACCCGTGCTGATTCGAGCTCAGCAGGTCTCCTGGTCCCCTGATCTTTAAGTCTTCCTCAACGAGGTCGAAGCCGTCGAGGATATCCCGGAAGGACTTGAGCCGTCTACGGCCCTCGTCGGTGTTAGGTGAACCGATGGCAAAGCAATACGACCTTTGCCCGGACCGCCCAATTCTCCCCCGCAACTGGTGGAGCTGGGTCAGGCCGAAGTGATCGGCATCATCGACCACCAAAATGTTTGCCTGGGGGATATCTATACCCACCTCGATGACGGTGGTGGCGACTATCGCGTCCAGGTCGCCCTCTCTAAACCTCTCAATCGTCTCCGCCTTTTCCTCCTGAGACATCTTGCCGTGAAGCAGCCCCAGCTCCAACCCCTTTAGCTGATTCTCCGACAGTTCTTTCTGCATCTCCACCGCGGCGTTGGAGTCGACCTCCTCCGATTCCTCGATGAGGGGGAAGACGATAAAGCCCTTGTCCCCTTCTTCGAGCTTCCTCCTTACGTACTCGTAGACCTGGTCGCGCTTGCTATCGCTGACCCAGTAGGTTTTGATCTGCTTTTCTCCCCCGGGGAACTCCTCAAGCCGCGATATCTCGAACTCCCCGTAGATGGTGGACGTGATGGTCCTGGGTATGGGTGTCGCGCTCAGTATCAACCTGTTTACTGGCCTGTAGTCCTCTCTTAACTTCTCCTTCTGGGCCACGCCGAACCTGTGCTCCTCGTCGATTATCACCAGGCCCAGGCCCTGGAAGTCGACGCCTTCCTCCAGGAGGGCATGTGTGCCTACCAGGACGTCTACCTCGCCCGATTTCAACGAGGAGAGCAACTCTTCTCTGTGTCCCTTGGGCGTGTTTCCGGTTAGCAGTTCGATTTCCACCTCCAGGGGGGAGAATATCTTGGACAGGTTCTCGTAGTGTTGTTCGGCGAGTACCGTGGTCGGGGCCATCAACGCCGTCTGGTAACCCCCCTCCTTGGCGAGAAAGGCCGAACCGGCGGCCACCAGCGTCTTACCAGTGCCCACGTCACCCTGGAGGAGCCGGTTCATCGGGGTTCCTTCCCGCAGGTCGTCGGCTACCTCCTGTAACGTCCTCTCCTGGTCGCCCGTAGGCGAAAAGGGTATCGCCTTCAGAAACTCTTCCAGTTTCTCCTCGTCGACCCCCATCCCCAGTTCGGGGCCTTCTTCTTCCTCCGTCCTCGTCTTGAACCCGTAGTAGAAGAGGTAGAGTTCGGCGAAGGAGAGGCTGCGTCGGGCCGTCTCGAAGTCTTCGGGACTTCTTGGCGAGTGGATCTTCTTAATTGCCTCCCTTCTGTTCCAGAGGCCGTATTTTTCGATTACCTCGTCCGGGAAGAATTCGGGAACCGATTGCAGCAGCATCCGCAAGTTCCTGCGAATTATCCAGCTGATCTTGCTCTGAGACAGGTTTTCGCTGGCTGGATAGATGGGGACTACCCTGCGGGTCTTGTTCTTCTTACTTGCTGGCTCCCAGACGGGATTTTCCATCTGCAGCTTGCCGTACTCCCGCTGTGTCTTACCGTAAATCGCGATCTTCTTTCCCTTGTTCAGCTGGTTGTTTATCCATGGCTGGTTGTACCAGATCCCGTAGAGGGTGCCGGTATCGTCGTTTACCGCGGCTTTGACGAGCTTCAGGTTCCGCCGCGGCTGGATCATCGTCGTCCCTTCGACGGTCCCCACGACCGTGAATTCATCCCCGTCCTCCAACTCCCTGATTTTCTTGACCTCACGGCGGTCTTCGATCCTCCGGGGGAAGTGAAACAACAGGTCGCGGACCGTCTCTATCCCCAGGTTTTCCAGGTCCTTAGCCCTCTTGTCTCCCACGCCGACCGCGTCGGTAACGGGAGCGCCCATGGCTGGTGCCTCCTTCATGTCACCCCGGCCCCCGTCGGAACCGGTTACGAGGAGGTTTCTGACTTCGTCCACTACCTCCTCCCGCTCGTAGGGGTCCTTCTCTCCGTATCCCTCTAGGACCTCCGCGATCTCGTCGTCGTCCAGGAGAGTTTCCGAAATGCTCTCCAGCCCCCCCAGGACCGCTTGATCGTTAAAACCGGTCTCCCTCTCCAGCTGGATTATCTTGAGGACCTTGGACTCGGCGCTTTCTTCTCTATTATTTCTGGGGCTCATTAATCCATACCTCGGTTATTGAGATGTTCTTCTAAAAAGACAACGAACGGGTTAAATGATTTTAGCTTACGGTTTTCGTTGAATCAAAGTCCCGGCCTGGCCTTAGAATCTTCTCCTCCGTCTGCTATAATGTGTGGGTTGTCAGGAGTAGATTACCGAGAACTTAGATAGGGTGATGAGTAAGTGGAGATAATATTCTTTGGTACGGCAGAGTTTGGAGTTCCTTCGTTCAAGGAGCTTGCCGAAAACCATGAGATTAAGTTGACGATAACGCAACCCGACCGACCGTGTGGCAGGGGTATGGAACCGAAGTGTTCTCTGATAAAGGAAGAGGCGAAAAAGCGGGACCTGCATGTCTACCAGCCGGAGGACGTAAATTCCGAGGAATCGCTTGCCAGAATAGGCGGCGTCGGAGCGGAGGCCTACGTCGTCGTCGCCTATGGCCAGAAGATATCGGGAGAACTGCTAGACCTGGTGGAGGTTCCCGTCAACATCCACGGTTCCCTGCTGCCGAAGTACCGGGGAGCCGCTCCCATAAACTGGGCAATAATCAACGGGGAGACCAGGACGGGAATTACGACGATGATCATGGACGAGGGGCTGGATTCGGGCCCAATACTGCTCAAGCGGGAGACGGGAATCGGCCCCGACGAGACCGCAGGAGAACTTCACGATAGGCTGGCCGATATGGCGGGCGAGGCGATCCTGGAGACCCTGACCAAGATCGAGCGCGACGAAATATCGCCTACCCCGCAGGAAGGAGAACCGAGCTTCGCCCCGAAGCTATCCAAGGAGGACGGCAAGGTCGATTGGACCCGTCCGTCGGGGGAAGTCCACAACCTGATCAGGGGGACTTATCCCTGGCCCGGTGCTTATTCCTTCTACGACGGGAAGCGCGTTAAGCTCTGCGGTAGCAGAGACCTCGGGGAACTTACAGACGACCTAATCTGCAGGTTGCCGCTGCGGGAGGGGTCCCGCGATGCGGATCCGGGGGAAATAATCGACACGGGAAGTTACGGTTTCGTCGTCAAGTGCGGGGGAGATACCGCCGTCCAATTACGGAACGTGAAGCCCCAATCGAAATGTCAGATGAGCGGGGTAGATTTTGTCAACGGTTATCGGGTGAAGATTAACGAGCCTTTCACCGATTCCCCTTAGATTCCAGGCTATTTGTAGTTTTTCACGATAATAGTTATAATATTTAAGTTCTAGGACTTGAAATAACCCCCTCCACCCACTATATTTTCTATCGCCCAACAC
>JAGYME010000042.1 GCA_018400715.1 Candidatus Bipolaricaulota bacterium
GACTGATGTTCCAGCGGTCGTTTCAGTGCCAAACAGGTAGAGCCCGATGACGACCCAGGGTATGAGCCCCATGATCGACCCGTAAATGAAGGGCATCCAATCGGCGTCTTTACCGGGGTCGTTGTACTTCTCCATGTCCATGCCAAAGAGGATCATGGCGGCGTTCACGAAGAATATAAGAATTAAGCTTGAGAGGTCGTACACTCCCGTCAGCATCGCGATGATAACTATCATCACCGAAGAACTAAGGGAGTATTCGTACCAGCGCGCCCTGTTCATGTTCTTTGCCAGATCACCTTTATAGATATCGAAACCGACAGTGGAAACGAACAGATGGGCCGCCGCTGATATCAACAGGAACGTCGCTACCATGGGGCCGATTTGCAATTTGCCGATCGTGTTTAGCGTCTGGTTCAACGTGGTCGTTCCGGGATCGAATTTCAGGTACAGGGTAGAAACCGGCAGGGAAAAATTACTGCTGAGAATAAGCATAGCGATTCCCTGAACCAGGTGGAGCAAACTCATTCCGGCGTTCCATAATCTTAGGCGTCTCGCTTCTTCTTGGGGGATTTCTCTTGTTTCTTTCATTTTTTCCTCCTTTTACGTCAGTACGCTTAATGGGATTTGTTAAGTACAAAATCTTAATTCTTAAATATAGATTAAAACTTATTAGTTATAAATAATCATTACTAAATAATATATTTCTAGCCTATTTTTTCAAGTCCTCACCGGTCATTAAAAAGTTTTTACCGAATAATTTCATGAACTACATTAACCCTTTTCTAATATGAGGATTAAACAAAAAATATAAATATTTGAGAAAACTTGAAATATAGCTAAGTTAATATATAATCAAAATGTAAAATATAAATAAACTTTAAAGGAGTGATCTTTGTGCAATTTAAACGAATTGCAGGATTTTCCGCAGTTTTTCTTCTTATCATTTCATTATTGACGCTTGGTGCCTTTGCAAAAGAAGGTGTACTTCGCGCCAACGGTTCTTCCACGGTCTACCCAATTGCATCGACCGCAGCCGCCTACTGGAACGCCAACCCCCCCGCCGCTGATACCGAATACTGGGGCCCGGAAAACTATGGTATCGACACTGATGAAAGCCTGGCTGACTACTGGGCTGGCCTCTATGGATTGGATACATTCAACGTAGTCGTCGGGCTGTCGCATTCCGGCGTTGGTCTGACCAAGGTCGAGAACGGGCAGGTTGACATCGGAAATTCCTCTGCAGCAGTAGAGTATGAGTTTCCCGATCGAGACGAAGAAGAACTGAGCGGGTTTACCGATCACGTAGTTGCCAAGGACCACCAGGCCTTCTCCGTCTCCAAGGAGATCTACGACGCCGGCGTGGAATTCCTGACAAAGGACGAGCTAGTGGCCATCTTCCACGGCGAGATCACCAACTGGAAACAGGTCCGCGGTCCCGATAGAGAAATACAGGTCGTCGGACGTGCGGTCGGTTCCGGTACGGAAACGATGTTCAGGATCAACGTCTTCGGTACGACCGATGTGGACCCGGCTGGCGTAGACATCAGAAAAGGACAGAACCAGATGGTCAAGCAGACGATAATCCAGTCCGACAACGCCATCGGTTACCCCGGCGTGGACTTCGTCAGTTCCGAGAACCCGGCGATCGACGTCGTCTGGGACGACGGAAACCGTTACTCGGTTGAAGACGCGGGATGGCCGCTCGGTCGTGAACTCCACATGTACACCTACCAGGGGACCTCGGAGAAGGAAGCCGCATTTCTGCGCCTAATTCTGAGTGACTTCGGTCAGAAGGTTTTCGTCGAAGAGAGCACAGACTACTACCCACTTTCGGAAGCGGAGCAAGAGGAACAGCTGGCCATTCTTCCAGAAACTAAGTAACCACTTTCTTACGGAAATTCATGGGTGCAGAATACTAAATAGGTTAATATAATACCCCCGTGTTTACTATTTGTAAGCCCGGGGGTATTTATTATAATATTATGGTCAAAGAGAAGATTTATTGATGTTAAATAAAATTAGCATAAATCTTAAATTAATTCTTGGTCTTTCTATAGTTTTAAGCTTAATTGGTTTTCTGCTTATATTTGTATTAGCCAAGTCTTTCAATATATACCTATTCTTAATTGCCATCATCGGCGTATTCCTCGGGTGGATTTTTTACGAGGATGAGACGGCGAAGGCACTTTTGTTTGCCGCGTCGACGTCTGCGGGTGCTATACTCCTCCTGATCGCGATATTCCTATTTATCCGCGGATTCCCTGCATTCCAGCGGGACCCGATATTCTTCCTTTCCGGGTCCACGTGGAACGTTTATCGGGATATCTACTCCCTCGGTCCGATGATCTGGGGATCACTTATCGTTACATTTGGCGCGACTTTGATCGCCGCGCCGATGGGAGTGGGGGCAGCGATATATATTGGCAAGTTTGCCCCCGAATGGCTTCGGAGCGTTCTGAAGCCGGCAATTGAGCTCCTGGCAGGTATCCCCAGCGTAGTTTACGGTTTCCTCGGGTTCATACTCCTGAATAGAGCAATCATGGATTATTTTGCCATCCCCAACATGGGTCAATTTATCGCTCCGTCTATTATCCTCGGGTTCATGGCGCTTCCCACGATTACTTCGGTGGCAGAGGACGCGATCGATGCGGTTCCGGAGCACCTCGAGAAAGGGGCATTAGCCCTCGGCGTAACGGAATGGCAGGCAATCAAGGAAGTAACCTTGCCCCTAGCTTCATCTGGCATAACGGCCGCCCTAATCCTCGGTATCGGGAGGGCCCTTGGCGAGACGATGGCAGTGACAATGATGCTAGGGCATAAGACGAAGTATCCCTCCCCCCTGTTTGACATCTTTGAGCCGGGGGAGTCGCTGACCTCGTTGATTGCTTCTCAGATAGGTGAAGCGTCCGGTCAGGCGGTTGACGCACTCATGGGAGCGGGTTTACTGCTTTTCTTTATCGTCTTGGTTCTGTCAACGACGTCCAGGATAATCCAGAGTAGGCTACAGAGGAGGTTTAGGAGAGGGTAATGCGAACTGATTTCGGTCTACTCCTTAAGAGGTTTGCCTTTTCTTTTTGGTTCATCCTGGCCCTCGTCTCGGTCGGTGTAATCGTAACCCTGATCTTACAACCGGAGTCCGTGCCCGATGGGGCCTTAAGGACCGGGGGCACTATTTTGATGGTTGCGGCGTTCGCGACGTTTGCCCTCAACTTCTTCACTACTGAACTACAACCTCAACTAGGACAGTACATCCTTTCGCTCCTGTTCCTCTTTCTTGCGGGGGTTGTGCTGCTGTTCTTCCCGCGACAGGGCTTGGTTCTGCCCAACTTCGAAGGAGATATTACACCCTCTCTTGTCACCCTTTCTCTGTTTTTTATCGTGGCGATTGGGAGCGGTTGGGTTGGCTTCTTGCTGGTCAAGGAGAGTCCGGCTCTGAATAGTCAGGCGGCGGTCAAGTATTTTACGGCTCTCTCTGTTTTGGTTCCTCTGGCGGTACTGGCATTTTTTATTGCGTATACGGTCAGCGAGGGCTCTGCGGTAATCTCCTGGAGGTTTATATCTCAGAGGTCTGACCTCCTTCGCGGAACTGTAGGGATATATCCGGCGATTATGGGGACTTTCTGGCTTATCATTGGGGCAACCTTATTTGCTGTCCCCATTGGAGTTGGGGCCGCTGTCTTTCTTACGGAGTACGCCAGGCGTAAATGGATAAAACAACTAGTGGGGATTACCGCGGACTGCCTATGGTCCACGCCGAGTATAGTCTTCGGGCTGTTTGGTTACATTTTCCTTGTCCCTCGGATCACCGGACATTCCACCCTCCTGGCCGGTCAGATAATTCTTGCCGCAATGCTGTTGCCGCTGACGATAGCGACCTCTACGGAGGCACTTATGTCCGTTCCCGACGAGTTCAGGAGCGGTAGCCTTGCTCTGGGCTCTAGCAAGTGGTGGACCATCAGGACCGTAGTCTTGCCTTCAGCGATTCCGTCGATCGTTACCGGGGTACTGCTCGGTATCGGCAGGATTGCCGGGGAGACTGCACCGATAATGTTAATCGCGGTTATGTCCCATACCTCTGCGCCAAACTTTTTCTCTCTGGAAGCCCCTTACTTTCACATTGGGCCTCTGTTCCGAGAAATCGACGCCCTTCCTTATCGGTTGTATTCTATTTACAAGGCGGGAGTCGGGGGAAGCATTCAGGAAGCATGGGGAACGGCGATGGTATTGATTGCATTGGTCTTATTGTTCTACGGGTTGGGAATTACGGTTCGGAGTTACTTTCGCAGGAAGAGGGGCTGGTAGGTATACTGGACTTAAGGGAGGCTAGCCTTCCTTAAGTGGGGGTTCCGGCAACAGGAATTCCTCACCTAGAATAATCGACAATATTATGAGGAGAACCATGGATATAAAACAAAGTGATAAATTCGAATCAGGTTACAGCGACGAGGTGGCTATCGAGATCAACGGCCTTGACGTCTATTACGGCGAAGAGCAGGCCATTCAGAACATCAGTCTTGACGTGTTGAGGAAGAAGGTGACCGCTCTAATTGGTCCGTCCGGATGCGGGAAGTCTACCCTGTTACGGGCGATAAATAGAATGAACGACCTCATCGATGGAGCGAGGGTCGAGGGGGAGATTAAAGTTGATGGGCAGCCCGTTTACTCCCGCGACGTTCAGGTGAGTAAGTTGAGACAAAAGGTAGGTCAAGTATTCCAGAAGCCAAATCCTTTTCCGAAAAGCATTTATGACAATATCGCGTTCGGCCCACGGGCGTACAGGCATCAGTTGATGAAGTCAAGCAAGCAACTTGCAAATATGGTGCCCAATTTCTTTAAACGCGACGGCGAGAGGAGCCCGATCGACGGCCGACCAATGGACGAGGTCGTCAGGGACAGCCTGGAGCAGGCTGCTTTGCTGGAAGAGGTCGAGGACAAGATGCACGAGTCGGCCATGGACCTGAGCGGAGGTCAACAGCAGAGGTTGTGTATCGCCAGGTGTCTGGCGACGAAACCCGAGATAATTCTCATGGACGAACCGACTTCCTCCCTGGATCCAATTTCCGCCGGTAGAATTGAAGACCTGATCGACGATTTGAGCCGCGACTATACTGTCCTGATAGTGACGCATAATATGCAGCAAGCCGCACGGATCTCCGATTATACCGCCCTCTTGTGGCTCGGTGAACTAATCGAATATGGTGAAACGGAGCGTTTGTTTGAACAACCGGATAAAGAGCTAACTGAGCGCTATATTACCGGTCGTGTAGGTTAGAAACCTTAAGACTTCTTCAGGACTATCTCTCCGATGATCCTCCACAGGCCGTATTCTACGTCCTCTGAACTGTCACCAGTTACTGCTACGAGCAGGCTTCCACTTCGCCAGTCCGGAAACGCCTCTTTCAGTTTCTTCTCTGCTGTAGGGTTCAATTCCTTCAACAGGTCGTCGCAGTGGAGAAAGTGGATTTCTTCGCCTATCTCGAGTAACATCGCTCCCCGCGCTCCCTCCCTAATTGCCAGGTCCCGGAAACTCCAGGACGGACCGGATAGCTCGTCTACTCCGGATAGCATTGCTGCAGTACCTACCTCTCCCATCGAGAGTGACCGAAGGTCAACGGATTTTACTTCCGTGACTGACTCTAGAAGGGGGCCAAAGGCTAGCTCTCCCATTTCGGAAAGGTGTGTGCCCTGTTTATCCATTTCTACTATTCCTTCGGATTGAAGGTGTTCGAGTACCGTCCTGACGGAACTCTCCGAGGCACCCACTTTTTCCGTTAAGGTCCTTCTACCCATGGGACCGTCCTTTAACAGGTAAATTAACTCTGATGCAAGCGGGTTACGCAGGATTTTTGCCATTGTTTATCCCCTACACCACACTATTCTGAAGCCAAAAACTTTAGGACCGAAATCTCCACGTCTCTAATGACCTCAAACGAGACGTCACCGTGCCAGAGGCTTTCCAGGACCCCGGGTTTTTCCGGTGCGAACGTCATTAAGTCGTACCTCCCCTCCCGAGCCTCGCTTAACAGTTCGGTGGTCATGTCACCGATTCGATGTCGGATTTCTGCCTCTACGCCTTCGTTGAGAAGTATCTCCTTGGCTGTGGTCAGAAAATCGCTCTGCTCTTCCTCGTAATCGCCCCTGACCTCCGTCAACCCTTGTTCGTCTTCCGGGGAGGTATATCCCTCGAAGTGTGGATGACCTTCCTCGTGAACCGAGAGGAACGTTACTGCGGGCTTGGAGGATTTGAGGATTTGGCTCATAAATCGTGAGAGGTCGATGCACCTCTCCTTGTCGTTGGGCACGTGCATAAGGACTCTCTCACAGGACCGGATCTTGCCCTTGTGAATGAGAACAGGTATGTTTGACCGTTCCAGTATCGGTTTTACGTGCGCTCCGAGAATCTCCCTGGCGAACCCTCCGCGCCCGAATGCGGTAAGAGAGAATAGGTCAAATTCCCTGTCAGCCAGCTTCTTCATGATCTCTTTGACGGGGTCTCCGGCAGCCGAACCCGTAATCAGTTCTACAGAAGTTTCGCCAAATAGGTCGTCGGCGTTTTGGAAAGTCTCCTCCCGTTCCACGCTGGCTAGGTGTTGGCTCTGCTCTTGGGCGAGGTCCCGTCTCTTCTTCTCCTCTACGGCCGAAATTTCCTCCGTAATGTGGTAGATAGTTAACTGATCGAGCGCTTCGGACAGCATGCTCCGCAGGTAAATTAGCGCCTTGTTATCTTCTTCTCGCCCCTGACTGTAATAGAGAACTTTTAGTCCCATGGGTAGGGTTTCACCTTCTCTACTCTATACTCAGGGTTACTATGAATCTCCATCAAATTTTCACCACCAAAATTTAATAAATTCCCATCCAGTTCCACCACAGCGATACTACTAAGAACAGAATACCGAATGCGGCTACTGTCATCAATGCTCCTGCCTTGATAAAGTCCTTGACTTTTACGTAGCCAGAGGAATAAATGATCGCGTTTGGAGGGGTTGCAATAATTAACAGAAAACCAAACGACGCGGAAACGGCGGTTAACATAGTAGCGAAGATCGGGTTAATCGTGCTGTATTCGCTGAGTTTGAGGGTAATTGGCCCGACGACACTCGTCGCTGCTGCGGCGCTCATGAGGTTAGTCATCGATGTGGTCAGCGCGGAGATGGCTACACTAATCGGGCCCGTTCCAGTAAGGCTTAATTCTTCCTGCAAAAAATTAATGACCGTTCCGGCAAGCCAGCCTGCCGCGCCTGTCCGGTTAAGCAGCGACCCCATGCTGAGTGCACCCATGTAAATTACAATAACACCCCAGTTCACACCGCGCTGGTACTCTTCCCAATCGACGATGCCGAACATTAGGTAGAGTGTGGCTCCTAGAAGAGCGATAATGCCCAGTCCAATTAAGGAACCGGCAGTGATCCAGAGAGTGACTATCGTGACGAAGATTACGAGCGTTAGCCAGGTTTCACCGGTAACCTCTCTTTCTTGGAGTTCCTCTCGTAACCCAGCGACCGCAAGAGAGATGTCAGTAACCTCCGGCGGGAAGACTAGTTTGAGGATGTAGGCCGTAGTTGGTATGAGGAGTACCGTGATCGGGAATGCTAGGAGGATCCACTGTCCAAAACCGATCTGTTGGCCGGTTATCTCGTCAAGAAGGCCCAGCATCACGATATTACGTCCTCCGCCACTGGGGGCGTACAAACCACCAATAGTAGCCCCGTAGGCCACGGAGAAGAGGAGGTATTTACCCAGGTTTATTATGTTTTCATTCGTTTGTCCCCGGGTCGTCCTCAGCAGCGAGATGACCATAGGCGTTAATACCGCTGCCACCACGTGGTCCGCGATAAAACCGGCTAGGAGAGCCGCGGTCGTTATAATAGATAGACCGATCTTCTTGGCATCGTGTCCAATCTTGTTGATGAGAATCAGGATAAACCTTTTCCCGATGGCCTGACTGTTTAACGCGACCCCGATCATTAATGCCCCCATAATGAAGAAGACTGCATCGTGCATAAATGACTTGGCGACCTCGTTTGGCGTCCCTAGCCCCATAGTTACCTGGTAGATGGCGATAATGAATATTATTCCCGGCAAAGGGACTGGTTCCGAAATGAACAGGACAACTACTCCTGCAAGCAGGGCTAGCGACTTTTGGCCATCGCGGGTCAACCCGGGAGGTGGGGGGAATAGAAGAATAAGGGTTATGACCAGCACGGAGAGGGATAGCCACAACCACTTGGAACTAATGAATTTTTTTAATGTTCTTATTTTTTCCATGTTTCAATAAAATTTGACTGTCCTTGACCGTAATTGTGTTCGCTGGCCTTGTAAAAGTCTGAGGGTTTTCCGATGATGGTTATAACTTATACCGGAAAAATTCCCACCCTTCAACAAAACAGAGACTTGAGTGACAGGACTCAGCCTTGTTTCCATGTAATCTCTTATCATCGACCTATATCCTCTAACACTCGAGTTGGAGTCGGTCAAATTGGGTCAAAGTATTTCCCAATGTGAATCAATAGGAGTGTTGATTAATATACTACAAGGGTATACAATATATTTGAAACCCTTGAAAAGGGCATAATCGTCGCAAGGCGGTGACGCAAAGTTACAGATCTTCTTCGCTGAAGATGGCTGGTCTGCCGAGGTACTCGCGAGCTAAACGTGGTGATTGCCCTGGATTTTTTCATTGGTTAGGTAGTCTCCCGTTAGGTTCACGAGCGAAAGATTATTTGTTACGAGGAGGTTTTGTAACTATGCAAACTACCATTTACTATCGCGAATCAGACGAGTACCTGATCGAGAAAGTTGAAAAGAAGGCCAATAAGGAAAGGAAGAGTAAGAGCGCGGTAATACTGTCAATACTTGAGGACTATTTCGAGGCAGAACAGAGAATTGGTGAGATACTGAACGATCTCGGTGTCGTAAGCAAGGAAAAGGTACAAGAGGCTCTTTCCAGACAGGAAGAAGAGGACAAGAAAATTGGTGAAATATTAGTCGAGGAGGATTACGTCAGAGAGGTTGACCTGGACAGAGCCCTCCAGATACAGAAGTAGGCTTTGCCTTACAATATTTCCGCCCTTCTCTCCGTTTGGAGATAAGGTAAATCGTAAACCACTTTTTCATTACCCCCACGACCGCAAGTACTGGCAATGAAAGCGGTCTTGGGGGTTAAGATTTTCTTCCCCCAACCATCCTAACCGACCCCTACGGTCCACCGCCCTCCATGACCTCACCAATTCCCCTGCCAATTTTTCCTTTATTTCGTCTAAAATTCTGAAAATTAGGTATAATATTATAATGTAATACAATTGATAAAATCGTTAACCATTATAATTAATTACTAAGGTAGGTGGGCGAGATGAGTGGGGCAAGAGGAGTAAGTTCCTTATGGCGAAAGGTCGGAGCAGGTGCATGTCTGATCTCTCTCCTCGTCCTATTGGTGAACCTACAGATTACCCCTCCGATAGCCGGCGGTGCTGGCGATTTTTCGGTTTCCTCGCCCACTTCTCCCCGCTGGGGCTTGAAGGCCGTCCGGGCTAAGAAAGCATGGGAGGTTACCCAGGGTTCCGAGGAGGTTATCGTCGCCGTAATTGACTCGGGTGTGGATAGCTCTGTCAGCAGTCTGGGGAGTCACATGTGGGAGAACGACGACGAAATACCCGGTGATGGGATCGATAACGACGGGAATGGCTACGTGGACGACGTATCCGGATATGATTTCCGTGAGGGGCGGCCGCGGGGGATTTCCGGGGGAGATTACCACTATCACGGGACCTTTGTCGCCGGCCTGATAGCGTCGAGTTACAGCGAAGAGACGGGTGCGGGCGGCGTTGCGCCAAGGGTCTCGATCATGGACCTCCGGTTTCTCAATTCCCGGGGAGACTTTTACACTTCGGACTGGGGGAAGCTCGTTGACGCGATTGATTACGCCGTGGACAACGGCGCAAAGATCATCAACCTCTCCCTCTACGCCAGCGTAACACCTCCCCCGGCCGTGCGCGAAGCGGTCGAACGGGCGGAGGATCACGGGGTCCTGGTCGTAGGAATTGCCGGGAATAACGGAAGCGAGATAGGCTACTTTGGCTGCTGGAAAGAGGTATTCGTAGTTGGATCAATAAACAGGAACGGCGAGGTAAGCGGCTTTTCAAATTTCGGCAGGCAGGTCGAGCTCGTTGCCCCGGGGTCGAGAGTTCTCTCCTGGAAGCCGGGCGGGGATCTTGCTACCGGTTCTGGGACCTCATTTTCTGCGCCGCACGTCTCCGGATCTGCCGCATTGATCGTCTCTCGAAACCCAGAGATAGGACTTTCCGAACTCAAGGTCGCGCTCAGGAATTCCGCGCGGGATATCGGAAGAACCGGAAAAGACGAGTTCGCTGGCTACGGTGTTCTCGACGTTCAGGGAGCACTGGCGGAGATCTAACCCATACCCCCCCGTCAGCGGCGGATTTTAATACTTACAACAGGGGGGAAGTTTCGTGCTGCCCTTCCGGCTAGGCTTGAGGCCGTGGCTCTCACGTGGCCTGTCATCCAAGGTTAAGGGAGGGAGACGGTCCTAGTTCATGTCCGGACGGTTCTTCCCGGTTCTTATATTTGTGGGCAGCAGTAATTCCTATCATAGCCCCGTTGTCTGTGCACAGGGCCAGTGGAGGGAAGGAAGTCGTCAACCCATATTCCCCTGCAGCAGCACTCAGCCTTTCTCGCAATCTCGAGTTAGCTGAAACCCCGCCCATTACCGATATATGGCCTACCTCCTCTTGTCTTGCAGCCCTGATTGCCTTTTCGGTTAGCGTCTCAACAGCAGCTTCCTGGAAAGAGGCAAGGAGGTCAGGCAGAAAAAAATTTTCTCTTCCATTTACTTCTCGAGAAACGGCGCTCTTCAGACCCGCAAACGAGAAGTCTAGACCTTCATCCAGCATCGGCCTGGGAAAGGCGAAGCTGGACGGGTCCCCGTCCTTGCTCAACTTGTCAATCTTGGGCCCGGCCGGATAGCCGATCCCCGTCATATGTCCCACTTTGTCGAACGCCTCGCCGACGGCGTCGTCCCTGGTCTCACCGAGGCGTCGGTATTCGCCCCACTCCCTAACGAGAATTAGGCTAGTGTGGCCCCCTGAGACGAGCAGGGCAAGGAAGGGCGGGGCGACCTTTCCAGGCCCGAAATGGGCGAAGACATGAGCCTCTAGATGGTTTATCCCGTAAAAGGGTACTTCCAGGGAGTAGGCCAATGATTTTCCCAGGGAGAGGCCCACGAGTAAGGGGCCGACGAGGCCTGGTCCGTACGTAGCGCCAACTACATCCAGGTCTGACAGGGATAGATTGGCTTCATCCAGCGCTTCCTCCAGGAGGGGGGTGAACTTTTTCAGGTGGTTACGGGAGGCGATTTCCGGTACAACGCCGCCGTATTTCTCGTGGATTTCCGACTGAGAATAGATCTTGTTCGCCAGTATCTTTGATGCCCCCTCGATAATTCCCACACCGGTTTCGTCGCAGGAAGATTCGAGTCCAAGTGTATAAATAGGCATTATTCTTCGATTAACTCCTCCTTGAGAGTTCCGATAAAGGGTAGGTTTCTGTACTTGCCTGCGTAGTCCATCCCGTAACCCACGAGGAAGAGGTCCTCTTCGAGGTCAAAGCCGTTAAAATCAATATTAACGTCCTTTTTCCGCCTGCTGCTTTTGTCCAGCAAACTGCTGACCTTGACTGCTTTAGGATTCCGGGCCTTGAACGCCCTGAGGAGATGGTGAAGCGTCTCTCCGGTATCGACGATGTCCTCGACGATTATGACTATTCTATTCGTTATTGACCTGTCGAGGTCCTTGAGGACCCTGACTTCCCCCGGTTCTGTCGCATCACCGTAGGTCGATACGGACATGAAGTCATACTCAATTGGGACCTCCATATACCTGGTTAGGTCTGCCATAAAGACGGATGCTCCTCGCAGGATGCAGACGGCGATGGGTGGGCGGTTCCATATCTCCTCCCTGGACACGTTTCTTTCCAGGTAGTCGTCTACCTCGCGCGCAAGTTCCTTTACCCGGGTTTTTATCTCATTTTCGGTGAAGATTATTCTGTCGATATCCTTTTCGATGTTATATCTATGGTCTGTCATATCAATATTTTTGTATCTTGTCCAGGGTTTCGTTGCACATCATGTCCGCTTGGGCGATCATCTCGTGACTTCTAGGGACGTGCTGAAAGAAGACGCCCGCAAACTGTCTTTGTAACTCCCTTACTCTATGAAAGAGGCGGTTGAGTTCCCTGTTTTTGACCTTCCAGTTCCCACTTAACTGGTTTACAACCAACTTGCTGTCCGAATATCCTTCCACGACACCGTTAGTGATCTCAGTCGCACGTTGGAGACCTCTTATTACAGCGAAGTACTCAGCCTGATTGTTCGTTCCCCGTCCGATGTATCCAGACTGGCTAGCTATTTCTCCCCCTTCCTCCGCCAACAACACGTAGGCCCAGGCGGAGTCCCCGGGGTTGCCTCTGGATGCCCCGTCCGTATAAAGAGTTATCTTATCTTGTTTATCCGTCATTGTTTACCACGTACCGGTTGATCTCTTGCGATTACAGAGTAACTATATCGTTTACGGTGACATAACTCAATTGTCTATCGCGGACCCGCAGACCTTAGATTAGTACGCGTATAATTCCCGGTAATATTCCTTAAGCAGACTTTTGACGGAGAATTGATCGTACGTTGACTTCACGCTTTCGGCCATCATCTCCTTCCACTTACCCTTATCCTCGTAGTACGTGGGCATAACTTGATTGAGAAGTACGTCGTAAAGTGAATTTGCGTCGTGTTCGTCCTGTCCTTCTCCGGTATATCCACTCCCAATGGCCCATCCGTTTTCTCCGTGCTGACAGGCCTCTGGCCACCAACCGTCCAGCACGCTAAGGTTTAGTACCCCGTTCATGGCGGCCTTCATGCCTGAAGTTCCGCTTGCTTCCATAGGTTTCCTTGGGTTATTCAGCCAGACATCGGAACCCTGAGTGAGGAGTTTCCCGGTCTCCATCCCGTAGTCTTCCAAAAAGGTGACCGCATCCGGATACTCCTCGGATTTCCTTACCAGTTTTGTAATTATTCCCTTTCCTACGTCGTCTAGCGGGTGGGCTTTCCCGGAAAATACTATCTGAAGCCTTCCCTCCTCTAGGTAGGGTCGAATTCTCTCCTCCTGGCTGAAGATGAGGCCCGCCCTCTTGTAGGGAACGGCCCGTCGCGCGAATCCAATCAGCAACTTCTCTTCGTCGAACTCAACTCCCTTTTCCCGGGCTACGTAGTCGATTAGCCTTTTTTTCAGCCTCCGATGTGTCCTCCATATTTCCTCCACGTCATCTCTCCCCTGTCTCACATCTTTGTCCACCCACGTCTTCCGATGGATTCCATTTGTGATTGCCTTGATCTCCGAGCGCTGGTCGACGTCCTCCCACATCCTTCTTGCCGTTTTTGCGTGTAGCCGGGAGACCCCATTGGAGACCCTTGATACCCTGAGCCCGGCAGCCGTCATGTTGAACGGATCACCGCCGATGGTCTTCATCTGCTCTCGAGTCAGATGGTTGTAGGCGCCGATATAGCGTAACAGTTTGTGTGCGTGTACTTCGTTGCCCTGTTTTACTGGCGTATGAGTGGTAAAGACTATTTCGTCTCGAGTGCTTTTTAGCGCCTCGTTGAAACTCTTTCCACGGTCCACCTTCTCTTTTATCATTTCCGTTACAGCCAGTACGGCGTGACCTTCATTGAAGTGATAGATGTCCGGTTCAAGGCCAAGTTCCCTTAGTGCTTTTACCCCACCGATCCCAAGGACTATTTCTTGGGCAACTCTTTCCTCCTCAAACCACCCGTAAAGTTGCCCAGTAATCCACCTGTTACTATTTCCCTCGACGTTAGCGTCCAGGAGGTAGAGCGGGGCGTTATCGTATTTATCCAGTCTCCAGACTCTGCAGGAGACTTCTTCCTCTTTAACCTCTACGGTGACCTCCACTCCGGTATCCTCAACGTGTTCATAGATGTAGTCATTGCGGGGATAGCAATCCACAGGTCTTCCCTCATCATCAATTACCTGTTTAGTGTAGCCCTGGCGCCAGAGTATCCCCACTCCGACCAGAGGAAAACCCTGGTCCCTTGCTCCTTTTAGAATATCTCCGGCCAAAATCCCTAATCCACCTGCGTAAATCCTCATCTCCGGAGCCAGTCCATATTCCATGCTAAAATAGGCTACCGACCGTTTATTTTGCTTCATTGATGATCCTCCTCGCTTGCTGGTTTTAACCCTTGACTGAGCCTCGCGTCAGACCTGCGACTATCTGGTCCTGTAGGCTCAAGAACAGGACGACGATTGGGACTGCGCCGATTAATGCCGCGGCGGCGAATATCCCCCATCTCTGGTTGTAACTGCCGAAGATAAACAGCTGTAATCCCACGGCCAGCGTGTACTGCTCTGTGTCCTGAAGCAGGATGCTGGCGAGTATGAAGTCAGAGTAGGTCGTGATGACCGTGAGGATAAAGATAACGGCGAGCATGGGCCGCGCCAGAGGCAGAATTATCCTGATGAACGCCTGGAAGTGAGATGCTCCGTCAACCCGGGCCGATTCTTCGATGGAGTGGGGAATTGAATCGAAAAACCCCTTCATCAACCACGTGTGGAAACCAAGTGAGCCTCCCAAATACACCATCAATAGGCCGAGATGCGTGTTCAGGCCCAGCCAGGGGACTAAATCCCCGATTGAGAGCAGCAGGAAATAGATGGCCACCATGGCCAGCATCTGTGGAAACATTTGCACTAGGAGTAAACCCAGCAACCCAGTCCTACGCCCGGTAAACCTGAACCTGGAGAAGGCGTAAGCGGCGAGGGCGCACATCGCCGTCCCAAATATTCCCGTTAATATTGACAGTTTAAGGCTATTCCAGAGCCAGAGGAGAAAGGGAGCGTCGTACTTATCCGCTCCGCCGGTGAAGAAAAGAGTATAGTTTTTCAGTGTCGGGTTCTCCGGAATGAGTCTCTGGGCGGAAAGCGAACCCACCGGGTTGATTGACGCGGAGATTATCCACGCAATTGGAAACAGAACAAAGGCAAGTATTGCCAGCATGATCAGGTGTTTAAACCCTCGCTGTAAAGACCAGCCCCAAATCTTCCCCCATGCATGGTTTAGGTTAGACATTTTCGCTCATCTCCTCTAGGGCCCCGGTGTAATGAAAGTTTATCGCGCTTATTGTACCGATAATCAGGAATATGATTATGGAGATCGCCGCGGCGAAGCCGTACTGAGTCGCACCTTGCCCTCCAAAGGCAAGTTTGTAGGTATAGGAAATGAGAATATCCGTAGAACCGGCTGTAGTTGCACCAACGATTGGCGGCTCACCCTGAGTAACAAGATAGATTATATTGAAATTGTTGAAATTAAAGGCAAACGAGCCGATAAGCAGCGGCGCGACGGACAACATCAACATCGGCAAGGTTATGTTCTTGAACTGTTGCCAGGGCGAGGCACCGTCTACCTTGGCGACCTCGTAGAGTTCGGGCTGAATACCCTGGAGTGCCCCCAGGCAGACTATCATCATATAGGGAAAGCCGAGCCAGAGGTTTACAATCAAGACTGCAACCTTGGCGAGCAGCGGGTCCTGAAACCACCCGAGACTGATCCCGAATAGGGGTTCCAATAACTTCGTATTGATGATTCCCACGTTGGTGTTAAAGAACCCACGCCAGATAAGAGCGGAGATGAACGCAGGTATGGCGTAAGGCAAGATAAGCAATCCCTTGTAAAAGGGCTTGAGGTAAAGTTTGTCATCGTTTAATAAAATGGCTATTCCCAACCCGAGGGCAAAAGTAGTTAGGACGGAGGCGAGTGCCCAGATAAACGTCCACGTGAAGACGCGAAAGAACGGACCAGTGATCAGGGGGTCGGTGAAAATGCGAGTGAAGTTCTTCAATCCTACTGTCTCCTTGAATCCAGGTTCAAGCGACCGTTTGCTCGTCGTCGAGGTAAAAGTTCCTTTCACGGGTTTGAAAATCTCGCCGGTTTCCCGGTCCTTTATCGCGTCTCGTCCTTTGAGGTACTCGTATTGAGGGATGAGCTGATCGAACCGGTTTAAGCTGCTCATTTGAATGGAGAAGCCGTCCGACTCCGGTTTCCATCGTTGTAATTCTTGTAGGGATTTGATAACCTCTGTTCGCCCCATCAATTGGAAATCTCCAAACTTATCCACGACCCCGTCTCCGTCCTCATCTAAGAAACGGTCACCATTGAGGTCGACCTCTTTCAGCGTCTTTCCATCGGTGATGAACGTCCGATCGTCCCTTCGCGACTTTAGGATAACTCTCAAGTCACCCTTTTCGTTCTTGTAGGCTTTGAAGGAATAG
>JAGYME010000043.1 GCA_018400715.1 Candidatus Bipolaricaulota bacterium
CCGTAGAGGTTGTTCCAGTTAATGTGTACGCCAGTTGCGTCTACGCCCTCTCCTACCACTACGTCACCTGTTATCGTAAACCCACGGGAGGTAAAGTCATCTACCCGTTCACCTATCTGGACGTTGGAGGACTCTATTGTTAACAGACCCTCGATGTTAGTGTTTAACGGGCAGCCCTGACAGCTTACCAGGTCAACACTTTCAGTAATTGGCTGGTCAGCTGATGCCTGGTAGGTCCCGTTTCTTACGTGGATCGTGTCCTTGTCGGTGTCCTTGTTTGTCTCGCCAATCGCCCGAGACAGGCTCTCATTGGGAGAAGCTCCTACGTCGTCGACTATGTAAGTGGTGTGACTTACTGCCGGGGGAGCGGCAAGCCAGGGGGAGTAAAGGACGTCCGAGGCATTGCCAGATACTTCTGGGCCGTCTTCTCCCCAGTAGTTGAACAGGGCGTCGATTATGCCACTTCCGCCGTGGGTGAGAGTCCCGGTGAAATCGTTGTAGTTTAGGGTGAGGCCGGAGCCGTCCTCGCCGGCCGGGACGGTTACGTCTTCGGTTATAGTTAAGCCCGTTACGTCCCTGTAGTCATCCTCATTTTCGTCAGTTAAGACCTCGACGCAATCGTCACCGTCAGCAGCCTCAAAGGCAGTGTAGAGATAGCCTGCAGGGGGAGTTGCCCCTACGTCGTCTACTACGTAAGTCATATTGGTAGTGCCAGGTACATTGTTTAACCACGGCGAGAAAATTACGTTATCTACGTTACCGGTGACCCTGGGATTTACCACCCCGTCTCCATCGGGATCTTGGTCCCAGTAGTTGAACAAAGCATCAACGGTACCCGTTCCAAGGTGAGACAAAGTGCCATTTAGTTGATTCCGATTTATCGAGATATCGCTGCCGTCCGTCGATGGCCATATCTTTATGTCACCATCTACGATAAAGCCACCGCCTTCTTCTCCCAATGTTACATCGGGCGATAAGATATTAATATCTTCTGGCACGTAGCTATCTGGTAAGTCAACTCCAAGTGTAGTTTCAATAAGCTCGATAAAAGCAAGAAAGTCTTCGTTACGATATTGAAGTTTGGAATTATTGTTAGTGTCACTTGGCGGATTCTCTGCAGTTATTGAATCAGAATCTGTTATGAAGAGTGGTATATCTATCGTAACTATCTCTGGCTGTGGGACTGGGATAGTATATTCGAACCATGTACCTTCGTTGAACGTCTTCTCGATATAAGTAATTATTACTAATTCGATTTCGGCCGAGTACTCTCCGGGTTTTACTGTAATCTCATCGCTATGTTGGTTAAGAACCTTGAACCAGAGTTCCCAACCATCATCAACTTCCACAGCGCCCGCTGGAATAAATCCTGCGAACAATACCACTAGGACAAAAAATAGAACGAAACTTTTATATTTACACCTGCTGAACATCATTACCTCCTCATGGTGCATTTAACTTTTTCTTGTATTTATCTTGCCATGGGAGGCTTCGGCAGCCCGGCTACCCCCTAAGGGCACGGGCGTTTGCGCGCTTACCTTTCGATAAGGTTGCCTTTTTCGGCCTCTTAGGCCGGAAGTTTCTTATGGAAGGGCTTATTCCTTCGAGAGAAACCTCCAGAATACGTCATTTACGATTCTCCGTGCGACTCTGGATAGAGAGAGCTCTGTCGATGTCAATTTCCTGCACGTAACCTTCGTCGAGCATGATCTCGCCGATCAGTTCCTCGGACCTGCGTTCCTGCTGCTCCTTTAGCACGTCCTGGAGCTGTCTGGAAGTAATGACTCCGAGGTCACGAAGAATATCGCCTATCTTCTTTTCTGCCTCGAAATGGGACTCGATGATGGAAAGAATCACCGCACTCTTGCTCTTTCTTTCCCGCTGCGCTTTCATCTCAACCTTGTCCAGCAAATACTGGTCCCTCTCCTGATAATAAATTGTCGTCTGCATCTCACCGCCACCTCCTATCTGGGAAGGGTAAGAACCTTGGATTTCCGGTAGAGGTAGTCGGACGGGCGAGTAACACTCGGTAGTTGATAATTAGAAAAGATATGAAGTTAGGATAAGGGGATAAAACAACCTGAAAACAACCCAAGACTACCTCCTGTCAATAAGGTTAGCCCTGGCAACTCAGCTATCCTAAACAGGATACTGAGCTTTGCGAACCTGCCTCTCAACAGGAGTGCCTTTTTCAAGGTGCTAAACGTTCGAGATACTGCGTGTAACATTCATAACAGTATGATTATACATAAGATATCATAAAGATATGAGGATGTCAAGAATTTAAGTTATAGTAATTGTTATCCATCACTGAACACTACATAGGGGTTGTTAGAGGGGGATCTGCCGAAGACCTCTCGGCGGTTAGAAATAGTAGTTGAAACTCAACCGCATAGTCTCAACTGAAACCGGCTTGATGGCAACCCCGGCCCCCAGGGAGAACTGGTCGCTGACCTGGAAGTCCGCCTCACCAGTTACGAGAGCCACGTTGAACATGGACACCCTGTCAACCTCGTCAGCGTCCATGTCGAAGTAGAAGTCCACGCCAAGTGACAGGTTTGAACCCTCGCTAGATTTAACCAGGGATACGATCTCGTCGTAGTCCGTCTCCTTGAACAGGAAGGCGAACTTCTGAGGGGGTTCGATCAGGTAGTCCGTCGCCCGTAAATCAATGTTGTAAGTATTATGCGGGCGGTAGAGGTTCCCGTTAAGGGCGGTAATGCTGGAGAAGGTGACGTAGCCCAGGGTTACATTTGATATGCCGTAGCCGTCTATATTGATGGCATCTATCGTGGACGTGCTTCCGGTCAACAGGTTCTCGGCGTCGGGGGTCGACAGGCTCGTGAAGACGTCGAAACAGCCCCAATCGGTCCTGAGGCTTGGGTCGAGCTCGACCGTCTTGGTGATTGAGTCCGTCTGAGTCTTAAACTCCAGGTCCACGTCGAAGATAACCGGCGACTCGTCCCCGCCGATCTGGAACTCGAGCTCCGTATTATCAAACCCGAGCTCTTCGCTGAGATCGGTGGACATATCGACGGTGCAACAGCCGAGACTCAATCCGGTCACGTCTATCTCCGTATCTACGTACTGCAGCTGCGACGGACCATAAGAGTTCGTCTGAATTCCCCGGGTAACTATGTCAAAGCCGCTGCCTTCCTCTAGACCGAGGGCTTCCGCTTCGTCGACCTCCATGCCAAAGTGGGTTTTTATCTCTATTCCGACCCCGTCGCCCAGGTTCCCGGAGACGCCGAATTCGACACCGGAACCGTAGTCATCTCTCGACTCCATGTATTCCAACAGCAGCTTCGTGTCAAACCTGATCCCGGCCAGGGAAAATTTGCCCTCGTTCAACCAGTACTTGAGGCTGGAATCGCTTGGATCCAGAGACAGGGTCGAACCAACGTCGAGAATACCGAGGCGGTAATCAAGTCCGAACTTTTGGGAGTAGAACTTGTCCCTGGTATAGACGGACTCGCTGGCCAGATTAACTCCGCCCACGGAGTATTTTACGTCCAGGGTCGACTCGTAAGCGCTGATAGAGGAGGACTGGGGGGACATGTAGAGGTCGTTCTGCCAACTCCCCGTCAGTTCGTTGCCAAGAGCGTCAGGAGAATGAAACGTAAACAGAAGAAGGGCAAATAAAAAAAGTGCGGGGAACAGGGATATTTTCGCGCGTCGTTTCAACCTTACGTCCTCCTTTATTTTGAGTTAATCAAATTATCAACTGTCACTTCAGTTTATCAAGATCTACTCTCACTAGAATATATTACAGGAACTACCGTTCTTGTCAACATTTTTCGCAACTTTTTTACCAAAAAACCCTGCTGAATCCACCTTAGATACTAGATTATACCTTAAACTAATTGTATAACCTATAAAAGTTCCCGGTCGGGCCATTTTAGCTCTTCTTATGGTGAACTGGACTCTTGTCCAATAACCTTTGGTAATTGGACGAAAAGTCGACGCGCAAGACGGTGATATCTATCATTCTATTTGGTCTCATTGCCGGCTCTATAGGCCTGCTGGCCTGGGCCTGGCTGATCTTTCTCAGAGGGGGCTACTGGCGGTTTGATCAGAGCCTCTCGGGGATAGAGGAGGGCGATCCCGGTTACAACTGGCCGGAGGTCTGCGTGCTAACCCCGGCCAGAAACGAAGAGGGAGTCCTCCCGGAGACGCTCCCCACGCTGTTGCGGCAGGACTACCCGGGCGAACTAAGCTTCTATCTCGTCGACGATCACAGCACGGACCGGACGAAGGAGGTAGCTTTTAACGTTGCTTGTGAAGAGGGGGCCGAAGAGGACTTTCACCTGATAGAGAACCCCACAACGCCAGACGGCTGGGCGGGCAAGGTCTGGGCACTCCACAACGGTTTAGAAGAGGTAAAGGACGGGGGCTGTGATTTAATCCTGCTCACCGACGCGGACATCGCTCACGAACCGGATTCGATACGACGTCTCGTCGTTCACCTGAGAGAAAACAATCTGGATATGGCCTCGCTGATGGCCGACCTCCGGACCGAGACCTTCTGGGAGAAGCTGTTGATCCCCAGCTTCGTCTACTACTTCAGCATGCTGTTTCCGTTCGAGTGGACTAACGACCCAAACAGACCCACGGCCGGCGCTGCCGGCGGATGCGTACTGCTTAGGAAATCAAAACTGCTGGAAGCGGGGGGATTTGAGGAGATCTCCGATGCGATAATCGACGACTGTGCCCTGGGGGAGTTGATCAAGTCTCCCCGGAAGGGAGATAGGGGGAAGATCTGGTTGTCCCTCTCGCACCTGGTCAGAAGCACGAGAAGCTACGGGGGACTGGGTGGGATCTGGAAGATGGTCTCCCGGTCGGCGTTCAGCCAGCTCAAGCACTCCTTTGCCCTGCTGATAGGGACGGTCATCGGCATGGCGGTACTTTTTCTCGGACCTGTGGGCCTGATAACAACGGGGATAGCCGGCTTGCTTGCTTCGCCCCTTAACCTTCCGGATATTTACGCTTATCTTTACATAGGCATAGGCGCGACGACGTGGTCGTTAACCGCGGCGAGCTTCGTTCCAATTATGAACTGGTACGATTTGTCAAAGGCCTACACCCTGCTCGGTCCGCTGAGCGGCGGCTTATACACACTGATGACGATAGATTCAGCGGTCCGATGGATTACCGGCAGGGGTGGAAACTGGAAGGGGAGGACGTATTAGCCTACTCCCTCCCCACCCCTTAGGGTGGGATAATTGAGACCGGGCCGATAGTTTGCAAACCAGTCAGTTAGTATATAAAATATACTAAGTAGAGGATAATTCACGCGGGTGGGCTCAGCAAAGAAGACTGCTGATTCAGTACCCCCGGCGAATTCGACAAGTTGAACCAGATTATCATACATAGTATACTGTTTTAAATGGTAAAAATATCAAACAATACGCTTTCAGAACAGACTTATGAAGCCATCAAGGACATGATCTTTGCTTATGAATTGGAACCTGGAGAGTTCCTTTCCATTGAAAGCTTAAGCGAAGAGCTGGGCGTCAGCCAGACGCCAATCAGAGAGGCGCTAATCCGCTTAAGCAACAACGGGTTAGTTGAGTACAACCCAAGACGGAAAGCCCAGGTATCCGAGATATCGAGCGAGGACATAGACGAGGCGTACGAGGTAAGAAAGATCTTAGAGCCTTACATAGCTTCAAACGCAGCGGCCAGCGCCAACAGGGCCGACGTTAAAGAGTTAAAAGGGGAGATCGAGGCGATATCCGACCTCCAGGGAGAGGAGGAATACGAAAAGTTTCACGAAACCGACATGAGGCTAAACAAGTTACTTTTGGATACTGTAGATAACGAACTCCTCCTGCAGATGTTTGACTTCATCGAGAACTGGAACATTCGCATTCGCTTCTTTGCCGAGGCTACCGCTCGAGAACACCGCGAGACGGTAATCGGAGAAGGTAACAAGGAACACCTGTCGATCGTGCAAGCACTGCTAGACCGGTCCCCTGAACGAGCACGCCAGGCGGTGCTAGACCACCTGCAGTCCGCGGAGGACAGGACCTGGGAAGCATTTAACAAGCACAAAAACGAATAGAAACACGGGTTATGGTTAGATCAACCCGTGTTTCCACCGTAGACAACCCAGGGAGGTTCAGTTTATCCGGCAACTTCCTTTATTGAGCCCTTCAATATCTCCAGGCCTTCCCCCAATTGCTCGTCAGTAATAACCAATGGCAGAAGCAGACGGATCACGTTGTGATTGATGCCGCAGGTAGGTACAAGCAGCCCTTTCTCCAGACAGAGGTCGGCGATCTCCGCGGTTAGTTCGGGTGTGGGCTCCTTGGATTCAGAGTCCTTGACGAACTCCATGCCCATCATGGCACCGATCCCCCGCAGGTCACCAAATCTGTCTAAATCTTCCTGCAGGTCTCCAAGTTCCTGCCTGATTACCTTCTCTATCTCTTTCGCCCTGTCGAGCAAGTTTTGCTCTTCGATGATGTTCAATACCTCGATGGCGGCCCGGCAGCCGAGAGGATTACCGGCGTAGGTCCCACCGATTGATCCGCTGGGAAGCGAGTTCATGATACTTTCCTTTCCGATCACTCCGGACAGAGGCATACCTGCCGCAAGTGACTTACCGACGGCGATGAGGTCCGGGACCACGTCCCAGTTCTCGATGGCAAAGGTCTTCCCCGTCCTCCCTATTCCCGATTGGACCTCGTCCACAACGAAGGTAATTCCGTGTTCTTCGGTAAATTCGCGCAGCAACTCAAGAAACCCGTCAGGAGGAACGCGAAATCCCCCCTCGCCCTGTACGGGCTCGATAACGAGAGCAGCGACCTCCTCGGGTAAGACGGTCGTCTCGAAGTCCCGGCGAAAATCGTTCATTATCCTCTCGTAATCAGTCGTGAACGGATCGGGATAGCGCAAGCGATAGACGTCAGGGGCGAAGGGCCCAAACTTGTACTTGTAGGGTTTCGCCTGATGCGTCATCGTCATCGTTAGCAGGGTCCGTCCATGGAACGCGTTCTCAAACACGACCACCGCCTTCCTCCCGGTGTAACCGCGTGCGATCTTTACCGCGTTTTCGACCGCCTCGGCTCCACTGTTGAACAGAGCAACCCGCTTCTCTTCCTTACCCGGGGCCAGATCAGCCAGTCTTTCCGCCAGCTCCACGTACGGTTCATAAGGGACTGCGGAGAAGTCAGTGTGTAAATATTTCTCCGCCTGGTCCTTAATCGCGCTCACTACCCTCTCAGGGGTATGTCCCACCAGCAGGCAACCCCAACCCCCAGTAAAGTCAATTAACCGGTTGTCGTCCTCATCCACGATCAACGCGCCGTGACCGCGCTTAATGAAACCGGGGTAGAGCGGGTCTTCCCCCAGGGCGAGCGTGACGTTGTTTCTTCTTCTCGCTTCAACTTTCTTCGACCTGTTACCTGGAACCTGTCCAGATATAGAGATTGATTTGCTCATCGTCCCCTCCAAATTGATTGATTTTTGCCGTGAACAATATTAATATACTCTATATTGTATGATCAAACAAGACAACCCGCGCGGCTTCCCGCTTAAGGATAGAATAGGTAGTTAAGTGCCAGTAAAGAGGTGAGCGATGAATAATTCTCGTGCAATCGACGAAGGACTCCCGGAAGGCCTGATTAGAGAAGAAGGAGAAAGATTGGTATTCGACGGCGCCGATCTTAAAGAACTCGCCAACGAGTACGGAACTCCGCTCTTCGTATACAGTGAAAAACGGCTGAGAAAGAACCTGAAGAGTTTTCAAACCACGTTTACAGAGTACTACCCGAAGGCCGAGATCTCCTTCGCGCTGAAATCGGCACCACTGCTCGCCCTTGCGCGGATAGTGAAGGACGAAGGGGGCTTGGCCGAGGTCATTTCTCCCGGGGAACTCTACCTCGCTAATCGTGCTGGCTTTACGGGGGAAGAGATCATCTACAACGGGAATAACAAGAGCAGGGAGTCGGTCCGCTCGGGGGTAGACTCCAGGGTCCTAATCAACGTCGATTCAAGGCATGAACTGAAAATCGTCGCCGAAGAGGCCAAACGCCTTGAGGTGCCCGCCCGGGTTGGCATCAGGGTTAACCCGGTGGTTTCCGCAAAAACCGTTGAAGAATGGGAAACCGCAGTCGAAGACAGTAAGTTCGGGATCCCCATCAAGGGCGGGAAGGCGTTTGCCGCTTACGAAGAGGCAGAGGGTAACGAATGGCTGGAAGTCACGGGGATTCATTCCCACATCGGGTCTCAAATTGAAAGCCTTTCCCCCTACAGGAAGGCAACTGACCGTCTACTCAGGTTCTATCAGGCGGTCCACGAACGCCTGGGGACCACGCTGGAAAGGATCGACCTGGGAGGGGGGTTTCCGATCAGGTTTTCCCGAAAGGGAGACGGAATACCTTCCCTGGACGAATACGCCGAGGCAACTGTGGGGCAGGTAGGTGAAACGTTGACGGCTGCCTCTATACCGCTGCCGGATGTGTTCCTCGAGCCCGGCGGTTCTCTCGTGGGAACGACCGGACTGTTGGTCCTCAGCGTCGGCACGATAAAGAAAAATGCCGGGAAGATAATCGTCGCCGTGGACGGGGGAGCAAACGTCAACCTCAGGGCGACTCAGGGCTGGTACAGGTACGACTTCGCCGCCCTCAGCAAACCCGGGGGAGGAGGAAGCGATGAAGGTTACAGGGTTGTCGGCCCCCTCTGCTACAACGGAGACGTCCTGTCCGAGAGGGCGAGATTACCGAAATTAGAAGAAGGCGACCTAGTGGCCTGTTTGGAGGCGGGGGCGTACACCGTGTCGACGATGAACCGGTATAATTCCTATCCGCTTCCCCCGGTCGTACTTATAAGCGGGGAATCGACCTCTCTAATCCAGGCAGGAGAGGCCCTGGAAGACCTGGCGAAAGACCAGAGAGTCCCGGACCATCTCCGCGGCTAGCGCCCCTCTTGGACGAGGTAATCCCCGTTAACCTGTTCGGATAACCAGCGGGCCACCTCAAATTCCGAAATTGGGGTTTCTTGTGGCTAATCTATCGGGTCACGCTTGAGCAAACCAGTCATGCAGTGAATGCCGCCACCGCCCTTCAACAGTTCGGATATGTCCAACTCGATGGTCTCCACGCCGTTTTCTTCCAGGAGGTCCTTCGTGTTGGGGTTGCCGGCGGCCATCAGGATCTTCCCCGGTTCCAGGGCAACTGTATTTATGGCGAGGTTTTTTCTTTCCTTCGGCCAGGTCTGCTCAAGTATCGTAAAGCCCCTATCCCTCAGCCCCTTCCACACCTCAAATGGAAGACGATCGGAATCAACAAGCACTTTCTTTACGTCAACCATTGAGAGGATGCCGTCGATATGTATAGAACGATAGGGAATCTGAAGCTTCAGGAAGTTTTCGACTCCCATATGCCGGAGAATCTCCTTAACCTGCTGCCTGCCCGGTCCGTTTGCCCGGATGCTCGAACCGAGAATGATCGTCTCCGGGTCTACCCACATCGCGGTTGCCCCTTCAAACAGTCCCGCTCCGTGGACCATCCCTACTACGGGGATATTCAACCTGGCCAAAGCCTGCCGGATGTATACCTCTTCCCCGCGGCGCGTATCCAGTCCCGGTCGGGCAAGGATCGCCCCTTCCGGCGTCATAAACATGGTGTCCGTAACGTAAATTGAACAGGCATATCTCTCGTCCTCGTGACCGACGAAATGAACTTCAACGCCATTATCTTCATACGCCTCTACGATCTTTGCGTGCTGCTCCCTGGCTTTACCCGGGTCCATTGCTCCTCGCCAGTGCCACTTACCGGGGTTTTCCATGACCTCGCCTTCGATCTCCTTACCCGGCTTTTTCAGCAACACGGACCGCAACTTTCCTACTTCGTTTCTATGGCCAAAGTCCGACCCCCAGGTCTCTCGCAACCCAAATCCATCCTCTACATTTCCAGCACTCACCTTCTGCTTAAATGACACGTCTCCCGAGACGTGCGTAATGTAATCGGAACTCATTGTTTCACCCTCGCTGTAAATAAATTAAATATAGTATATATTATCACTGTTGCTGCCACAACGACAGCACCCGACGCCAATAGCCAAAACCAACTTTCCAAAGGACAACTAATCTATAATGAGATCGTCAACCGAGCGCGGATAGCGGGTTAGAAACTCGTTGCCGTCTTCCGTGACGACGAGCGTATCCGAATGGCGAAAACCTCCAACGTCCGGGACGTATATACCCGGTTCAACGGTGACGACCATTCCCGGTTTTAGTACTCGGTCATCGCCCCTGTCGAAGAACGGAGGTTCGTGACCGCTCAACCCGATCGAGTGACCCGTGTGGTGCCGCCAGTAATCGGTCAAGTCGTTGTCGCGGTAAAACTCATAGATCACCCCATCGACCCGGGAAAAACTCCTTCCGGGCTCGATTAGGTCGGTCGCCAGGTCGCCGGCCCGGACCATCGCGTCGAAGTACTTACGCTGCTCTTCCGTAGGCTCTCCCACTATCATCGTCCGTTCCAGCTCAGCGGAATAACCGCCGACGTCGGCAAACGCCCCCGTAACGACGACGTCACCTCCGCTGATCACCTTGTTCTTTGTTAACAGGTGAGGTATGGCGCTGTCGGGGCCGATTTGCCCTCTGTAGCCTGCAGCCGCGGGGAGGTCCCCGCCCTTAACGGGGTAATAGTCGTCTCCGAGCGCCTCTATCATTTCCAGCGACGCCCTGAGAGACGCCGTGACCGAGGCGACGTTCTCCCTGACCCCGGGATACGTCTCCTCCTCCAGGTACTCGTGAGCCCGCTCGCTCCACCTGGCGCTCTCCCTGACCAGCTCGATCTCCTCGTCCGACTTTATCTGAATCAGCTTCGTCAACTGTTCCTCGATAAATTCCACGTCGTTATCAACTATCTCCGAGACCTCCGGTCCCCTGTAACCATATCCCCCGCCATAACCGGAGGCATCCACCCCAATCCGTCCGTCCGTAAACTCCCCAATTGCCCGGCCTAGCTCCTTCAGGGGATGTTCCGTCCCGGGGTATTCAGGATAGCTAATTACGTCGGAGAAGCCGCCAAATTTCCTGACGTGGCCCACCTCCAGGGCCGGCACGAAGGGGACGGCTCTATGACCGTCGAACAGTAGGGCCTTCGGCCTCTCCAGGGTCATGAGGTACAGTCCGGTGAGATAGAAGATGTTCTTCCTGTTGAACAGACAGACGAGTTCCACCTCGAGGTCTTCCATCTCTCGGAGCAGCGCCTCCCTGTGTCGCGTTATCTCCTCTTCTGATAGGAAAGGTTTCACCCTCAACTCCCTTTACTCGTTTTCGACTCTTCAAAGGCCTGGCGGACCCTTGACATCGTCTCCCCGTCAGCCAGCAGGTCAACCCCGATGGTCGCCAGCAACTTCGCGGAGGTTATCATCTGTTCGTAGCCCCTGGTCGAATTTGCCGCCCGGACGAACTCGTCGGAGTGTCCGGGGGTGGGCGGGTCGGCAATTTGTATATACGGATGTATCGACGGGGTTACCTGGCTCACGTTGCCCATGTCCAGCGACCCGAGACCGCCCGACGGTTCGTCCATGGTCTCGTCAAACCACTCCAGGTTGTCTCTAAACAGGTCGGAGAGGACCGGGTTTGGGTTCATCGGCATGTAATTCATACCGGGGTAACTTACCTCTAACTCCGCACCGGCCGCGATTGCACCGGCCCTCGCGCAGTCCTCGAGCCGTGCAGTCAGTTCTTCCAGGTAGTCGGCATCCAGGGCCCGGACGTAAAACAACGCGCCGGCGTGTCCGGGGACGATGTTGGGTTTCTCTCCCCCGTCGGTGATAATTCCATGAATTTTTGCGCTGTCCTTCATGTGTTCGCGGAACGCGTTCAAGTTATTGAACGTGGAAATCGCCGCGTCCAGGGCGTTAATTCCCAGTTCGGGTTCCGCCGCGGCATGAGAGGACTTTCCGATAAAGTCGAACTCGACCGCGCGGACGGCCAGGCTCGGCTGCTCGACGAGCGTCTTGTCCGCCGGATGGACCATCATCGCGGCATCCACGTCGTCGAAACAGCCGTCCTCTATGAGCTTTATCTTGCCGCCACCACCTTCCTCGGCCGGCGTGCCGATTACCCGTACCGTACCGGGTAACTCGTATTCCCTCATCACTTCGGCCAGCCCGTAGCCGACACCGAGACCGATCGTAGCTATCAGGTTATGCCCGCAGCCGTGGCCCAAATCGGGCAGGGCGTCGTATTCAGACAGAAAAGCTAACGTCGGACCGGAGGGGTCACGGGCGAAACGGGCGACAAACGAAGTACCCATTCCTCCCAACCCTGTCTTTACGTCAAACCCCCAACTTTGGCAGGCTTCCACGAGCCAGCCCGAGGCCCTGTACTCCTCAAACCCCAGTTCGGGGTTTTGAAAAATCTTCTTCGATATCTCCGTCAACTCGTCGCTGACGTCGTCAACTGCAGCTATCGCTCGCTCCTTCAATTCGTCAACTTCACTGTGCATATTTATCTCCTTTTCGGGGTCGTCTGCGTCCAGGCGGAAAACCTCCCGATATAGAGAGGTGACTCCCGGTAGCTTCACCCCGTGGTTATACCTCCGGCCATCTCAATCGCCCGCCTCGCTACTTCGTCTATCGGCCTGACGAGAGTCGGCCCCTTCACGTCGGACGGACCGAGAACGATCCTTATCTCCGTACACCCAGCAACCACGAATTCCGCACCCCTCCTCTCTAGCCCCTCGACAACCTCGAGGAGTTTCCCCGTCAATTGTGGACCGCTGAACCCGGCCTTTACCCCCTCGTCGCCGTAGATAACGTCCATCACAGTCCGCTGATTTTCCTCGTCCGGAAGGAGGAGCTCGATATCCCTCGACTCCGCGTATCCCTCGTAGATCCCCGTCCCCACCGTGCCATCCGTCGCCATTAGCCCCGCTGTTGCTCCCCTGGGAACTGCGTCTACGGCCGCCTGAATCATGTCGACAAAGGGTATCTGGAGTTCTTCTTTTACCTCCCCCATGAAGTAATGGGCGGTGTTACAGGGGGCGATCAACAGGTCGGCGCCCGAGTCCTGCAGGCCAGTTGCCATCTCCTTTAGGTAAGGAGTCGGGTCCTCACCGCCGTGCAATATCGCCCGGGTCCGGTCGGGCACACCCGGGTGATTAGCGACTATTACGGGGAGGTGGTCACCGTCGCGGCGGGCCTTTGTGTTGTCTACTACCCTCCGGAAGCACTCTACGGTCGCCTCCGGCCCCATGCCCCCCAGTATACCAATTACCTTCTTCTCGTTACGATAAAATACTGGGATCCCTCCAGGTTGAAATTCATCCTTATAAGGTCAAACTCTTCGTAGAGAACTATATCGACTCTACACTTTTCCGCAATGCCCCCACAAACTCCTCGGCCTGATTCTTTTCGAGGACGAGAGGTGGCGTCAACCTTATCGTCGAGTCCCCGTAAACTGTGACGAGAAAACCCCGCCTCATCAACTCGTCCTTTACCATGTACGCCGCCGCCCTATCCGGGGACCCCTTCCGGCGGTCCACGATCTCTATCCCGATTAGCAACGCTTCTCCCCTAACCTCGCCGATTCTCCCGTCATCGAGGTCTTTCAACAGCCCGGACAAGAAATTACCTGTATCGCCGGCGCGCTCGACGAGACCTTCTTCTTCAATTACCCTGAGAGTTTCCAGTCCCGCCCTACAGGCGACCGGATTTCCCCCCAGCGTGGAAGAGAAGTCGCTGTTATCGAACCGGTCAGCGAGGTCGTCGGAGACGATAAACGCTCCCAGGGGGAGTCCTCCCCCCAGAGGTTTCCCCAGGGTTATGCAATCGGGACGCAGGCCGCTGTCTTCAAACCCGAAGAACCTGCCCGTCCTGCCAAACCCGGTTAAGATCTCGTCTACACAAACGACAATTCCGTTCTCCTCGAGGTGAGCAGTTATTCGCTCGAAGTAACCAGGCGGAGGGACTATCACACCAGCATCCCCGAGGACCGGCTCGAGGAACAATCCAGCCGGCCGGCCGCTCGTCTCGTTTTCCAGGATAGCCGTCAGGTAGTCGGCACAGGCGAGATCGCATGAGGGGAAGGTCTGATTCAAACTGCAACGCTCACAGAATGGACAGGGTAGATGATGTACTCCGGGCAGGAGGGGGCCGGACCCGTACCGGTCCCTCGTTATCCCCGTCAGGGAGACCGCACCCATCGTCCGACCGTGAAAACCCCCCTGGAGGGCAAACAACTCGAACCCGTCGCTTGCCTTCCTGATGACCTTCACTGCCCCTTCCACCGCCTCGCTGCCGCTGTTGGTAAAGAATATCCTGTCGAGGCCGGGCGGCGTAAACTCTACCAGCTTTTCCGCCAGTCGAGCTGCTGGCTGGCTATAGCTGAGGTAGTGAGGGTTATGGATTAGGAGGTCAACCTGTTCCTTTATTCCGGCCGTCACCTTCTCAGTGAACTCGTTACGGTAACCGAGGACGGACACCCCGTACCCGGAGGTTAAATCCAGGTACCGCTTTCCGTCCTTGCCGAACAGGTAAACGCCCTCTCCTCTGACTATCTGTTCTCCAAAGACTACCGGCTTCAACAAATGCCGCCGGTAGGTCTCCGCAACTTTCCCGGCTTCGATTGTGGCAGCCCTCCTCGTTAGCTTACGGTGATCGCGAAATCCGGGCAGTTCTTCTCGCAGACCCGGCAATGGATACAGTCGTCGGGGCTCTTGACCTCGGCGACGTTGTAACCCTTTTCGTTTCTCCTCTCAGAAAGCTCCAGTACGTCCACCGGACAGCGGTAGACGCAGATATTACACCCTTTGCACAACCGCTCGTCAACTTCTACTGGCATGTTATCATCCTCGTAATTTATCAACTATTTTTGCTACTTCCGCGGGACTTCTCCCGATCTTTGCCCCTGCCGAGGACAGAGCATCTATCTTCGCGGCCGCCCTTCCCGCGTCACCCTCAACTATCGCCCCGGCGTGTCCCAGCTTCTTCCCCTTTGGGGCAGACCTCCCGACAACTATCGCGGCTACCGGCTTCGACATTTCCTCCTTGATGTATTCCGCCGCTCTCTGTTCCATGCTCCCACCTACTTCACCGGCGAGGACTATCACTTTCGTCTCCGGGTCACGCTCGAACAGCTCCAGAACTTCGACCTGGGTCAAGCCCCAGAGCGGACCTCCACCGATTCCAACTACCGTAGACTGACCTATCCCCCTCTCAGTTAGAGACTTACATATCTCGTAGGAAAGGGCTCCACTCCTCGAGAGGACCCCGACGTCTCCCTCGGTGACCATCCGGTCGGGGTGGACCCCGAGCTTCGACTTGCCCGGAGATATCAACCCAGGAGTGTCCGGACCTAATACGGTTACCCCGTTCCGCTCGGCGTAACCTAATACCGCCATCATGTCCCTCACTGGGACCCCCTCGGCGGTGATCACGATAAACTCAACTCCCGCATCAACTGCCTCCACCGCGGCATCGCGGACGAACCTGGAAGGCACATAGCTTATGGCAGCGTCGACCTCGTGCTCGTCGACCGCTCCGCTCACGAAGTCGTAGACGGGAATCCCGGCCACCTCTTCACCCCCCTTCCCGGGGGTGACGCCGGCCACCACGTTCGTCCCGTACTCCTTCATCACCGCCGTCTGAAAAGAACCGATATTCCCCGTTATTCCCTGCACGAGTACATTTGTCTCCTCCGACAATAAGATTGACACTAGATACCACCTTCCCCTGACAGCTCGACAGCGCGCTCGACCGCCTCGGCGTGGTCGTCAAAGGTATCTACTCCCGCTTCTTTAAGGATATTCTTACCTACCTCTTCCTTCGTCCCACACATCCTGATTACCAGGGGCCGGTCTACCCCGACCCTCCCGGCGTAGTCAGCTATGCCTTCTGCCATGTGGTCCATCCGCGTCAGCCCCCCGATGAGAGTTATTAGCAGCACAGAAACGTCAGGGTCCGCAAGGACTACCTCCATGGACTTAGCAACTGTATCCGCGTCCGCCTCCCCGCCCATTTCACAGAAGTTCGCGGGGGCACCGCCAAAGTCGGATATCACGTCCAGGGTCAGCATACCGGTGCCCGCACCGTCTGAGATCAACCCCACCTCTCCCTCCAGCGGGACGTAATCGATTCCGTACTTCCTGGCCAGCCTCTGCGGTCGCTC
>JAGYME010000044.1 GCA_018400715.1 Candidatus Bipolaricaulota bacterium
TTTGGACTTCGGACTTCGGACTGCGGACTGAGAACTAAAGGGTCAACAGCAGAACGATTACCCATAGCCCGGTAAAGAGAGAAATGAGCGAGTTGTCGAGGTTAAATACGGTCTCGGGGAGCTGTATACGTCGGAACTGCCTCTTGAACAGGAGATACAATACGAGAGCGATCCCCAGGACCCCCAAGGAATCGATCAGGTGGGCAGGGCAGAAGAGGCCGGGCTTCCACCCACCTCTGGCGAAGAAAAGGGAAATAAGTCCGCCAGCGGCAACTGTCAGGGAATAAGACAGGAGCGAGACCTCTCCTCTATTGAACGTCCACGTGGTTTCGGTCCCTAACACATACCCGATCAATCTTATATAAATGAGCGCCGTTATAACGCCGATCACGAGTATGATATTCCATACCCAGGCAGAATCAGCGTAGTCAAGTATAAGGCTCTTGGAAAAGAAACCCTCAAACGGGGGCACTGCGGCGATCGAAAGTGAGCCGACGAACAGGCCGACCTTGCCGGCAAGGGATAACGACCGATCCGATCCATCAGACCCTATGTCAACTCTACCGATTCCCTCATGGCCCACCACAAGGAACATAAGACTTTTGTAGAGCCCGTGAAATAGGAGGTGGAGTGACCCCGCCATCAACTCAATTGAGTTCCCGATACCGACCGCGATTAACACGTATCCGATCTGAGAGATGGTGGAGTAGGCCAGTATTTTTTTAGGCATCTTCTCGAACAGGGCGAAAATACCCCCTCCTACCCCGGATAGCGCACCCAGGACGAGCAGTGAGGTACCGAGGTCAGAAATCGATGAGATTCTGATTATCCCGACTAGTCCACATTTTATTGCCATGCCTGAGAGCAGGGCACTGACCACGGTCCCGCTGTAGGAATGCGCGTCGGGCAGCCACATGCTGAATAGCAGGACTCCCGCTTTTACCGCAAGTCCGGCGGTCATCAACCCCAGACCCAGGGAGATGCTGAACCGGGGATCACTTCCGATGAGTTCGCCCAGCTTACTTATGCTCAGGTGACCAACACCCCTATACACGATAGCCAGACCGATTAGATATAGACTCATTGAGGCCGAAGAGAGGATCAAGTATTTGATCCCCGCGTAAATTTGGTAGGTTTTCCGATCAAACCCAATGAGAAGGATGGCGATCAGCGACATTAGTTCGATGGTGACGTAGATGTTAAAGAGGTCGTTGCTAAACGCCATGGAGAACGAGGTTGCCAACAGTAGGTTGTACAGACAGAAGAACTTCTCTGACTTGCTCTGCCCCAGGTACAGGAGCGTGAACAGGTTAATTACGACGACCAGGGTGGCAAAAAGTATGGTCGTAGGATCTACCTTTACTTCTATCCCGAGAACGCCCCAGGCCCCCAGATGTCCTATTAGAGGGCCGGAGTTATTAAACTGAATTGAGGAGAAGATCAAACCTGAAAGGGCACCAATCCAGCCCAACGAGCTCAACCCGAACCTCCACCGCCTGTATACGAGGCCAAGCGTTCCAGCAACTAGATAGGCAGAAACCCCGACTAGTAGCCCAATCATGTCTCTTCCTCGTTGTACTCTCTCTTAACGGAGGCCTCGATTTTTTCAATGTCCAGGGTGTGGTACCGTTTCACCAGGACCATAGTAAATAGAAGTGATAAAGCGAGTACTCCAAAGTTTATCACTACCGCCGTTAGAGTTAAGGCCTGAGGCAGGGGATCTGCCATCTGTATAGGCCCCATCGGCCCGATAGGGGCTCGGTCTCCGGGCGTATAAACTGCCATGATAAAGAACAAAATCGTGCTCGTATTTATTATGCTGAGACTGAGCAACTTCATTATCAGGTTCTTTTTCAAGATCAGGCCGATTATCCCAATCCCTATCGTGATAACTGCTACCGCCGTCCCAAAAGACGTCATAGTTCCCCTCTATGTTTGACAAAGAAGTGTAAGATCGTCCACGTGCCGATAAAAACCTTCGTGCCGATTGCCAGATTTACCATGACTATAACTCCGAGCCCTCCGTTGCCCTGGTAGACTGCCACCGGCAGAAAAAGTCCAGCGATGACTATCGCCATGACGATGAGTAGGATTAAGTATTCAACCTTCTTCATCGTCGTCTCGTAAAATCTCTCCCCGATAAGGTCAGCTCCGATGGCGATAGCGAGCAGTAGGACTCCGCTCCCCCCGATTACGCCTCCGGCAAACCCACCTCCAGGCCCCCGGTGAGCGCTGTAAGCGAGGTATATTCCGAAGAGTGCAATTATGGGGTAGAGATAGGATGCGGAGGTATCGACGATGTGAGACTCGACGAGTTGCCCCGACTTACTTCCGCCCGCGCTCTGTATGTCCGAGAATAGAGTAATCCCCAGAACCGCGGTAGAAAAGACCAGGAGTTCGAATAGCGTGTCATAAAACCTATACATCCCGTAGATGCCGTAGACGGAGTTGGAGATGTTGTTCAGGTTAGATATACCTTCTAGGTACTGGGGTCCCACGCGGGTTACGTCCAGGTCCGAGCTTAGCACGACTCCCGCGATTGTCAAGACGCAGAATAAGCAGACTATCAGGAACGTGTATATCTCTTTGGCACTGAGGTGGGTAATTTTCAATGGCATCACCGCAGGTACTTTGAAAGGATTTCTTGTAGCTGACCGCTCCTCTCGAGCTCGTCCAGGTGTTCGTTTACCTCCTCGAGCAGGTCGGGCTCCTCTCTAGAGATGGCAAATGAATACTCAATTTCACCTATTTGGGTTATCTCGCTTGAGGACTTCCTGATGGAGTTTATCCCCTTCAGGGCGTAACTGATTCGGGCCGAATCGGCGATTAAAGAATCAATCTTCTTCTGGTTATAAGCCTCGATGAGATCGTCCAGCGAATCAAAGTACTCGATTTTGTCAACGTCAAGGCCTTGCAATTCGGCTACGTCCAAGCCCGCGGTCGTACCAGTCTTTTCGGGGACAGTCTCAGCCTGGACCCTGGCCAGCTGGGCCCGATGGTAGGCCTCGCTTTCTAACGGGTCTATATCCGTACAGGACCGGGTAAAGTAAGCTCCGGCAAGAACTTTCCCCCTCCTGCCGCTAAAACGGGCCGGTACTTCCTGACGGGACAGGAACTCAACTTCCAGGTCCAAGTTGAGCTTATCCGCCAGCTTCGAGAGGACCTCGTACTCTATCCCCTTGATTTTGCCTCGTTCCTGAAAGAAGAACGGAGGGACCTCTTCGGCAATTACGTGGAGTTTGCCCTGGTCGCTTAAGGCGAGGACGTAAATAAAGGTGACGAATGCCACCCCGATTGCCCCTTCCGTTACCGCTACGTCAGGAGCACCTACGAGGAAGTAAATTACCGAACTGGTGAGACTAAATACACCGAGGAGAACCACCGCGTTGAGCAATCTGCGTTGTAGAACCACGGCAATCGAGAGCGCCAGCAGAAGGACGAGGAAGAAAAGCAACATCTCGGTTAACCCCCTCCTTCGTCGTCGTCCGCAGGCGACATGCCGGAAAGAAAGGCGGCCTTGCTGATGGTATGTGTGATTATTGGACCCGTGATAAACACGAAGATTATCAACAAACCCAGGTAGACGTCGGAGTAGGTCAGCCCTCCGTAGAATAGCAGGCCAAGGAGGATGAGGACGAAGCCCGAGGTATCAGCGGCCCCACTTGCCTGCAACCGTGCGTATATATTTGGTAAACTGGCTATTCCAAAGGAGCCGATCACCGTAATCACCAGCCCGATAGATATTAGGACGTAAGCGAGTATTGTCATATCTGTCTCTCCACAAATCTGCCGATTATCACTATTCCTAGAAAACTCAAGATCACGTACACCAGCGCCAGGTTAACGTAATGGATTTTGTCGTTTAACAACCCCTCCACGGCCAGCAATATAGTAATTTTTGCGCTCGTGGAGCTGTATCCGAGTAGTCTATTTAAGACGTCCGGACCCTTGAACAGACGGTAAAGAGTTAGCAGCAAGCTTATTCCGAGAAAGACTTCTATCAATATTCGAAACATTAGTCTGGCCTATCCAATAGGGCGGCAAGGGGGTTTTCGAAGTTCCCCTCGATCTCCTCGAGCAGAGTCTCGTAGTCATCCTTGTTCCTTATCGATAGGTGATGAACGTATACCAAGTTGTCCTCGTGGAGGATGGCCACGGAGGTCGGCGTTAACGTGATCGAGTTCAACAAAAGGAGCAATCCGGTCCGACTCTTCAGGTTGGACTCGTAGATAACAATTTTCTGGTCGAGATCTCCAGTGACTATCAGGTAACAGGTCCTGGCTGTAGACAACCCGATCTTCCAGAGTAAATGGAGGAAAAACTTCAACCACAACCAGGGCTTAAGTAGCCCTGAAGAGGGGATATCTACCGTTAGTCCGAACCTGTGGAATAACACGACGACGGCCGCTGCGGCGACGAGGCCGACCGCTGAAGTGACGAGTGGGCTTGGCCCCGACGGGAGTATCCACCAGAGTAGAAACAAGGCCCCCCACCCGATCACGATCCTGGTTACGCTGTGCCAACGGTTCATCATCTATCACCGGGAATACGTTGAATAGTGCCGCTTGGAAGCGCGGGATGCAAAGAATTAATTACAGAACGAGACAGATCTTAAGCTAATGTGTTCAGTACCGGCTGTCGTCAGTCTCCGGAGTTGAGTTGCTGGCGGAGAGCCTCCTTTGTCGGTTCCGTGAGGTTGTCTATCGATTCCTGGTTGCTCGCCAGCACGACGTTTTGCTCGCGGAGTACGAGGTCGTATCCCAGTTGCCTCGCCCTCTCGTTGGTCGCCTGTACGATCTTGGACTGAATTAGGTTGGACAGCAAACTGTCCAACTGCTCGTACTGACTGTTTGCCTGAGTTAAGACCTGGTTGACCTCCTCCGGAATGGCGGAATTCTCTCGCATGTTAAGGAGAGTTTTTTCCAGCTGGTCCACGGTGGGGCGAACCTGATCGCGGAGCTCGCGGAGCCTATCCTTTACTGACTCAAACCCTTTCGAGCTTATCATTTCATCGATCATTGCCAGTTCTATCTGAAACTGTGCCCTCAGCCGTTCGGCCTGGAGTATGTCGTTTTGTTGTTGGTACTCTTCGGCCGTTATCTCTCCCTGAATTGCCTTGGTTCTCAGGTCAAGGAGCTGTTCCTTGAGAGAGGTGACCTTGGAGCGCTCTTCCTGGACGGCATCGGTGAAAACCGTGAACGCGTCAGTGACGTTCACGTAACCCACCTTTAAACCCGAAAAGGGCTGATTGCCAGAGCTGGACTTTAAGTTCTGGAGGTCCGTCTTCAGTTTGGATATTTCATCCTGCAATTTGGAAGCCGTGCTCGATCCGCCCAGCTCGGCAACTCTTCGGTTAAGCATGCTTACCGCAAGGTTGATCGAATCGACCCCTTTCTCCTTGTCGCCTGCCTCTATCGTCTTTTCCGCTTCCTCCAGCACCTTTATTACCTTGTCAAAGGAAACGTCTTCAGCACCAAGAGAAACGAAGGAAGCCGCCAGCAAAATTACTATTACAAGTACCAGACCGCTAACGCGTTGAACTGTTTTTCTCAATTTTACCACCCTGATTGTTTGTGAGGTTAGGCTCGTCAGAAGTCACTACGACTTAGTTAATATTTATTTTAACTCCCAAGAAGAGATAACGCTACGTCCGTGGAGGGTTTACGGCGTCCAGGGCCGAGGACGTAATAAATTTACCCTTTAATTTCTTCGACCGTCAAATCTGAGCCCGAAGACCTAATGCAGAGCGGGAGATCTTCCGCGGACAGTTCGACGGAGACATCGTGTCTTCCCGCGTTGAAGTTAACGATTTCGTTTTCCATAACCTCCGGATCCAGATAGGTCTCTAGAGGTTTCTTGTGGCCAAAGGGCGGGACGCTTCCGATCTCACAACCGGTGACCTCCAGTACGTCGTCGGGCGTGGCTAATTCTACCTCGCCTCCGGCGCATCTCCCCACGGAATCCAGGTCTACCCGATGGTCAGCCGGTACCAGTGCAAGGATCAAACCGTCTCCTTCTCGTTCCAGTACCATCGCCTTCACGCCTGTGTGCAACGGGACTCCCCGGACTTCGGACGCCTGTTTGCTCGTAAATACAGGCTCGTGGGTGAGCCGTTTGTAGTCGATATCTTCCCGTTCCAGTAGGGAGATAATTCTCTCCTCGACGTCGGTGGTTTTCTCACTCATCCAGGGTTGTCTCCTCGCTGGTCGCACATCTGTTCGGTCCGAGCTCGAGTTCGGTGGCCTCAGCTTCCCCGGCTAATTCCCTCTTGCCGAGGTTCAACGCGATTATTTCTTCGTAGTTGGGGGGTTTTGAGGGCAGGTTGTCGAACATGAAGTCGATAAATCTTTCTTCGTCTAGCCCCAGTGCCTCATTGCTGTCTCTCAACGTTCCGATGGTGGAAAACAACGGCGTTCCCGGGACGGCGTTTACAGTCGTTCCGTCCTCTTTTACAGTAAAGTGACTTGGAAGCACCTTGACTCTCTCAGGCAGGGAGAGGAGCTTTTTCGATAAGGATTCGTACTGCAGGGAAGCTCCTGTTCTGGCCTCTTCGGCGTCGAACTCCAGTTCCGTCCTCCCTATCGAGTCGAGAAACAGAGAGTCTCCCGTAATAACCCCCTCGCCATTTATGAGATAGCTCGTCATCTCCGTCGTATGGCCGGGCGTGTGGAGGGCCTTCAGCAGAACTTCTCCAACCTCGATAACCTGGTTGTTCTCTAAAGGGTTGAAGTCAAACTCCGGCGAGCGCCCCCTAGCCTCCTTGCCCAGGTGATAGGGAATGTTCAGTCTTTCTGCCAGGTACCTTCCTCCGGATATGTGATCGGCATGGATGTGCGTATCGAAAACGTTGGTAATTTTCAGCCCGCGTTCCCCCGCCGCTTCGATGAACTTGTAGGTATATCGAGAGACGTCGACTGCGGCTGCCAGCCCGCTTTTTTTCGATCCAACCAGGTATCCCAGACAGCCCTTTGCTCTCCGCTGCATCTGCAGGATTACGAGGTCGTCTGCGGTCGTCGCGATTGGAACGACGTCGTAGACTCCGCTCCAGGCTTCCATTCCTCCTTTCACGGTCACTACGTCCTCGTAGCCCATCTCCTCCAATTCTTCGGCGAACTCAAAGGAGGTCACGCCCTTGGCACAGATAGTTACTACGAGGTCGTCGGGACCGATCCCTTCGTCCGAGGTGAAGTTGGAGATCTCGTCCCTGGTCATATCCTCTGAGGAACTGAAGGGAAAGTTGACCGCACCCTTCGCGTGCCACTCGTTGAAATCTTGGGTCCCTCGTGTGTCCACTAGTGTGAAGTCACCTTCGCGGTCCTGAAGCCTTTTGAATTCGTCGGGGGATATATATTTAGGCAAAGATATCACTCCATTATGACCTAAGTCTTGCGATTTTCTCTTGCGCCAACAATATGGATTCAATCGAGATTATAATCATCGTGGGCTGGCGAATAAAGGGATGGCCGTCGAGGTGACGGTCCTAGTCAAGGTGATTTATTTTTCCCTTAAGTGCTTCAAACAGCTCCCCGAGGTTTCTCTGACGTCGTGTTTCTAGCTGGCCTCCTTCGCTTCCAGCCCAGTTGATTGCGTATTGCCTCCAATCTTCGCCGGAAAGAGCCACCGCAAGGTCACCGAAGAAGGCGTGAACTTCCGCGTCGGAAACTCCAGTCTTCTCGTCTGAGAGGATCAGGAGGTGAGGTATCTCGGAAAGATATTTTCTGCCGACAGACATGTAAGCCAGCGCCGAGTGGTGGCCGTCAAACAGGACCATCTCGTCCCGCTCCGTCTTGACCAGCTTGGGGTTGGGCAATCCGTCCCCCATAAGTATATCCTGTCCCGAATTCACTTTTTCCACCATCTCTCCTATTCTGTCCACTGAACCAATTCCACTGCAGTTATGCAGGTTAATTACATCGGCGAGGAGGGAGTCGCAATCTATTTCGGTGACGGGGAGTGCGGCGGGAGTGATATGGGGGAAGTAGTTATCTCTAAACCTGTCCACGGTTTTATAGACGTCTTCGTCTTTGGCGGCCCGGACGCGTGATTTGCAGTTCCGTACCAGGTTCCCCTCTCCGGTAAACGAACTGCCCCTTTCTGGATAAGCTAAGTGAACTAACCGATAATTCATTCCCCTCTAGTTTATCTTTTTGTATGCCCCCACTAGATCCTTAACCCTTTCTACCCCGAGTTTTGACAGTTCAGGGGGAAGGTCCTCAAGGATCTCCCGGTACTTGCCTGCCCCGTCAGACAGCGCCGCGGAGAGCATCTGGGTGGCGGTAGCACCTGCGGCTACGAATTCTAGCAGGTCCTTGGCCGTGGATATCCCCCCGACGCCAATTACAGGGACGTCGACTGCGTTGTAAATCTCGTTTACTGCCCTTAGTGCAATGGGCTTTATCGGTGGTCCCGACAGCCAGCCATACCCGTCCTCGCTACCTAAAGGAGAGTCCATAGTTTCCAGGTCAACCTGGAGGCCTGGGCCCAGGGAGTTAATGGCGACGATCCCCGATGCCCCTCCATCTACGGCCGCCTGTGCGAACTCCTGAAGGCTGGGAACGTGCGGGGAAAGCTTTATCAGGACCGGTTTATCCGTTAGGTCCGTGGCAGTAGCGGCGATTTCCCGAATCGGCTCAGGGTTGCGGCCGAGGTAGTGGGAAGATAATTCAAACGCGTCGGCAAACTTCTCTACGTCGGGGATAAGTTCTCTTAATTGGTCCGGTTTGTACCCTAGGCTTACGATTATCGGGCCCTCGACGCCCTTCACGATTTCGGGGTAGTAGTCTTCTATCCATTTGGACGGAGGCTCTTCCGCCCATTTTTCGCAGTTGAGGATCCCCGAGGGCAGTCTTGCTACCGAGGGCTTGGCGACCTCGGCTGCGACCGTGGAAACGGTCTTGGTCACTATACACCCTACTCCCTGCTCCGCGACACGTTTGATTACGTTTGGGTTTCCGGTGATCGGTCCCGCCGCGGGCATAATGGGGTTGTCGAGCTCTATTCCGGCGATTTCAACAGAAAGATCCATTTATTATTCCTCCAATAACTTTATTTACTGATAGTTAGGCTTTCTTGACTCGCTCCCAGAGGGTTCTGGTCAGGTCTCTTGCCCGTTCATATACCTCTTCTTCGTTGATCCCGACTACCTCTGAATCCTGGAGGATAGGCTGGCCGTCAACGAAGACCGTTTCTGCGGGATGGTTGTTTCCGCTGAACCCGTAAAGGAAGTGACCGTAGATGTTGTCTGGGGACACAGGGGTCGGGGATTGATAGTTGAGAACGGCGATGTCGGCTTTGTAACCTGGAGCAATCTTGCCCACCTTGGCCCCAAACGTCCTCTCGGCAAGGTCGTAGTTGTGCCGGAACAGGGCTTGTCCAAACCTGGTGAGGTCAAGGGGGTTTGGGTCGCCGTGATAGATCTTTTGCAGAAAGTAGCCCGCCTGAAACTCCGCCATCATATCCAACCCCATGCCGTCGTTACCCAGACCCACGTCGATTCCCCGGCGGAACATACCGGGAAGATCGGTTACGCCGACGGCGTTGTTCATGTTGGAACGAGGATTGTAGACTAAGGTTGGTCCTCGTTCAGCTAAAATATTCTTCTCCGGCTCGGACAGGTGTATTCCGTGGATTAGCATTGACTCGGGACCGATTAGACCAAAGCTATCCAGGCGGTTGACTACACGAGTACCGTACTTCGATAGCGAATCCTGCTGGTCCTCCAGGCCTTCCGCCAGATGGACGTGTATCCCTACGTTGAGGTCTTCGACGTAACTCGCAATCTCTTCGAGCGTATCGGAAGACAGGGTGAATGAGGCGTGCAAACCAAATTGGCCTCCGACCATCCCATCGTTTCGATTTGATACGTAGCTTAGCCAGTCAAGGTTTTCCCGTATCCCCATATTCTTCTCTTCCTCTCCGTTCCTGTCAGATACCTCGTAACAGAGAGAACCCCTCAGGCCAATTTCCCCTACCAACTCCTCGCTAATCGTCTTTAAACTACCCGGCGTCGCCCCTGGGCTGGAATGATGGTCGAAGACTGTTGTCACGCCGTTTTTTAGAAGTTCCATCCCGGAAACGAGCGCGCTCACCTTGATGCTCTCTTCGGTCAGGTTTCTGTCGAGTTTCCACCACAAGCCGGTGAGGACCTCGAGGAAGTTTTCCGGGGGATCTCCAGGGAGGATTAAACCCCTCGATAGCGTGCTGTAGATGTGGGTATGGGCGTTTACAAGTCCGGGGATGACGAGTCCCTTAGAGCAATCGATCGTGTTATCGTAGTTGTTTGGTTCAACATCTCCGGCACTCCCTACGCGGGTAATCTCATCGCCGTCGATAACTACCGCGCCGTTTGGGATCACGGAGCCGTCGTTATTCCAGATATTCCCGCCGTACAGGAGATAGGTCAATTTAGGTCATCCACTCTCGTAATTCGTTGGCTTTTCATATTTCATCATAAACATATGTGAAGAAAAATCAAGGTAGACAAACTCCGTGCAGGGAAAAGGTAGTTTAAATTGCAGTAGGACTCTGCAATTGATAAACTCTGCTAAGAGGTGATATGACGTGGAAGTTAATGGTAATGGCAATAAGAACAACGATAAGTCAGCAACGGACTATCTTTTATTGATTCTTTGGTTTGGCACTTTATGGGGTGCGGTTGAGGCGTTAATAGGAGGTCTCCTCCATGCTCTATTGCCCCCGACGATTCCGGGCAAGGTAATGATAGTGCTGGCAACGGGCTTGATGGCGTGGTCGCTGAAGAAGACGGATAAATTCTGGGCCCCCTTTGCGATCGCGATGGTTGCAGCTCCACTTAAGCTCTTTTCTGCCGTGGTCTTTACCCTTCCGGTCAATGCCCCTGCGGTATTAAATCCCGCCTTTGCCATCCTGGCAGAGGGGCTTGGCTTTTCCGTCGTTTACGTAATTTTCTCGAAGGTCCCTGCTCCGAAGTGGGCGAAGTATCTCGGGGTGGGTGCTGGTGCGGGAACGATTTACTCCTTTGTCTTCGTGGGTATCGTTTCCGGGATTGGCCTTTCAATATACCCACCGATGGAGGTAATTAAGGAGCTGGGCACGAAGTTCCCCCGCTGGGCGCAAACTACGAGTGGCTTGATCAACTTTGCCAAGACGTCTTTACCCTATTCAACTATTATGGCCGGTATCGGGTCTACACTGGTCGGGTTGTTGCCAGTTAACCTATATCCCGGTACGAATAGGAAGGTCCTGGCATCTGGATCGGCGTTATGGTTGACCATCTTCTTCGTCTCCTCCTGGCTAATTTAGACCGGTCCGTTAGTTCTCCGGTCATCGTGGCTGGAGGAGTCGGCGCGGGCAAGACTGAGTCGTGCGGGAGCCTCGTCGATGAGCTGAGTCGGTCCGGCCTGCAACCGGGAGGAATCTTATCACCACGGGTTATCCGTGACGGTGAGACGGTTGGATATAGGGTAAGGGACTTAAGGTCGGGCGAGGAAAGAAGGTTTATCCGCCTATCACCTCCCGGTATATCCGTTGGGAGGTACTACGTCGTTCCCGAGGCTCTAGATTGGTCGAAGGGAGTGATCGCCGATTCGCTTGACGGTTCCGACGTCGTCTTTATCGACGAGGTAGGCCGGTTGGAGTTAGAGGGAAAGGGGTTGGACTCCGCGGTGAAGAGTGCTCTGGGGTCCGGTACTCAGACCGTTTTGCTCGTGCGTTCTGAATTCCTATCAACCGTAAGAATTCGATACGATATCGAGGAATTCCATCTTTGGCGGGTGGAGGGGGCAGAGTAGATGCGGAGTCCGTCATCTTTTCTAATTAGTATTGATTACAACTGAGCAGGGATTATAATTTTAGCGGTACCCAAATTGAGCGCTTCGCACTCGTTGTTAGAAAGTCTGAGTGGATGATGTTGCAGGTGCGAGAGTAAATCGTACAGAATAGCTGAGATTTTACTATAGAAAATATCCGGGCTTATATCTATAATAAATACAATATCAAACAAACACGGGAGGAAACTGTACATGCCAAATCCTTTTAAGGATTCGATTGCTAACGAAGATGATTTCACGATTACCTGGGAATTGGTACCGGGAAGGGGAGCAAGGGAGACCAATCAGGAAGAAATCTTTGAACACGCAGAAGAGGCCTCGAAGCACGATTTGGTCGACGCAATATCTCTGACGGACAACCCCAGCGGGAACCCTGCGATTTCCGCTGAATACCTGGGAATGAAGTTAAAAGAGATGGGCTTGGAACCTCTAGTTCACTTTACGGCCAAGGATAAAAGCCGGAACGAGATGGAGAGCTTTCTCTATTCTCTGGAGAGGGAGAAAGTCCACAACCTTCTCCTGATGACGGGAGATTTTCCCTCAGAGGGATACGACGGGAAATCAAAGCCGGTCTTCGACATCGATTCGACCCACATGATAGAGATGGTCCAGGAGATGAACGCCGGGCTTGAGTACAAGGATTCCTTTGGCAGGCCCCAGGAAATTAAGGAGACCCACTTCTTCCCCGGTGCTGTGGTCTCTCCGTTTAAGCAGACCGAGGCAGAGGTAATGACCCAGTATTACAAGCTCGAAAAGAAGGCTAACGCGGGGGCCAAGTTTATCATTACCCAGCTTGGTTTCGACGCGAGGAAGTTTCACGAACTAAAACAGTACGTCGATGAGGGAGGCATAGATGTGCCCCTGATTGGAAACGTCTACGTCCTCTCGTACGGAGCCGGGCGAGCGATGAATCGTGGAGACATCCCGGGTTGTGTAGTTACCGATGACCTAGTGGATCAGCTTTCAGAGGACAAGAACGCCGATGACCGCGGGCATGGAGCGTACCTCACCCGTGCTGCTAAGATGTATGCCTTTCTCAAGGGTATGGGATACGATGGAGTCCATATTGGCGGACATGGCATGAGTTATAACGATGTGGAGTACGTCGTCGACAAGGGCGAGGAGTTCCTTCCCGAATGGAAAGAACTCGTCACCGAATTTGATTATCCCATGGAGGACGGTTTCTACGTATACGAGAGAGACGGGAGCACAGGATTGAATTCCTCCACTCGGTCTGAACTGTCACCCCGGCCAAGAAAGGGCTTTGTCAACATGACCTTCAGGCTGATGCACAACCAGTTGTTTGAGCCCGACGGTCTTTTCTTTAAGCCAATGCAGTTATTTCTGAGAGCTATCGACGGGACGTTTTTGGAGGAGAGGTTCCAGTCCCTCGAACGGATAATCAAGACGATTACAAACGACTGTCAGGAATGTGGCGACTGTGCCCTGACCGAATTGGCCTACATCTGTCCCATGTCCCAGTGCCCTAAGAACCAGAGAAACGGACCCTGTGGAGGGAGCAGGGACGGAATGTGTGAGGTATATCCTGACAAGCAGTGTATCTACGTAAGGTCATACGACCGGCTTAAGGAATACGGCGACCAGGAGCAATTGCAAGAGTGGATACCTGCGCACGATTGGGAGTTAAACCACACTTCTTCTTGGTTGAACTACTGGCTCGGCCGGGACCACGCTTCCCAGAAGGTAGGAATTGAGCTATATAAACCCGACGAGAATTAGCCAGGAGACGGGAAAATATCGCAGTGTTGGCCGTTAGAGATCGAAGTACCCTTCTAATATTGCCAAATGGCGGGCGGATTTCCGGAGCCGCCTTGCGGCTACAGGACGCCCCTTATTTGATTTGTCAACTGCCGGGCTCGATAATGTAAACCGTTTGATATAAACACGAGAGAGGCGATAGCGTGGACGAGAAAAACATTAGGATGATCGACGTGGGGAGCAAGGACGACACGGACAGGGAGGCAGTTGCTGGTGGGAGGATCGAAATAGAAGAAGGGGCTTTGAAAAAGGTGTTGTCCGGTGATCTAGTCAAAGGAAACGTGATTGCTGCTGCCAAGACTGCCGGAATAATGGCAGCGAAGAAGACATCCAGCCTTTTGCCCCTCTGTCATCCTCTGCCGATTGATAACGTGAACGTCGATATAGAACCGTATGAGAGGGGCCTATACGTAGAGGTTGCGATAAGATACCGGGGGAAGACTGGCGTGGAGATGGAGGCGTTAACCGGGTGTTCGGTAGCACTGCTGACGATATACGACATGGTGAAAAACGAGGACAGGAAGATGGTGATTGGCGACGTAAAACTATTGGAGAAGTCGGGAGGTAAGAGCGGTGACTGGCATAGATAGCAATTCAGGAAAACTGGTCTCGATAAACATCAGCGAGGAGACTGGAACCAGGAAGTGGCCCGTTGATTCTGCGGTTTTGGTCGAAGACCACGGAATAGAGGGGGACGTTCACGCGGGGTCCCCGATAAAACAGGTTAGCTTGCTCGACGAGGCGGAAATAGAGGCGATGGAGGATAGGGCTGGAGTCGAGCTCTTTCCCGGTGACTTCGCAGAGAATCTGACCACACGGGGGATTGATCACGACCAAGTCGACCGGGGAGACAGGTTTTCGATTGGAGAAGACGTTGAGCTCGAGGTCTCACAGATAGGTAAGTCCTGTCACGCCGACTGCGTGGTAAAGGCAAAAACTGGAGAATGCATTATGCCGAAGAAGGGCCTTTTCCTCAAAGTTTTGAGTGGGGGAGAGATTTCTCCAGGAGATACTATTACTTTCACGACAAGGGAAGATTAGCTATGGGGGGTTCTCACGAGGAGCTGAAGGAGGAGGACGTAAAATGCAGGGTCCTCACCGTTAGCACCACTCGGGATGAAGGTACCGATAAGAGTGGAAAGATCATCCGGGGGCTGCTCGAGGAGGGCGGACATCGGGTGGTTAGCTACGATATAGTGCCGGACGATGGTGATCGGATTGCTGATTCCATAGAGAAGGGCGTCCGGTCCGATGCCAGGGTGTTAATAGTCACTGGAGGGACCGGTCTGTCTCTCCGGGACCAATCGGTGGACGTCCTCATTGAGATGGAGGACAGGGAACTTCCGGGTTTTGGAGAACTCTTCCGGTCGTTGAGCTACGAAGAGATAGGTCCCCGTGCAGCCCTATCACGGGCCCGTGGAGCTACGCTGGGGGATACGTTAATCTTCGTCCTCCCCGGGTCTCCAAACGCCGTGAAGCTGGGCGTAGGGGAATTGGTCCTCCCGATTCTTGGTCACGCGATCTACGAGATCGACAAGGAGAGGGAAAACGAT
>JAGYME010000045.1 GCA_018400715.1 Candidatus Bipolaricaulota bacterium
ACGTGGTTGGAGAGAATGTCAATAAGCCGACGGTCCGACCTATTTATGCCGTCCACCTCACCGTCCTCGACGTCAATCGCGCCGTAAAGCTTTCCCTCGATCTCTATTGGGGCTACGTACTCCGATCCCGGGCTCTCGCAGCCCTGCAGGTAACGTTCATCTTTAGTTACGTCAGCTACATAAAGTGATTCCATTTCGCGGCAGGCGGCGGGAATAAGTCCCTCTCCGTCTATATGCATTTCCCACTCCCGTGCCTCTTCAAGGTATCTTCCGGTGATTTCAGCTATCTTGAGGTCGTCCCCTTCCTTTTCACAGATCGCGTATGCATCGTAGACGAAGATATCCTTCAGACCGGCGAGAACGAGCTTGTACAGGCCCTCCCTTGTATTTGTTAATTTAATCTCCCGGGCGAGGTTCTGGACCGCTTCCAGGCGGGACTCCTGGTTCTTCCGGCCCGTTATATCTCTGGAGATGCCGACGGTGCCTACCAGGTCCCCATCCCTGTCGTAGCGGGGCGCCTTCGTCGTCGAGACCCAGGTCCGTTCGCCTTCCGCCCCGGGCGTCGCCTCTTCCTTATTGACGATTGGCTCCTCGTTATCCAAGACGCGCTGGTCGTCGTTCAGCGACCCCCGGGCGATGTCTTCAGGGTAAAGATCAAAGTCGGTCTTCCCGATAAATTCCTCGGGGCTTCTTCCCAGGGATTCTGCCTTCGCCCTGCTGACGAGGACGAATCTGTGCTGGAGGTCCTTAAAGTAGATTGCATCAGGGCTCGCCTCAAGCAAGGAATTCAAAAGTGAACCCTTGTCAAGTGGTTTTTCGTACATTGTTACATCCTTTACCGAAGGGAGAAACACATACCGTCAAAAACAAATTTTTACTGTTAATACGGACATATTATTAAATAATAAACAATTGTCGCATAATGTCAATGTTTCTTGGATAGAAAAATACCTGGATTGAGAAGGACTAAATGCAATAAGGGCAGCCGGCTTTATTCGACTGCCCGATAGGATTCATCTGAGAATGAATTACTACCAGCGGTGGTGGACCTGCTCCTTTATCATATTATCGTATACATCATCGACCACGTCCATGAACTCGTCGGACAGGCCGGAAAGCTCACTGGCACCTGCGTTGTCCCGGACCTGCTGTCTATTTTTCGCTCCGGGAATGACGATATTGACATCATCGTGCTCCAGAATCCACTTTATCGCCAGCTGGGCCATGGAGAAGCCCTCCGGTTTTACCTTCTCGATCTCACCTTCTGCGTCCAACCCCGTCTCAAAGTTAACGCCGGCGAACGTCTCGCCCACGTCAAACTCCTCGCCCTTCCTGTTGAAGTTCCTGTGATCGTTGTCAGGAAACTGAGCGTCACGATCGTACTTCCCGGTTAACAGGCCGCTGGCAAGAGGGACCCGCGTGATAACTGCCACGCCCTTTTCTTCCGCCCTCTCGAAGAAGAGGTCCGCCGGCCTCTGCCTGAACATGTTAAAGATCATCTGGACGCTGGCCAGGTTTGGGTACTCAAGGGCCTTTAGTCCCTCTTCGACCTTCTCCACGCTGACTCCGTAATATCTGACCATACCCTGGTCAACGAAGTCCTCCATCGCCTCAAAGATCTCCGGGCGGTAGTAGACTTCCGTCGGCGGGCAGTGGAGCTGGACCAGATCGACGGTATCGGTTTCCAGGTTGTTAAGCGACCGTTCGAGAAACTTCTCCAGGTTTCCTTTCGTGTAACCGGAAGAGGTGTGGGGGTCGAGGCGACGGCCGAACTTGGTAGCGACGTATATCCGTTTGTCTACGTCCTTTAACGCCTTAGCAATCCGTTTTTCGCTCGTCCCATCTCCGTAAACGTCGGCGGTGTCGATGAAGTTAATCCCCTGATTGATTGCCTCGTCAAGGACTTCAAGTGCCTGTTCCTCGTCGACGTCGCCCCAGGCGGCGCTACCGAGCGCCCAGGTGCCTAACCCGATCTCGCTTACCTTCCATCCGGTCTTGCCAAAAGTTCTATATCTCAAATGTATCTCCTCCCATTAAATCTTATCAGCTCCCCGGTAAAAAACGAAATATTCTATAGGAATTACTCCGAACTTCTCCTTCAATTTGTATCAATTAAACCCTACCGCGTTAGTGGCTCTTCTTGAGGGTGAAATAGAACGTAGACCCCTGACCTTCTTTTGATTCAAGCCAAATTTTAAACCCATTTGCTTCCAGGATCCGTTTGCAGAAAGAGAGTCCGGACCCCGTCCCGTCAGAGTCATCGTGATTATCCAACCGTTCGAACATATTAAATATTTTCTGGCGGTATTTCTCCGGAATTCCGTAACCATTGTCTTTGACGAAGATCGCAACTGAATCTTTTTTTGGAGATTCCTGATAGCCTAGCCTAACCTTACGTGGAGGGTCGTTATACTTAGTGGCGTTCTCCAGAAGGTTCTTCAAGATTATCTTTAGCTGCGATTCACCAAATATAACTGTGGGGAAGTCTTCCTGGACGGATATTTCAGCGTACTGGGCGTAGAACTGTTGGGCTATTTCGTCGACCAATTTCGGTATTTCTAGTGGTTTATGAGACGCGACCTCTCCCAGGGAAGTGATGGTGACAAGATCGTCTACAAGTTTCTGCATGCCTCGGGCAGTCTTCTTTAGACTGTGTAGCCGTTTTTCGGATGAATCATCTAGTTTATCGCGGTTCTTCAAATAGATAAGGTCGCTGTATGATCCGATAGCCCTTAGGGGTTCCTTGAGGTCGTGAGAGAGGACCTGTAAGAGTTCGCGCTGTTGATCGAGTTTCTTCTGGGCCCTTACCTGGAGGGTGAGGTCTATCATCGTCGTCAGGAAATATCTCTTCCCCTGACTTTCTATGAGCGTTCCCGAAAACAGTCCGTCCAGTAGTTCCCCAGACTTTGTCCTTACCTTTAACGTATACTCACCTATCTCTCCTGTTTCCTCTAGCTCGTGTGCGATTTCTTCCTGTTTCCCCTGTTCCGGGAAAAGTCCGAGTTCTCTAGATGTCTTGCCGATAACTTCATCCCTGCGGAAGCCGAGCTTGTTAAGAAAGGCTTCGTTCACGTCGGTAAATTTGCGGTCAGAGACCCGACCAACCGCCATTAAGGCTGGGTTGGTAAAAAGGATATTGCCCATTTCGTCGGAGACGAAAATCATATCGTCAACTGCCTTGAAAAAGGAACAGAAATTTTCCTCACTTGAGAAAAGACCCTGTTCGGGTTTAGATTTATCAATCATAAAGCCTTCTCATTCAGTTTTTGAGTTTTTCTTCCTCCTTGCGGTAAATACTAAAGCAATAGAATATATAAAATATAATAGAAGGAACACATTATAACTATAACGTGGGATATATATAATAGCGGTGTAAGAAGAAAAATACAAATTGCAGACAATAATTTATTACGCACTTCCTTTTCAACCCAAAATTGAACTGGATAATATCTCTCGGGCTGCTGACTAGTTCTCAATAATTATTTACGCATGTAACAATAAAAAGACGGAACGTTAGTTCGATCCGATAACCGCATTCCTTTAGGTAAAGATAATATTAGTGGATAATAATAATTGAATCCTAATTTCAAGAGGAGGTATAACATGGCTAACGTACAGAAAGCCGCAAGTGGTGGTTCACTTGCTGAAGTAGTCGACAGAATATTGGACAAAGGGTTAGTGATCGATGCCTGGGCTACAGTTTCACTCGTTGGCATTGAATTGCTGGCAATTGAAGCACGCGTAGTCGTAGCATCAGTCGAGACCTGGTTGAGGTACGCGGAAGCCGTCGGTTTGACTGCAGAAGTTGCAGAAGCAGCTTAAGAATAGTTCTTTAAACAAGTAGGGCCGGTCAAATCCGGCCCTACAAGTTTTCTTTGTTTAACTCTATGAAAGTAGAAATCCCAATCCCAAAGGAGAAGCTATGAGCAGAAATATCTTTTACCCGAAAGCTGGTAGGAATTTCGTTACAACTGAGGAGATAAATAAGATAACAGAAAGAAGTGTATCCTATCTGGAAGCAGGTTTTCCAGTGCACTTCGCGGGACTTACCGGGACGGGTAAATCGACGCTGGCAATGCACCTTGCCGCCCAATTCGATCAACCAGCGATGTTGATTCACGGTGATGAAGAAACCGGCTCCTCCGATTTAGTCGGAAAAGAAAGATCCTTTAGAAAACAAAAGGTCGTGGACAATTACATATCTTCCGTTCTTAAAACTGAGGAAAAAATTACCAGGCGCTGGAACGCGCAGCTGCTTACTAAGGCTTGCAAGAATGGATACACGCTAATTTATGATGAGTTTTCTCGGTCCAGACCCGAGGCGAACAACGTGCTGCTAAGCGTTCTCGAAGAAGGGATTCTAAACCTTTCTACTCGCGGTGGGCGGAGTGAAATAATTGAAGTTCATCCAAATTTTAAGGCGATATTCACGAGCAACCCGAAGGAGTACGCGGGAGTTTTTGGTGCACAGGACGCGCTAATGGATCGAATGATAACGATTGAGCTCGATAGATACAGCCCTGAGACCGAAACTAGAATTGTCGCTGAAAAGGCAGACATCCCACTGGAACAGGCGGAGCGTATAGTTGACCTCACAAAAGAGATCAGAAAGGATTCCCCTGCCAAGGACCACAAGTACACGTTAAGATCAGCGATCAAGGTTGGCAAAGCGGTAAAGGTGATCGGAATAGAACCAAATCCGGACAAACCCTTGTATAGGGATATTTGTTTAGACGTATTCGTGAACCCTTCGGACAACGGCGAGAAGGAAGAACACCGGGAGGTAGTATTAGAAAAATTGGCTCAGCATGCAGGAGGTTTCCATGAGAAACCAGAGAAAGAGTGTTAACGACATAAATACCATCAACAGCCCCCGGGTGGGGCGCAGAAGAAAGCAAACCTATCTGCAGCTCCATACCTTAGCTAACAGACGTGACCGATTGCGGAACGAGATGGAACGGCTTGACGCTCGCCGGGAAAAGGTAGAAAAGAACCTGAAGGAAGTAAACAAACATATTCAAATTGTGCTTTCGAAATCAGAGGACGTGAATCCTGACGACCTGAATTCTGCAAACGGGAATATTCCCGGCAGAAACAGAAACAACCTAACGTATTAATTTGGGGGTTGCAGGCAAACATGAGTGAGATACAGGAAATCCAGGCAGCCTTATTGGAATTTTCAAAGGATTCGTTTGGCGTCCAGGGTGAGGTAACAAAGCTGTCAAAGGTGGAAGATGGTTGGGAAGCAGAGGTAGAAATAACCCGGGATGACCAGTACAAGAAAAGGCACGGATTACCGCAGATGATTGAGAGATACAGCGTGGAGCTGGACGAGGAAAACGAAGTCGTCAGTTATCAGAAGGAAGAGGCTCGACCCCGCGGTGATGTAGAGTGGTCAAGGGGTGAATAACCCAAATTGACAAACCATATCGGTCAACAGTTTCCGAAAACGAATACTTGGAGGTGCAAAGATGAGTTTTGCCGATGAAATGAAGAAGTTAGCGAATGAAATAGCTGATTCAAAGGAAGATAGACAGGAACTTATTTCCAAGATACAGGAGCAAGCCAGTAACCTCAAGGAGGACGTGGAACGGGATCTCGGGGTGTTTAAGGAGGACCGTGAGGAAAACCGCAGAGAGCTAGCCGAGATGAGCGAGGACCTGAGAAACGAGCTGAAGGAATCGCGCGAGGAGAGACTTGAGGAGACAAAGAAGATCTTATCTGACGCTAGAAGGACGCTGGATAAATTTCGAGAGGTACAAAACCAATTAGCCGATGAACTCCGGATGGATCTAGGCCAGGCAAACGAGGAACGAAAACAAGACGTGAGCGCTATCTTGGCAGAAATGAGTGAGGTACGAGAAGAACTTTTCAGTAAACTCCAGGCAGACCTTGCTGAAAAAGCGGATAACAGGCACCAAGAGGTCAAGCAAATCGAAACGGAGACGGAAGACCTGTTGGCTGAATACGGTGAGGAGCGAGCGGACATCGCATCCGAGATAAAGGAGGAAATGTCTCAACTGAAGGAGAAGCTGAAGGAAGAAACGGATACCCGTCGGGAAGAAATGGAAGAAAAACTCTCAGAGTGGGCTGAAGATAGAAAGGAAGGCCGCGCATACTGGAACGAACTCCTGGGGGTTGAAAAGGCGGCTGAAGAAGAGGAAGAGGAAGAGGAGCCAGAAGAAGAACCGGAAGAGGAAGACTTCTCCGAGGAAGAAGGGGAAGAAATCGAGGAAGTTGAAGAAACGAAAACCGAGGAGGAAGGCGAGGAACCAGAGCAACCTTCGTTTTACGATGAGATAATCGAGGTCCTAGAGGATCATTCCGAAGGGATAAGGCTTACAGAAATTGGCGATATAATGGGAGTCGACTGGAGACAGCTGATACCCGCTGCCAACGAATTGCTTGCTGACGGTGTAGCTCGTAAGGAAGATCGGACGTACTTTCTGGAAGAGTAAGCGGGAAATAAGCTGTCCCTTATAATCACGAGACGGGAGAACAATGGGCGGGGTAAATATGAGTTGCTATTTGTTTGGCGCAGTATGGGCGCCGGTTGACGGATGGGAAGGTGAGGAAATAGAAATTCTCGGGCAGAAAGGTGAGGTTAGGTTGGTGAGGGAGGGAGATCTGGGATTTCTATTCAGCGAACTTGGGATAGATGGGAAGCTGAAGGCCACGCGGAAAGCGGCCAAACAGCATTCGCAAATATTAACGGACCTCCTCACTGTACAAGAAACCCTGGCCCCTGTTCCATTTGGAACCGTGATTGAGTCGGAGCAGGAGATACGAGAGATGTTAGACAGAAACCGGGATCAGATTGAAAACGTTCTGGATAATATAGATAATCAAGTGGAATATGGAATCAAGGTATACTGGGACCCCGATGAAGTCGCAAGACGGCTTGCCGAGGAAAGCGATGAGATACAAGAGCTCAAGTCAAAGATTAAACGTGGTGGTGTGGGAAATACCTTCGAGGCAACGCTTGAAGTTGGCGAACTGATTGAGGAGAAGATGGGGGACAAAAAGGAAGATCTCAAACAAGATGTACTTAAATCTCTGAAAGACGTTATCAACGATTGGGTCGTGAACGAACCGTTTGACGAGAGGATGGCGGCAAACCTGGCTTTCCTGTTGGACAAAGAAGATCAGGACGAACTAGATCGAACGATTGAAGACCTGGGCAAGAGTGAACCGGACTATCTGACGATCAATTACAGCGGACCCTGGCCGCCATTCAATTTCGTAAATCTGGAACTGAGGTAACGGATTTGCTTATCTTAGATGATTTATTATTCAGGATCCCGGTACAGATAGGTAAGGAAGTTCTCAATGAAATAACGGAGCGAGCGGAAAAGGAGATGGGCCATTATTCGAGTACGGAGGAAGTTCTGTCCGAGCTAAAGAGCTTGCAGGTGAGTCTGGATCTCGGGGAGATAACCGAGGAGGAATACGACGAGAAGGAAAAACTCTTGTTAGACGAACTGGAAAGGTTACAATAACACGATAAAACGGAAGAAAAGAAAAATAACGGGAATGGAGGGTAACTATGGGCAGGAAGAACGATAGAGAGGAGATGAAGATAGCCGAAGAGATCCTCGAATCCTTTGGATTTGGGGGGCTGGTGGACCTATTTAAGAGTTCCGACGTGTTTCGGAAGCGGATGGACGAGGTAAACAAACATATCAAGGAGAACCTTGAATCCGCCGGAAAAAAGCGGCCACACGTAGATTTCGATTTTTCAATCAGCACTTTGGACGATCGATTTTCTACCCGCAAGGCCAGTACCGGACGGGGAGCTTCCCGGCGGGACACGGAGTGGCAGCCGAATCGGATGAACCGCGAAAAGGAGGAACCCGACTCTGGTAGTGGTCAGGAATTGCGAGAACCGCTGGTTGACATCTTTGAAGATGAAGAGAACCTCCGGGTGGTAGCGATTTTCCCCGAAGTAAATGAAAAAGAGGAACTACGGATAGACCTGGAAGGTAAGCATTTGGTTCTCCAGACGGATAAAAATAGAAAAGAAGTCCAGCTCGACCATCCCGTGGTTTCCGAACCAACCGTTAGGTTCAAAAACGGAATCTTTGAGATAGTCCTGGCGAAAGAATGATTTCGTTCTGAGTTTTGTGTCGTGACCTAACTCAGGAGCCCACCTGGTTAGCTATTTTGGCTTACCGGGTTCTTATTTTTTTGTGAAATACTTCCTAAATTCCCTGTAAGTTACTTCCTTTATCCTTCAGGTACACGTCTTTTATACTTCACTCCGTAGGTTAAACCGCCTGCGGAGGTTTCGTAGAAATGAGTAAAGAGACGTTCTCGGAACTAGTGAAATATCTTAGCGGCGACGCAAAGCGGAAAATTACCAAATCCTTAATCGAATCGTATACGAATAGGAAAGAATTGGCGGTTGAGATTGGCTGCAGTTATTCAACTATAAAGAAATGGGCTGGGGGCACGAAGCCGGGAGAGAGGTATCTCGGGGAAATAGTTAAGTTGGCCTTCGATCGCACGGACGATGCCCGATTGACCGTAGCCAAGGATTTCCTCAACTTTCAGTTAACCTGTAACAAGCTGGGGATTGGACTGGGAGGCGGGAGTAGACTGTCCCGCTTTTTCGACAGGATAAATCCGACAGCGGTAAAAATCCTCCACTACCTCTACAAAAATGGTCACGCGCGTATAGATGAGCTATCCGATTTGGTAGACGGGCGATCTCACAGTGATGTTATCAGGATCATGCGAAAGGTAATAAACCGTGAGGCAAAGGAGATATTCGGTGATGGACTTGTTGAGTTTCGTGAGTCTGCCGTAGATCAGGAGTCGGGCGAGATAATTACTTTCGCATGGTGGTTGACTCAGACCGGACTCGAAGTATTGAAGCCCGATAAGGTAAAAGATAGCGTAGAAGTTTTCCGGGACGGCGGCGAATTGACCATTGTCTACGGATCCGGAGCAGAGAGCTATTCTCGCCCGGAGTCGGAGGCCTCTGTCAAAAATGGAATATTGACCGTAAAGGTATCGGAAGGCCAAAGTTAGGCGAACGTGAGATTTTACCCCGGAGGTGCAAATCAATTGGCGTTACAGGCGACAAAAGATACGAATAGCGGTACGGGATTAGCTGAAGCGATCGATTTGCTGTTGGATAAAGGATTAGTGATTAACGCTGATATTACGGTTTCAATTGCGGGAACTGAACTTCTAGGGATTAAGGCGCGCGCGGCCCTGGCCTCGTTTGAGACCGCAGCCGAATACGGTCTGGAGTTTCCCAGCGGAACAAATACGGAGACCAAAGCCTGGAAGGAACTGGAACAGGGCAAAGAGACCTGCCCTCAGTGTGGCAAGTCGGTCCTTCGGGAGGATTTGCTGGAGAACGGTTGTCCTTATTGTGGCTGGGAAAGCGCTCAAGCGAAGGAGAAAAACGAGGAAGATGACAAATTGACCGCCTGAATACAATTCCAGGAGGACTATATGAGTGAGGTTATAGACGTCGAGGAAGACGAATTGAAAACTGCCCTGCTGGGCCTGGTTATGGCCCTTGTAGAAGTTATCAGAGATACGCTCAAAATACAGGCGTTACGGAGAATGGATTCTGGGCGCCTAACCGACGACGAGATCGAGCGTTTGGGGATAGCTCTGTATGAATTGGACGTTGCGATTGAAGAAATCGAAGAGGAGCACGAACTCGAAGACGCAGTCAACCAGACGAGGGACGGCCTGAATCAACTTGTAGATGAAGTCCTTAACCCGGAAACGTGGAAAGACAATATTGAACAAGGTGGGAGGGCCTAGGAGGTAAATCGTGTCAGATAGTGGTAAGTCGCGGTATATGTACGGGATCGTGAGAGAAGATGAGAAAAGGGAATTTGGGCCGATCGGCCTGGAGGACAAGGACGTAATTGCCATACCGAAAAAGGATATCGCGGCGGTTGTGCACGAATGCGGAGAAGAACCTTACCAGGCGGACGAAGAAGACGTCATAAAGGACTGGATCTCAACTCATCAAGGCGTACTCGACAGGTTGATTGAAGAATATGATAACCTGCTGCCGGCAAGGTTCAACACGATCTTCCGACCCACGGATGATAAAGGGTCGGAGGAAGTACTCCGAGACTGGTTGGGGGACAATTATGAGAAAATCACTAGCCAGCTCGAGGAGTTTTTGGGGAAAAGGGAATACGGGGTTAAGATATACTACGATGAATCGCTGGCCCTGGAGGAAGCTTCCAACGAGTCAGAAGAGGTTGAAGAGATGGAAAAAAAGATAGAAGAAATGTCGTCCGGAAGGGCGTACATGTACAAGCAAAAGCTGGAAAAACTGCGGGTACGCAGCCTAGGAAATTGGGTAGACGAACGGCGGGACGAATTTCTCGCCCGGATAAAGGACGAGGTAAGTAAAATCAGCCGCGGAGAGTTGAAACCACCAAACGAGGACCTGTCAATGATGTTGAATCTCTCGTGCCTGCTGGACGGCGAGCACGAGTCAAGACTCGGCGACGTGCTGGAAGGGATAGACGATACACAGGGGTTTGCGGTCAGGTTTACGGGACCGTGGCCGCCGTTTTCCTTTACCGACCTGGGAGAGAAGTAAATAAGTGGAGTGTGCTTATGGAACCGAGACGCGACGAGTTGACCGATCTTCTGGACAGGATCCTCGATAAGGGCGTTATCATTAACGCTGACTTAATTATCGGAATTGGCGAGATTCCTCTCATCGGACTCGATCTCCGTCTCGCACTTGCGGGAATAAAGACGATGCTTGACTATGGACTATGGGAGGACTGGGATAAGGCGCATAGAGCTGTGGCTTCTCAAATGGAGGAAGAATAGACGGAGATTTTCCGGGGAAACGATTACAGAGGAGATAAAATAATGAGGTTTACCGTCAGAAAGGCAAACCCGAAGGACGTTGGCCTGGGGATAGCTCGGATGGGGAGAGGTGAAATGGACGAACTCGATATCGACCCGGGGGACGTAATCGCAATTGAAGGTAGCGCAAAGACGTCCGCCAAGGTCATGCCGGGGGAAAGCTCTCCCGATAAGTCGATAATAATGATTGATGGAATCGTCAGGAACAACGCGGGGACCGGACTCGATAAGCAGGTAACGGTAAGTCGATGGGAAGCGAGCCCTGCTGAATCCGTTCGGCTAGAATCGATCGCCGGCGTGAAAATTGACGCAGAGGATGAAAAATATATATTGTCTTTCCTCAATAATCAACCAGTTACTAAGGGAGATAGAGTAAGAGTTGAATTTTTCGGCTCAAAAGCAATTGACTTCTTAGTTGCCCATCTATCTCCTGGTGAGCCCGGTCTAATCGTAGGAAATACCTCGTTGACCGTGGAGAGCGACGGCCGTGAACCAGCCGGCGAGGGCCCGATTTCTTACGAGGATATCGGGGGGCTAAAAGAGGAGATACGTCGCGTCCGAGAGATGGTCGAGCTCCCCCTAAAATTTCCCCATTTGTTTAAAAAGCTTGGCATAGATCCGCCAAAGGGGGTCCTGCTCCATGGACCTCCGGGGACGGGTAAAACACTTCTCGCGCGGGCGTTGGCGAACGAGGTGGACGCATCCTTCTTTCATATTGGTGGGCCGGAGATAATTGGTAAGTATTACGGGGAGAGCGAGGGAAGGCTGAGGAAGGTCTTTTCGGAGGCCGAAAGCGAGGCCCCAAGCATAATATTTATCGATGAGATTGACGCGATTGCATCTAAACGGGAGGAGTTAAGTAGTGAAAAACAGGTGGAGCGACGGGTCGTTGCCCAGCTCCTGTCCCTAATGGACGGCCTCGAGGGCCGGGGGCAGGTGATAGTTATTGGAGCGACCAACATATCATCGACCCTCGACCCGGCGCTGCGGAGGCCGGGACGGTTTGACCGGGAAATTGAAATCGGTATACCGGACAAGGACGAGCGGCTTGAGATCTTGAAAATTCATACAAGGGCCATGCCGCTTGGCGACGAGGTGAATTTGGAAGAACTCGCAGCAGTGACTCACGGTTACGTGGGGGCGGATATCGAATCTCTGTCGAAGGAATCGGCGATGGCTGCGTTGAGAAGGATTTTCCCTGAAATTGACTTCAATAAGGGCCAGATTCCGTATAAGTCGCTCTCCCGTCTCCAGGTAAACGAGGACGATTTTCAAGTTGCCTTGAAGGAAACGGGCCCGTCCGCGTTGAGAGAGGTCTTTACCGAGGTTCCTGACGTGAGCTGGGAAGACGTGGGTGGGCTGGATGACGTTAAGCAGCGGCTGATAGAGGCGGTACAATGGCCGTTAGAACATAAGGACCTGTTCGAAGACACGAAGACGCTACCCCCAAAAGGGGTCCTTCTCTACGGCCCACCAGGTACGGGGAAAACCCTGCTGGCAAAGGCCGTGGCCAACGAATCCGAGGCAAATTTTATTTCAACAAAAGGGTCACAGCTTATGTCCAGGTGGGTTGGCGAGTCAGAGAATCGAGTCGCAAAGATATTCAAGAAGGCACGCCGTTCCGCCCCCTGTGTTTTGTTCATCGACGAACTGGACAGCCTAACGCCCTCCAGGGGTTCGAGTAGCGGCAATCAGGTAAACGAGAGGGTAGTATCCCAGCTCTTGATCGAGCTCGATGGTACGGAAAGCCTCCACGGGGTGGTCGTGATTGGAGCGACCAACAGACCCGACATTATCGACAGTGCCCTGCTGAGGCAGGGTAGGTTTGGTCTCCAGGTCGAGCTTCGAGCGCCTGACCTGGAGACGAGGAAAAAGATTTTCGGTGTACATCTTCGAGAAAGGCCGCTCGGGGAGAACGTAGACATCGTCGTCCTGGCCGAAAGATCGGACGGTTTTGTTGGTGCTGATATCGAATCAGTCTGCCAACGAGCTTCGCTGGCATCTATTCGCCGGACCATAAACGATGGAAGCGAACTAAAAGTATTGCAGGAGGATTTACTTGAAGGAATCGAAGGGATATCCGAATCCCCGTTTTCATAAGCATGAGAGTTTGACTCCCGTTGCCTTAACGAGTTATCCCCGTAATGATACAGAAGGAGTGAAATGACATATGAAGGAGGACGTGAGTATAAACTTACCTGAAAAGTTCCCCATATTTGATAGTATGAGGGAGGAAGAAGTTCGCGAGCTTGAGGAACGTATATCTTGGTTTGACTGTCTGGAAGGGGATTCTTTGTTTCAACAGGGGGCCCCCGGCCTCGGCCTGTACTTGATATTGTCCGGGCAGGTAAAGTTATCGCACAGGAGCAAATCCGGAAAGACGACCACGTTAAAGATAGCTGGGTCCGGTGAGATGATGGGAGTTCCCACCTTGTTCAGTAAGGAGAACTACATTGCCTATGCGAACGTGCTCGAAAAAGCCAAAATAGGTTTTATCGAGAGAAACAACCTGTTTGACGTCATTGGCCGAAATTATGGCGTTCTCTTCAGTTTCCTTTCCCAAATTTCCCTTGATCTCATGCTCTTCCAGCTAAAAGTGGTGGAGGCTTTTCACCACGGGAGCAAGCAACGGCTCAGTAGAATAATTCTAACCGGAGATAATCTAAATACCGAAATCTCGCGCACAGAGCTGGCTGAGCTTGCCGGAGTCTCGTATAAGACAGTTATCCAGACTTTGAACGACTTTGAGGAAAGGAGGGTCATTGAAAAGACGGACGAGGGCACGCTATTGACGAAGAACGAGGAAAAACTGTCTTCTATTAGCAACGAATTTCCAATTGAAGTCGAAGGTAATAAAATATTATAACCTGAGTGAGAGAAATGATCGACAAAAACTATTCTCCAGTGAAAGAACTGATTGAATCTCGACAGGTACACGGCGTCAACGATATGGTGTTTGATAACACGTCGGACGGCGTGATCGTCTTTCTTACGTCTTCTGGCGTAATCGTCGATTGTAACCCTCAGGCCCAAAGGATGTTGGGGATAGGTGATTGGCTAACCCAAGATGAACGGATACAAAGTTTTCTCTCCCCTGACGAAGTAGAAGATTTTTTTGCCCTAATTAAAAGAAAAGAGGAGACGCGCCTGTCGGAACAGGAGTTACAGCCGCGAGACCAACCTCCCTTGATTGCGGAAATGAATTTCTTCGCTCTCGACTACGAAGGCAAGCG
>JAGYME010000046.1 GCA_018400715.1 Candidatus Bipolaricaulota bacterium
CTAATTAAGAGTTTACTCTGAGTCATTTGTCTCAAATAATAATGTACTTTCCCCCGATTATTTCACGCTAGTCTATCAGTACGATAAAAGTACGATAAAGAAGAATAGTTCTTTCACTTTCGGGGAGGTAACAAAAGTTGGTACAGCTATCTACTGAGGGCTTGAACCAAGCTTGTCCTAAAACACCCTTTCGTATAATCTATGGAAAGGTAAATGTCCCGATTATTCTTACTTGGAAATATTTGTTAAATTACAGTTAGCCCCTTGGTAACTTTTCTACTTCTACTAGGGAGAATTTATAGAATGTTAGCTCAAGTGTCGACAGAAATCTCTTGCACTGAAGAAGAGTTATGGCGAAAAATAACCCAGCCAAGCTCCTTACAAGACGTCAGTGCGCCTCTGCTGAAATTTGTCCCTGTCGGAGAAGGTGTATTCGATGAAGAGTGGCAAGTTGGCGGTTCTTACGAACTAAAACTCTATTTATTCGGGTTTATCCCGCTGGGCAAGCACCGAATACATATCACGAAGCTCGACGGGGAATCACACACAATTGTAAGCGACGAAAGTGGCTCTCTCGTGCGTTCCTGGAGACACACAATTTCTTTCCATCAAACCGGGCGAGGAAAAGTCAACTATACGGACGAGATCAAAATCGAGGCGGGCCCATTAACTCCGGCAATCTGGGGCTTTGCCAACGTTTTCTACCGGCACCGCCAAAGACGCTGGAAAGAGATTATTAATTAGGGTACTTTTAACTTCTGAGAGCGATTAATTCATCGCGGTAGCTATAGGGGAGTGTGAAAATGGTAGAAGTTAAAGGCGAAGTGGTAAAACCCTTTGAGGGTGTCAAAGAAGCTTTTCGGGAAAATTTCGAGAAGAGCAAGGAGATTATAAGCAGTACTTATACACAGCGATCACGGACTGTAAAACTTATGAGCCGTAAATCAACCCTTTTAGGAATTTACTTAACCCTGGCAAAACCCACCACGAAGTTTTTTCCGTAGTGCTCCGCGCACTTTGGACAGGTCGTGTAATAAAAGTACAGCTTGTCCATCTCTCTATCCCGGGATTTTACGTAAGCTTCCATCTCCTCGACCCAGCTGCCAGCTTCCTTGTAGGGACCTTCGAATACCTTGGTTAAAAATGTTCCGCTTAACCTGACGTTTTCTCCGTTGGGTACTTCCCTTGTGATTGTGAAGTAATGCTCACCTTTCCAGGGCGAGGGGTCGTAGGAAAGCAACGCGAACTCTCCCTCGGAGTCAGCTTTGGCATCCACGATCTTTTTCCAGGTCTTTTTCATTACGGAACCCATGTTAAGCGGTTTGTGCAAGAAGTTAATAGTGGTTGCCTTCAGAAAAAGCTTGTTCTCAAAGACAAATTCTTGCTCGTCCCAGGGTTCGGGTTGAAACCGGGGGCAGCAATCTGTGTCATTTGTACGAGACTAATAAACTATCCTCCAGTGTCCTTCAGAACAGGATTATGTAAAGTTAGGTTGAAACCTTATTTCTAAAGGGAGGAAATATGTCTTTCAAAAAAGTCGGTATATCCGGACTTAAAACCATTGGCATTGCGGTGGCGATGTTAATCACCGTTATTTTAGTAACCAGTCTGGTTCCAAACGGGGTTGGCGATGCCGATACGGAGGGAGCGGGCTTGATTATGCTGCTCCTCCTTGCGGTAACCACTGTGGATGCTTTGATTATCGGCGCGGTAATTAAAAATTCCCGCTGGAGCGGATGGGTGCTGACAGTTGGGATGGTATTTTCGTTCTTTGGCGCCCAGACTCTCGTCGGGCAGATCGAGGCGATAGTGTTTCTAACCCCGCTGGGGGAGAACATGGGCGCGGGTAACGTTCCCGTCCTTACGATGCCGCTCGATTTTATTTTGAGTCAGATATATATCTGGGGAGCAGTTGCCGTCGTTGGCGTGAGTTTGGCGGTCTTTCTGTTCGGGAAGATGCGAAAAAAGGACTCTTTTTCCCTGAATCTGAATCCCGGAATGAGTATTCGCGAATGGTTGTTGAAGCTCGGGTCTGTAATCCTTCTCTACGAGTTACTGTATTTTGGTTTTGGTTACTACGTGGCCTGGAAGAGCCCGGCGGTATTGGAATTTTATCAGGGAACGGACCCAGGCAGTTTCTTCGCTCAAATGAGATATGTTGCGACGAGTACTCCGGGGCTGATCCCGTTTCAGGCTTTCAGGGCGTTGCTCTGGGCGGCTTTTGCGCTTCCCGTTATTAGAATGTTACGTCACAGGCCCTGGGTCGGAGCGTTACTTACAGGGCTCTTCTTGAGCATTCCGATGAATATTCCTCACATAGTTCCCAATCAATACATGCCGGCTGACGTTCGGTTAGTGCACTTCATCGAGACGGCGAGTTCCACTTTCATATTTGGTATTTTAATGTTTTTCTTACTATACCGGTCTCACCGCTCAGTGCTTGACCTATTTCGGGTGCGGAGGGAGCAAACCGCTAAAATTTCCGTATGAGATTCTTCTGTTTTTTATCTATCAGTCGGGTATTTCGTAGTCAATTCACCGAGCTGGGAAAGTCGGTCCAACTGATCAATGCGAGGAGGTAGGGATGAATGTAGGAAAGATATTTTCAGTTGCAGTATCGGTTATAGTGTTGCTTATCGGGCTGGGTCTGATCGCAGGGGGCGGTGCTCTGCTCTGGTCCAACACGTTTTTACGCGACTCCGAGGGTTACTATTCCACCAGAACCATTAATATTGAGCGTAATTCATATGGCGTGACCACGTATCCTGCCCGGATAGAATTCGGGCCCGCCTGGTTATTCGACTGGTCTCAGCTCGTAAAGGTCAAACTAAAGGCAACGAGCAATAAGGCTTCAGGGGCCTTCATCGGGGTAGCCGAAGAGGGTGATTTATTGAACTACCTGAACGGAGTTACCTACGACGAGATCAGGGAACTTGATATCAACCGGCCCTTCCGACCGCCACGGATAAATTATAGAGAATTTCCGGGTGGTGCATTGGATACGCCACCGGGAGGGGAAGAATTCTGGACAACCTCGACTGCCGGAAAGGGAACCCAGATTCTTAGATGGGGAGTCGAGGAAGGACGCTACTCACTGGCTCTGATGAACCAGGACGGCTCTCGCGGAATCGATATTGACGGAACGATCGGCGTAAAGGTGCCAATAATTGGAGGTATTGGGATTGGACTCTTTATAGCCGGACTGGTTTTGGTTTTATTCTCGTTCCTGCTGATCTACCGAAATTAGCCGAGGACCCAGGACATTCTGAGCGGTTGGATTGGCTCCGATAGAATCCTTATGACATAATATGAAAGAGGTGGAGGCAAATGGAGAATAGTTTAATCACCAGGATCGAATCCGAACTACTGGAAACGGTTGACGAGGATTACAGGGAAGGGGTAAAGAATTACTTCAGCAACGAGATAGATAACTACGGCGTCAGGACCGGCGATGTTCGGAAACTCGCCCGGCGATATTACAGTGAGGTCAAGGACCAATCAAAGAAAGATATCTTCGAGATCTGTGAGGAGCTGCTCGAAACCGGAATTTCCGAGAACCGGACGATCGCGTTTCAGTGGGCTCATAGGTTAAAAGCCGAATACGAACGTGATGATTTTGCCCGCTTCGAAAGCTGGGTTGAGAAATACGTCAATAATTGGGGAGCCTGTGACGACCTGTGCACCCACGCTCTGGGGGAACTGGTTTATCAATATCCCGATTTGATCGAGAATCTCAAAAACTGGTGCAGCTCGGATGATTTATGGAAAAGGCGAGGCGCTGCTGTAACCATGATATATTCCATAAGAAATGAAGAAGTTCTGGAAGAAGTTTTTGAAATAGCCGATTTGCTGTTTTACGACGAAGAGGATTTGGTTCAAAAAGGCTATGGCTGGATGCTGAAAGAGGCAAGTAAGAAACATTCTGAAGAGGTTTTCGACTACGTTATGGATAACAAGGAGGATATGCCCAGGACCTCACTGAGGTACGCGATCGAAAAGTTGCCAGAAGACTGGCGAGACAGGGCTATGGACAAGTAAGAAAATTTGTCGATTAATTGACTTTGAGTTTTTTCAACATCCGATTGTCCCCGATACTTCCCCTGTTTTCTCCGGAACTGAAAGCATAACCAAAGTTTGGTCTATTTACAGATACCCCCCGGTCAAATCCATTGGCCGCCTTCAATTAAGCACAAAGGATAAACTGTTTCCGTACCGAGTTTATAGCGCCAAAACCGGCAAGACACTTCAGGGGACGAAGCTTTACAGTCACCGATTAATCTCGTCCTGTCGCTTACCTGATGAGAAAAAATTCCGAATTTCCATTTCGAGTACTTAAATAAGAATAGCCCGGCCCGACAGGATATCTTTGCGAGTGTAATACGACATTTGTCTCATAAATGATTTTTAGAGGGGGACTTTTGACTCATTTTTGTAGGGCCCTATGTCCGATTTCTCCTTTCATAGAGGGCGTAAAATAGGATTGTTGGTATCGATGGGTTAAAAACGTCTCTGTGCGAGGCGATTTAGGCATTAAGAGTAAAGTGGAGGTGAGGAGAATGAACAGTTACGAATTCGAGGAGCTGGGTAGATTCGCTCACGAAGACCGGCTACGCCGGGGTAAGGAAGATAGGTTAGCAAAAAAAGCGATTCTAAGCAGGGAACGAAAAAGGACAAATAAGAGCAGGTTCGTGAAAAAATTACTCCTGTTCTTTATTTAGCGATATCTTCCAGGAAGTACTCGCTGAAAATTTTTCCGGTAAAAACGTGGCGGCCTTCCTTTCTCCAGTGGTTTTTGTACTCGCGTTTGAGTTGACCCGCATCGGCGTCGATGGACCGACCGTTGACCTGATTCACCCGGGATCAACCTCCGGGGTTAGCTGATGTACTTTAGTACGACCGGATCGTCATCACGGGTTAAGTCCAGGATGGAAGTGTTCTCCGGGTTACCAGTTCCAACATTTGTCCCATACGGACTGGAGCGTTCCTCCGGGTTAATCCGATAGTAAACCCATTAGAGTTTTAGCGACTTAGAGAGGTAATGGTAATGAATAAAAAGGATGTTCTGATCGTAGGCGGACGGGGAGAGGTGCGAGACGGGATTAAGGCACTGGTCGAAGCTATTCCTGAAGTAAGGAAGGTAGCTTGTTTCGATGATATTGCCGGAAGGTCAGATCAAATCTCAAACCTGAATCCTGATCTGGTTATATTTGATTCTTCTCAATTAAAGGAGGGGAATCTAAGCCGGTTGAGGCAGCTTAGGAGGTTGTTACCTTTGACAAGGATTCTCGCGCTGGTCGAAGAGGAAGATCAAAAAAGTGCCTCCGAGGAATCCAAGGTTGACGCTATTCTGGTCAAAGGCTTTCGTGGTGATCTGTTTATCCGTACCGTCCGGAGCCTAATTAGGGCTGGTATTGGTCGAGATTCCAGAAATAATGAAGCGAATGACCGCAAAGAGGGGTGAAGATGGAAATATTGAAAGTTAACGGTGTAGAGAAAAGTTTTAAGGACAAAAAAGTAGTCGATGACCTGACTTTTAGCGTTAATACAGGAGAGATTATGGGGATGCTCGGACCGAACGGTGCCGGCAAAACGACGACGATAAGGATGATCATGGATATTATCGAACCCGACCGGGGGTCGATAAGTTTCAGCGGTAACGGTCACGGAGCGAGATCCAAGAAGAGCATAGGTTACCTTCCGGAGGAACGAGGACTCTACGAGGACGCGACCACGGGAGACGTGCTGGAGTACCTCGGGACCCTCAAGGGTTTGAAACGGCAGGTTGCCAGGGACAGGGCAATGAAATGGCTTCAGAAGATGGATCTCGGGGAAGAGGTGGATGCCAAGATTTCCGAACTTTCCAAAGGGATGGCTCAAAAGGTCCAGTTCATAGCCTCGATTATCCATGAGCCCGAACTGGCAATACTGGACGAGCCTTTTGCCGGTCTGGATCCCGTTAATCAGGACATGTTCCGGGGGCTGATAAAGGAACTGAAAGAAAAGGGGACTACTATACTCCTTTCTTCGCACAGGATGAACATGGTGGAAGAGCTCTGCGAGAGGGTATTTATGATTAATCGCGGGAGAGAGGTGCTTTACGGAAAATTGGCCGAGATAAAGAAAGATTTCGGAAAAGAGCTGGTAGAACTTACTTATTCCGGTGACCCGGAAGTTATATCAGATACGTTCGGAGCTCATATAACTGACGTGGAGCTTGAAGAGGGTTCAGCCAGGTTTTACATAGAAAAAGGCTATAGTCCCGATAGGTTTATTAGAGAACTTCCGGCGGGCATAGAGATCGAGGAGATGTCCCTGAGAAAGCCGCCGTTGCACGATATATTCGTCGCAAAAGCGAGGGGAGGCAACTATGAACAGTAATATGTTGAAGGTAGCTCGCTGGGAGTTTACCCAGAACTTAAAGAGCAAGACCTTCTTAATCTTGACCGTCGTAATTCCGATTATTATTGTTGTTATCGGGTTCGTTCCAAATTTTTTGGCTTTTCAGGGCAGCGAAAAACCTGTTACTCTCTACGTGATAGACAAGGCAGGAATTTACGATGAATTGGAGAAAAGCGTAGAGTCCCTCGAACAATCCGAAGTGAATTTGAGACACGCCGAGGAGAGTGAAGCCAGGTTAAAAACTAAAGCGGAAGAGAAGGAAATTGACGGTTATTTCGTCCTGAATAGACCGCTTTCCTCTTACCAGCAAAGCCCGGTGAAAATCTACAGCAACCTGGATAGCAAGGAACCGTTGACCCGAGCTGGAAGGGTACTGAGTGAAGTCCTGACGAGGTTGGTCGGCTCGAAGGCTTTGAGCGAGTCCGGGTACGATCCAGGTAAGGTATTTTCGCTGACCAGACCGATCGGATTCACCCCTGTTAAACTGGAAGAGGAAGATAGAGGTATCGGTCAGTTCGTACTTCCGTTTGGAATAGCGATGATGATAGTACTGTCTTCTATGTTTCAGGGTTCAATGGTTATGATCGGGATCGGCAAGGAAAAGTCCAACCGGATAGTGGAAATCGTACTTTCATCGATCGATTCCTTCGACATGATAGCCGGTAAGTTACTGGGATTTGCCGGTCTGGGCCTGGCTCAGATAACCCTATGGGGTGGGGTGGGGCTGATCGTTTTCACCCAGATAATAAACTTACCGCTGGGGCCGGTTACGCCCTTTCAGGGGTTTTACTACTTCTGCTATTTCGTGCTTGGCTACCTGATGATTGCCTCAATCTACGCTCTTCTGGGTGCAAGCGCAAAGGACGTCCAGTCCGGCAGTCAGAGTCGAGGTATCTTCGTCATAGTGCCGGTGATTCCCATCTACTTTATTTCAGCCATAATCAATAACCCGGAGGCTCTCTGGGTTAGGCTTGTCTCCTTCTTTCCTCCGTTCACTCCGACAATGATGTTGATCCGCTCTGCTTTCGGGGAGGTACCGGTATGGGAAATATTACTAAGTATTTTCGTGCTGGCGGGATTTACGTACCTCATGGTAAGGGCAGCTACTAAGGTATTCCGGTTTGGAATGTTGATGTATGGCAAAGACATGTCCCTGAGTGAAATTGTAAGATGGGCGAGCACCTAAGTTATTTTTGTCAAATCAGGAAGTGATTGAAATGTTTGCAGAGATCGCGGAAATTCTCCCGTTCAGGTACGGTGAGGTAGCTCGGCAGTCACTGCTGGGGGAAGTGACGGTCACCGGATATCTTACCAACCTTGGGGCTTTAGCCGGGTTTACGGTGTTTTGTCTAATATTGACTGTATTTATATTCAGGAAAGTAGAAAAGATCAGTTAAGGAGGAAGCAATGAGTAAAATTCAGATTACACTGGTAGCAATAGGAGCCCTAGTAATCCTGGGTTATTTAACTGTGACGGTAGGTTCGGGTGTCGTGGTTAGTGAAACACGTTCCCTGGAGGACGTAACTTCGGTCAGACTGAAGGGACAGGGCCAGCTTATAGTAACTCAGGGCGACGAGGAATCACTTACAATAGAGGCCGAAGACAACATACTCTCGTTGATTGATACGAAGATTACGGGGGATGTTCTCACGTTGGATTTCGACACGGGTCTATTCAGGACAGTGATACCTCGTAAGGGAGTAAAGTACTTCCTGACTCTGTCCAATCCGCGGGAATTCACGATATCCGGCTCCGGATCCCTTGATGCGACCAATATCTCGGTCGATAGATTCAGAATTCAGATAAATGGAAGTGGTGACGGTTACATAAACAACCTGGTAGCCGACCGACTGGTTACTGACGTAAACGGCTCGGGAAAATTCGTCGTCGGTGGAAACGTCCGAAAACAAAGGATAGAGATCTCGGGTTCGGCTAACTATAGAGCAAGTAATCTGAGCAGTGATATAGCCCTGGTTAAGATAAGTGGATCCGGTAAAACAGAGTTGAACGTGCGAAATGAGCTGGACGTGAGGATAAGTGGTAGCGGAACCGTGCTGTATCAGGGGAATCCCAGGATAACTCAGAAGATTTCCGGGTCCGGTAAAATTAGAAACATAGACTAACATCCCTCGGGCCCAATAGATTTTGAAAAACAAAGACCGCGGGTAACTGCGGACCTGGAGGATAAAATGGTGAGAATAATATTTGCTGCAGTGCTAGCGCTTCACGGCTTGATTCATATTTTTGGCTTTCTAAAGGCTTTTGGGTTTGCCCAATTGAACCAACTGACTCAGGTTATTTCGTGGCCAGCGGGAGTTATATGGGCGATTACTTCGGGCCTGTTCGTTCTGACGGCGGTACTTTTCGGAGCGAGAATAAATTGGTGGTGGATAGTTGGTCTGATAGCGCTGATCCTTTCCCAGGCCCTCATTGCAGGGTCCTGGCAGGATGCAAAATTCGGGACGATCCTGAACGTAGTAATTTTGGTCGGGATTATCCTCGGATTTGGCGCCTGGAATTTTGACCGGAAAGTTCGGAGTGAGATCGACAGGGTCCTGGCCGGTTCGACGGAAAGTGAGGTGGAGGTTATATCCGAAGAGTCTATCGACCGGCTTCCCGGGCCCGTCCAGAAATGGCTAAGATCCGCCGGAGTACCGGGAACGGAAAGAATCCGTAACTTGAAGTTACAGCAGTCTGGAGAACTCAGGTTAAACCCGGATCAGGGATGGTCGAACGTCGAAGCCGAACAGTACGTGAATACGGAAACTCCCGCGTTCCTCTGGAGGGTGAATATGAATTTATTTTCCGTTTTGCCAGTGGCGGGCCGAGATAAATACGTCGACGGTCGGGGAGATATGGAAATAAAGCTGGCCTCCCTAATTCCAGTTGTAAATGAAAGTAGCAATGAAAAGTTAGATCAAGCGGCACTTCAGCGCTACCTCGCCGAAATACTCTGGTACCCGACAGCCGCGCTTAACCCTTATATAGATTGGGAAGGAATCGACGATCGAACTGCAAAGGCGACTATGGAATACGGAGGAATCTCTGGCTCGGTAACTTTTCAGTTCACCGAAGGGGGCGATCTCGAAAAAATCTCGGCAATGAGGTATAGAGGTTCGACTGAAGACGACGAGAAAAAAGAGTGGTTTGGCGAGATCAGGGAGACGAAAGTCATAAACGGCATCAGAATGCCGGCTAAGATAGATATTTCCTGGGTCCTTGACGGTGAGGTTTTTACCTGGTACCGGTTCGAAGTGACAGACCTGGAATTTAACGTACACCCGGATTCCGTCAGCTGAATTCTCACTCGTAGATTGAAGGAATTGAACGGATTACGACCTAAACCAGGGCAAAGCGCCCTATAACAATTTAGTTACATTCAGCTAAGGAGGAAAGAGGATGGACGTCTCGATAACTTACAAAGAGGTTAAGAAAAAGGCCGAGAGTCAGGGTTTCACCGGAAAAATAACGGAAATTGAAGACCTGTTGGCACCCGAGGGTATAACATTTCTGTGGAATCAAGTTAATCGATTAGAGAATATAAGTGAGCTAGAAATCCTGGAAAGTTATTTGGAGAGGCAGAAAGAACTCGGTGCCTGGGTCACAGAACTGCTTCCAAGCCCGATAGAGAAAATTGGCGGTATGAGTTTCACCAATAATTCGAGGGGTCGTTATGACGCCATGGTAAGCCTGAGCAGGCAAAGGGACGATAACCTCAAGGCCGTCGAACGCCTGGGCGAGTATCCGCTGAAATTTCAAGGAAACGACCTGAAAGATCAGTCTATGCCAGGAAATTATGCAAACTACCCGGAAGACTGGAAGGTAGATCTGGACGTGTCTGTCCTGGCGGGTACGATAGATCTCTTTAGTGACCATGCACCTGATGGAAAAACCACTAAAGCCACTACAATTGCCTCATCCTACCCAAACCAGCAAATGTTGGCTCATAGGCGAAACCTGGGATATCTACCGGAACCAATAACGGACGAAGAAGACCTGGCGGAATTATTAACTTGGGGGGCAAGCAGGGACCCGGTAGACATGATCTGGAAGTGGCTTCACCCGATGAACATATTTGACTTCAGTGACCTTTTTCTTCACCTGGAAGACTATAAACGCCTGCTGGAAACAATCCATCAGAACTGGGACTACATAGTTAACTCCGTACTCTCCACCTTAAGCACTCATCTCGGAGCCACCGAGACGGATATCGGAGAGACGTTTGCCGTAAGCGTCGGTTATGGGATAAGGGGCTGGGCAACAGATGATGGTTTTGGAGTCAACATAGAATATCTAAAGGACGATTTCCAGCTTCTTTTGGGTACCCTAGCCCACGAACTCCTCCACAGAGTCCAGCCAAATATATGCCCCACATACCGTGATGAGCAAAGCGATAGTCCAAGCTTAGAAGATCTGACGGCAGGACCATTTGATGATCCAAAGGATGAAAAGTTTTACGAGTTACTGACTTACATATTCCTGGAAGGGTCGGGTGAATTTATAAAACACGAGTTTAAGCCAGGCCCGGAAGAGGAGCTCCTGGACAAATCACATAAGGGAATTGACCTGCTCGAAAAGGGATATAGAAAAATTTACGAGGAGAGGCAGTTGGATCAAGCGGATAAAGTATTATCCCGGGGTTTGAGTTCAAACGGGCCGTTCTATGCACTGGGCGAGTTTATGACTCGCAAGCTGATCGAAGTAAAGCCCGAGGGTTATTTTGGGAAAGCTCTGGAAGGGGGCTCATTGAAGTTTTTCCGAACTTTCCAGGAACTGGAAAATACGGATTTGAACGTTCCGGTTCCCCTGACGAAAATAATTACATCCGTCTACGAGAAGTTAAACGTTGACCACACTGACAGTTGTTAAAAGACCAAAGTGGTTGATATTCCGTGTTGGGACTTAATAGCCTGACCTGTAGAAACAAGGGAGGTTCCCGTAATGAGACGAAACTACCTTTATAAAGTTACCCTTTCCCTGATATTGATATTATCTATCCTCTCCACCCCACTAATAGCCGCCGAGACTATAAGTGCCGACCAGGCAATAGAGGACGCTGAGTATCTGTGGGATAAGCTTGAAACCGTCCATCCAAACTTATACTTTGATGCCACGAAGAAGGAAGCTGAAAGTAACTTTCAGGGTATTGTTGACTTACTTGAAGCAAGAGAAAGCTGGTCCAAGCTGGAACTTTACCGGATCCTGGCACCATTCGTCGCTTCCTTCAAAGACGGCCATACCTACCTTTCTTTAAATCAAGAATTCCTCCATTACGCCGATAATGGTGGAAGAATTATTCCATTGATGGTAAGCGTCAAGAACGGAAAGTTAATCGTAGCAGGAAATTTGACGAAAGACGATCCTTCGCCAGGGGAAGAGATACTTTCCGTAAACGGCAAGGATAACGAAGAGATATACGACCAGATGACCGCCGTCATCGGCGCAAGGCGGCAAGCTTTTGTCGAGGCAAAAGCATCTCGCAACTTTCCAATATATCTGTGGGCGTTGTACGGGTTTTCCGGTCCGTTCGAAATTTCCCACAGAACAGAAGATGGTGAGCAAAAGACGGTTAGCCTCCAGGGAATTTCGGTCGCCAATTATCGAGAACGAAAGGACGCCAAACTGGGAAAGTACGAACTAAACTGGGACCTGTCTTTCCCCGGGAATGACGTTGGGCTTTTAACGATAAATACATTTGCGGGAAATCTCCAGACCGAGTTTAAACAGTTTATCGACAATTCTTTCAGAGAAATCGAGAAACGGGAAGTGGAACATCTGATCATCGATCTGAGAGAAAACGGGGGCGGAAGCACGAAACTGAGCGATTACCTCTACAGATTTGTCAGCGGCAAACCCTTCCGGACGTTCGCGGAAGTCCGAGTTAAATATTCCGACCCCGTCCTACAAAAGAAGACGATATTTAATCCAATCACCTGGTTCAAGGTTAAAGTACTGGGTGACCGGATAATCGTTAACAAGAACGACTATAAAAATCCACCCCGGACGAAGCACGGGTTTGACGGGGAGCTTTTTCTGCTTACGGGACCGATGACTTTTTCCACTGCAGCCGACTTCGCCGCTTTGATCAAGGATCTGGAAGCAGGGACGATAGTTGGCGAGGAAACGGGAGGATTGGCTTCCTCTTACGGAGACGTTTTTAAACTAAATCTTCCAAACTCCGGTCTGACCGTCGGTATCTCTTACAAATACTTCTTAAGACCAGCCGGATTCGACGACGGAAGAGGGGTAATTCCCGATATATTTCTCGCTACCAATCCGATGCGACGATATCAAGGCGAGGACATCGTCCTTAAGGGGCTTTTAGAGAAAATATGAAAATAGCCTGGGTTCCCGCACCTGGTTAGTATCCCACCATTCTTTCTTCCTCAGGGGTAACGACTTTTGACTTGGGGTGGAAAATTTCCTAACAAAATTTTTATGGTCGAAAACCTTTTAAAATACGGTTGGTTAAAACGAACCAGCGAATTAAATTAAAAGTACCCCCCTACTGCTCATTTCTCTCTTATTTGGAAAAAGGAGATTGCAGAACTCTGTATTTTTTGATTGCCGTTTTATGGAAAAGTTACTTACAGAAGACAGGCGAGAGTCTATGTATTCTTTATCCATAATGATGTGTTTCCTTTCAAAGCCAATTACTTATTTGGCGAGCTTTGGCTATTCTCGCTTCTTAGCGAGAGGCAGCCGGGACGGACTGGAGTCAAGGAGGAACGTGCTGGAACGTTTGAGCGAATCACCGTCCTTTACGCCAGGACGGGAGGCTGCTACATAATTAAAAGAGCGAGAAAAGCTAAAGCGGTGGAGGGATAAAAATCTTCAAGCTGGCGGGGGGTAATACTTAAAACAGCGGCACTTTGTGTAAATACTCTAATCGCCGACTAATCTGTACGGAGACGGTTAAACACATACCGGATACTACTATTCTTCCTTTCAGCGATAGCTTTGGAAAAGTTTTTTAGTAAAGCTCGGCGAAAATTCAACTTGGAAGTAAAATTGTCAGGGATTAAGTTAAA
>JAGYME010000047.1 GCA_018400715.1 Candidatus Bipolaricaulota bacterium
GCGCGTTAGAGCAGGCGAAGGACCAGCTCGACAAGTCCGGCACACTCGTCCTGGGTGCGGTGCTGAACAAACTGAGGAAGTCGAGGTCTAGATACTACGGATACGGGTACGGTTATGGTTATGGATACGGTTACGGGTATGGGTATGGGGAAGAGGAGAGTTAGGTCGTTGGTCCTAGGTATTGGGTCTTGGGTCTTTGGTATTGGGGAGTTTTGGGTAGTGGTGAGTGGTGGCCGGGTAGGTGACCTGGTGTATAGATGGTTATAGCTGAGTGGTCAGAACTATAGAAGATAATGAACCCAATAAACCCGATAAACTCGACAAACCCGATGAACAAATAAAATAATGTAGCATGGAGGGCGATGGCAGTCACGAATATCCAGGGGATTAGGAGTAGCAGGCTTGATTTAATTAAAGTCGTTAACGGCGACCTACCAGCGGATACGGTCATTGAAGACGGAACTGTCGTTAACGTCTTGACGCGGGAAAAGTTAAACCACGACGTCGTGGTCAAAGGAAACAGGATTGCCTACGTGGGGCCGGACGGGAGGCAATTCGCCGGGGAGGAGACCCAGGCAGTCGACGCTTCTGGCACCTATCTCGCCCCGGGGTTTATCGACGCCCACCTGCACATCGAGAGTTCGATGCTTAGCCCGACCAGGTTTGCCCGGTTAGTAGCAGGTAGGGGCATCACGACCATATTCTTCGACCCACACGAGATAGCCAACGTGGCCGGACTGGAAGGAGTACGGTGGATGACGGAAGAGATGGAGGGGACCCCCGTCAACGGTTTCCTGACCGTTCCTTCATGTATTCCCGCAAGCTCAGAGGAGCTTGAGACTACAGGGGCTGAGTTCGGCCTCTGCCAGATCAAGGAGGCGTTGAAGTGGGACTCCGCTGCAGCGCTGGGGGAGATGATGAACTTCCCCGGTGTTATAAACCTGGATGAAGAGACGATAGACAAGCTAGCCGCAACAGCAGATTTAGGTCTTCCTATTGAAGGACACGCGAGCGGACTGAGCGGCCCACAATTGGACGCATACATTGCATCGGGGGTTGGGTCGGACCACGAGTGCGTAAGCAAAGGGGAGGCCGTTGAGAGGGCGAGAAAAGGACTCTGGACTTATATACGTGAAGGGTCCGGCTGGGCTGATTTGGTTAACGTGGTAAAGGCGATAACTGAAGAAGGGCTGTCGGTTGACAGGTTCTGTCTGGTAACTGACGACAGGGACCCTCACGACCTGTTAGAAGTGGGTGGGGTAGACAACTCTATTCGGTTGGCAATAAGAGAGGGACTGGACCCGGTGGAAGCGATAAAGATGGCGACGGTCAACCCGGCGACAAGGTACAGGTTGGACGACGAACTGGGTTCGATCGCCCCCGGCAGGAGGGCTGACATCAACCTGATTAGCGACCTGGAAGAGCTGACCGTGGAAGAGACATACCTGGGAGGAAGGCCTGTCGGCGAGATAGACTGGCCGGAGACTAAGGGGTCTTCTCTCGAGAACACGGTAAATATCGGAGAGATTACCGGGGATACCTTAGAACCAGATGAATCAGCTCGGTACGGTTTAGTAGCTCACGCCGACGACATCATTACGGAAAAGCTTGATTTAAGTGACGCTGACGCAAACAAAGATGAACTAGATAAACTTGCGGTAATCGAGCGACATAAGGGCACGGGTAACATCGGTACCTGCTACGTAGACGGTTTCAACCTGGGCGGGGGCGCGTTTGCCTCGACCGTGGCCCACGACAGCCACAACTTGATCGTCGTAGGTGAAAACGTTGAAGACATGGCAAAAGCGGCAAACCACCTGGCCGAGGTCGGTGGGGGACAGACCGCCGTCAAAGACGGAGAGGTCCTGGCGACCGTGGAGCTTCCCATCGGCGGGTTGATGAGTTCAAATGATCCGGAATCCATCGCCTCGTCAGTTAGAGATGTAAAGGAGGCTATAGGTAAGCTTGGCTGCAACATCGACCAGCCGCTGATGATACTGTCCAGCCTGGCATTGGCCGTTATCCCCGAGGTCAGGTTGACGGACAAGGGGTTGGTGGACGTGAACGAGCAGCGAGTGATATAGCGTATTGGCATGTGGCTTGTGGGATGTGGTAAGTGGTAAGTAGTAAGTGGTAAGTGGTTTCATGTGGAGGTGTTTGGGTGGTTATAGTTGCGGGCTGTAAGCTGAGAGCTGAGAGATCTAAAAACTAACGAGCATAACGAACTCAACAAACCCAACGAACTCAACAAACCCAACGAACCCAAAGAACCCAATAAACTCAACAAAAGGATAATGCCATGAAAATATCTGTAATCGGGACCGGATACGTCGGCCTCACCGTAGGTACATGTCTGGCCGAGACGGGAAACGACGTGGTCTGTGTGGACAAGGACCAGGAAGTGGTAGACGAACTTTCCGAAGGGAAACTTACCTTTCACGAGCCAGCATTAGACGACCTGCTTGAGAGAAACGTTGCCGAGGAGAGGCTAACGTTTACAACGGACTTAGAGAAGGCCGTGAACTTCGGCGAGATCATCTACATTACCGTGGGTACTCCCTCCGATGGTGACGGAAGCGCCGACATATCTGCCGTACTGGAGGTTGCTAGTTCGATCGGGCGGACCATGGAAGAGCCGAAGATCGTCGTTAACAAGAGCACCGTACCCGTGGGTACGGCCGATGAGGTAAGAAGTACCATCGCCGGAGAAACGGACGAGGAGTTTCACGTCGTCTCCAACCCGGAGTTCTTAAAGGAAGGAAACGCCGTCGACGACTTCATGAAGCCGGACAGGATAGTAGTGGGGACGGAGGGCGAGAAAGTTAGGAAGACTTTAGAGGACCTCTACGAGCCCTTCGTCAGGACGACGGGTAACCCGATACTGTTCATGGACAACAGGTCGGCGGAGATGGTCAAGTACGCTGCCAACACCATGCTCGCCTCCAGGGTATCGCTCATGAACGAGCTGGCCAACCTGTCGGAAAAGCTGGGTGCGGACATCGAGAACGTCAGGAGAGGTATAGGTTACGACCACAGGATCGGCACCCACTTTATCTTCGCCGGGACAGGTTACGGCGGCTCCTGCTTTCCCAAAGACGTAAGGGCGTTGATCAGCCTGGGAAAGGAGAAGGATACGGAGATGAAGATGGCAAAAGCCATCCACCAGGTAAACGAGACCCAGAAGGGAATACTCGCGGACAAGATAGTCCAATACCTGGACGGGGACATGACGGACAAGAAAGTAGCCGTCTGGGGACTCTCGTTTAAGCCGGGCACTGACGACATGAGAAACGCCCCGTCTATCAACCTGATAGAAAAGCTAATCGAAGGCAGAGCAGAGGTCGTCGCCCACGACCCGGTGGCGATAGATACAGCACGGGAGGAGTTACCGGAAGAAGTCGTCTTTAACGAGGACCAGTACAAGACTTTACAGGGGGCACACGCCCTCGCCGTGGTCACGGAGTGGAAGAAGTTCAGAAACCCCAACTTCGACAGGATGAAGGAATTCATGGAGGACCCGGCAATCTTCGACGGGAGAAATATCTACGACCCCGCTAAGTTGAATAATCTTGGGTTTTATTACGAGGGGATAGGGAGGGGTTAGAGGTTGGGGATTGGGTGTTGGGTCTTAGGTTTCAGGTCTTGGGTGTTTGGCCCTGGGAAGGCAACTTAATATATTTCACCCTTAGGGACTTAAGAAGCAGGTAGATTGATTTAGATATAACAGCGTGAAAGAAAGGGGGCAGAGTTATGGACAAGTCAGATAAGATATACGTTGCCGGACACAACGGCATGGTGGGGTCGGGAATAGTTAGGTCGCTACGGGAGAAGGGATACGATAACTTACTCCTTCGTGCACATAGTGAACTGGACCTGATCGACCAAAAGGAGACCTTCGAGTTCTTCAACGAGGAAAAGCCGGACTACGTCGCCCTAGCCGCAGCAAAGGTGGGTGGCATAATGGCCAACGATACTTACCGCGCCCAGTTCATCTACGAAAACATCCAAATTCAGAACAACGTAATTCACGCCGCCTACGAGAACGGCGTAGACAAGTTGATCTTTCTCGGCAGTTCCTGTATCTACCCCAAGTACGCCCCCCAGCCGATAAAGGAGGAACACCTGCTGTCCGGTAAGCTGGAAGACACGAACGAACCATACGCGATCGCCAAGATCGCGGGTATCAAGACCTGCGAAAACTACTACAGGCAATACGGCAGCAACTTCTACTCGGTCATGCCGACCAACCTCTACGGGCCCAACGACAACTTCGACCTGAAGACGTCACACGTACTGCCGGCCCTGCTGAGAAAGTTTTACGAGGCAAAGGTAGAGGGGAAAGACGAGGTTACACTGTGGGGGACCGGCAAGCCGGAACGGGAGTTCATGCACGTGGACGACCTGGCCGACGCCTTCGTTTACCTCCTGGAGAACGTGGATGCAGAGGACGTGTACGAAAAGGGAATCTCTCATATCAACATCGGGACAGGAAAGGACCTATCCATAAACGAATTAGCTGAGCTAATTGCCGACGTGGTTGACTACAGGGGAGAGATAACCCACGACCTCTCCAAACCGGACGGAACGCCAAAGAAACTGCTGGACGTAAGCCGGTTACACGAGCTGGGGTGGGAAGCAAGAATACCGTTGAGGGAAGGGATACAACAAACTCTGGAATGGTACGAAGAGAACCACGCTAATTCAGGTTAAGGAGACAATATAAATATGAAAAAGGCACTGATCACCGGGATAACGGGGCAGGACGGTTCCTATCTGGCCGAGCTCCTGCTGGAAAAGGGTTACGAGGTCCACGGCATCATCAGGCGGGCGTCGACGTTCAACACGCAAAGGATTGACCACCTTTACCAGGACCCTCACGAGACCGATAGGGCCCTTAAGCTCCACTACGGCGACCTGGTCGACGCGAGTAACATCAGTCGCCTGGTAGAGAAGATTAACCCGGACGAAATCTACAACCTCGCTGCCCAATCCCACGTCGCCGTCTCCTTCGAACAACCAGAGTACACGGCGGACGTCGACGGGCTGGGCACTTTAAGGTTGTTGGACGCCATCAAGGACGCAAGGGTCGACACGAGGTTTTATCAGGCGTCGACAAGTGAGCTTTACGGTAAGGCTGAAGAAATTCCTCAGGACGAGGACACACCGTTTCACCCGCGGAGCCCGTACGCCGTCGCCAAGCTTTACGCATACTGGATAACCCAGAACTACCGTGAGGCCTACGACCTATTTGCCTGCAACGGGATCCTGTTCAACCACGAATCACCGAGGCGGGGCAAGAGGTTTGTCACCAGAAAGATCACCCGGGCAGCCTCCAAGATCAAGAATGGACTGCAGGATAAACTGTACCTTGGAAATCTCAATGCAAAAAGGGACTGGGGCTTCGCTCCGGAATACGTAGAGGGCATGTGGCAGATGCTCAACCACGACGGCCCGGACGACTACGTACTAGCCACGGGAGAGACACATACTGTGAGGGAATTTGTGGAAAAGGCATTTTCCGTAGTTGGAATTGATCTGGAGTGGGAAGGGGAAGGAGTGGACGAAAGAGGTATTGATAGGAGTTCAGGCGGTATCTTAGTTGAAGTTGATCCAAAATACTTCAGGCCGAGCGAGGTTGACATCCTGGTTGGAAATCCCGAAAAGGCCCGCGAAGAGTTGGGTTGGTCACACGATACTGACTTCGACGATCTGGTACGGATAATGGTCGAAAATGACCAAAAACTCCTGGAAGAAGAGGGCGAAATCGGTCTGGACTACCTGGGGTAGGTATTTTGAGTGTTGGGTCTTGGGTCTTGGGTCTTGGGTATTTGGTCTTAGGTATTGGGTTTTCGGTTTTTGTTCCTAGGTGAATGATTTGTTATTGACTGGATCAAAAAGTAATTAGATTAATCAATTATTTAACGTAGTTTATGGAAATATTATTGCTATTCTGCTAATCACTAGAGCAAATGGCTATCGAGAGTTTTACGAAATTAGACGTTTGGAAAAAATCGCACCAGCTCACACTGGATATTTACAAGGTTACAAGGAATTTCCCAAGGGACGAGAAATATCGGTTAGGAGATCAACTTCGCAGGTCTGCTTCGTCAATACCGGCCAATATTGCTGAAGGCAAGGGTAGGAACACTATTAAGGAATACATTCATTTTTTATATCAAGGAAGAGGTTCTTTGGAAGAAACAAAATATCATCTCATACTGTCCAAGGACTTAGGTTATATCGATAATGACATATTTAACAAGTTGGCTGACGACTCCAACAGAATTGGCAGGATGCTAAATGGCTTAATAAATTCTTTACAAGAGAAGGTCAAAAATGATGACTGAAGATAGATCTCAACGACAAGAACCCAGGAACCAGGAACCAACACCCAAGACCCTCGTAACCGGAGGGGCTGGCTTTATCGGTTCCCACCTCTGTGAAAAACTGGTGGACGAAGGTCACGAGGTAATTGCCCTCGATAACTTCAACGACTTCTACGATCCGGAGATCAAGAAGAGAAATATCTCTGGGTTAATTGACAACCCTAATTTCACACTGATACCCGGTGACATATTGGACGTCGATTTACTTGAGGCAATTTTTTCGAGTAACGTCGACAAAGTTAATAAATTGTCACTGGGGGTAGATGGGCTGGAAACAGTAGATACAGAAATCCCCAGCACCCAAGACCTAACACCCAACTCCCTAATACACCTAGCCGCCATGGCCGGAGTCCGTCCATCCCTCGTATCCCCCACGAAGTACGTGGACGTGGACATCAAGGGAACGGTAAACCTCCTGGAGGCCACGAGAAAGTACGACGTGGAGAAGTTCGTCTTCGGCTCTTCATCTTCTGTTTATGGTATTAACGAGAAGGTCCCCTTTTCGGAGGACGACGTCACTGACCTGCAGATATCCCCCTACGCCACAGCCAAGAAAGCTGCGGAAGGGTATTGTAAGACGTACAATCACCTGTACGACATCCCGATAGCGGCTCTCAGGTTCTTCACCGTCTACGGCACCCGCCAGCGACCAGAAATGGCGATTCACAAGTTTGCCAGGTTGATGGACAACGGTGAAAGAATACCGATGTACGGAGACGGGACGTCTGCCCGGGACTATACCTACGTGGACGACATCGTCGACGGGATCGTGGCTGCCCTAAAGGCAGACTTTAACTTCGAGGTATTTAACCTGGGTAATTCGGAGACGATCGAACTGAGAGACTTAATCGAGCTCATCGGAGAGAAGATGGGCGTGGAGCCGAATATTGAACGTCAGCCAGAGCAACCCGGCGATGTGCCGATAACATATGCGGATATCTCGAAGAGCGAAAAGCTATTGGGGTACGATCCGCAGGTATCGATCGAAGAAGGTGTAGAGCGGTTTGTAGAGTGGTATAAGGACAATAGTCTGTAGTATGTAGCCTGTAGCTTGTGGCTTGTAGGTTTCCTGTTTAATAAATACAAAATCGGTTAACAGGCGTAACCGTGTTCTGCACACGGTAAGGATAAATTGAGCAAATCTTACCTTCATTACCGCCCTTCCAACAACCTATCCCCCAGTTCCTTGGGCAAACCTTCATCAATTATCTTCTGCCTTACTTTCTCAGCAGGGTATTCCTCGCGGAAAAATTTCACCTTTCGGGGAGTTTCGTTATCATCTAATTCCAGGACGGCAAAGCTCGTCTTCCAGTTCCCATCACGGGGCTGTCCGACACTTCCAGGGTTAACGAGGTAATGATTATCACGGTTGAACTCGAACTCTTCTGGGCTAAACATCCGGTGTTCGTTTACGTCATCGTCCTCTATCTCGTAGAGGGCGGGCAGGTGAGTGTGGCCGTAAACTTGCAGGAAAAAGTCTTCCTCTCTTGCCTGGTAACTGTTGTATGCATCTACCTTTCTAAGAATGTACTTCGTTAGTGGGGCAACTGAAGATCCGTGCAGTAGCGAGATCCTCTTATCGGAGAAAAACCTAGTTTCAGGCATGTCAGCAATGAAATTAAAATTAGGGTCCGCGATATTGTCTCTGGTCCAGTTAATCGCATCAATTCCCCACTGGTTGAAGAATCCAATCTCCAGGTCGCCAACAAGGCCGGCGTCGTGATTTCCCTTGACCGCTACGGCGGAAGCTTCGCGGATGGCGTCAACGCACTTGTTCGGATCCGGACCGTAACCAATAAGGTCACCGCTGAGGAAGAGTTCGTCTACATTTTCTTCTGATTTTAGCTTATCCAGGGCAACGGAAAGGGCGTCCCAGTTGCTGTGAACGTCCGATATGAGACCGATCTTAGACATATATTTTTTCGAACGCCTCCTTTTTACTTCCCCCGCACAGTCCTTATACGAAAACTAATCTAAGCGTTCTCCTTTTCATCGTTCTCCTCCCTCTCATATCCTTCCATGTAGTGTTTGAAAAAGGCAATGAGTACGCCAAGGAATATCCCCAGAACCCCTGCAACGGCCACGTTCTGCTTCGTGTTTACAGGAGAGACAAGTTCCGCAGCCGAGGGCGAATCCAACACCTGTACCTGGACCACCCCATCACTTCGTAGCCGCTCCAGGTCCCGGTAAGTCTGTTTCAATGAGAGATATTCCGGGGTCAGTGATGAAATATCTCTTTCAAGTCTCTGTATTTCTAGGTTAGCATCGAGCAACTCATCCTTCGTTGCTTGGATCTCGGCCGACAACGCCTTTTCCCTTTCTTGCAAAGAGTCGACGGAGGCATTTGCTGAAGCAATCTCGCCATTTACTTCTATTACTTCTCGTTTGATATCGAAGTAGACGTCGTTTTTCGCTTGTTCTTTTAACGCAATCTCGAGCGTATCTCTCAAATCTTCTAATCTCTTTCCTCCACCCTCACTTTCCTCCGAATCTTCAATAGTGCCGTATAAAATCATCAACATCTCGTCGGGGATCCCCCGTTCTAGTTGGATAAATTGTGATTCAGAGTTCAGTGATTTTTTTAAGCTGGATAACTTTGCTTCGAGTCCACTCAAAGAAAATTTTTGTTCTTGTAGGCGTGAAGTTACCTGCATATATTGCTGTTTCAGAGATTCGATCTCGGTCGAAAGTAACTCGACTCGCTTCTCTTTTTGATAGTCTAACTTCTTTTCCTCAATCACAGTTAACTCTTTCTGGACGTCCTGAAAACTTTCCTTCACTTTCCCATAATACTTATCAATCTCGTTAGAAAAGAGTTCATTTATTCTCTCGGAAAAGACTTCCGTCCATTTCGCTGCTATATCTTTTAAGTTCTTGGAACTATCGTCCTGAACGGAAAAGGTGACAGTTGGAATTCTCTCAAATTGGGCCACTGGTTCTTCTTCTGCTTGTTCCTGGTCTGCATTAGGACCATCATAATCAACCGAAACCGAAATCTGGTCCTTCAAACTATCAACGGAAAGCGCATCCCCTGAAGAACCTTTTAGGTCGAGCTGTTCTATAACAGCCTGCAACGTCTCCTCGGACCCGGCAGTCTGTTTATAGATTCCGGGATAGAGAATTCGAGAAGAAAAACCTCCTTCCCTGAACTCCTTAATTAAGCTCTCCGATACGTTTTTAGTGACCAATACAGAGGAACTCGCACCATACTCGGGAGACTGAAGTTGCGAGAAACCAAAGGCCGCACCGATTGCAACTATTATGATAGCAAGGATTAGCCACTTGTTATCCCACATGACCATGATGTAGTCCCGTAAATCTACTTCGTATTCGTATGGCTCGTAGGGGTCTTTGTCCATAGGAAATCGCCCTTGATTTTCTTAGATTTTAGTTTATTTCCCACTTCTTTACAATTAACTACCAGCGCCCTGTAGAGGTTGAAACGGGGAAGGAAATCGAAGAAAGTTAGAACAACTGAAAATTAAGATGACCAAAATATCTCATCCTTACCTCGACCAGTTGGTTTGACTTTGCAAACAAGAGCCTTTCCAAGCAAACAGGAATTGTAGCACCCTGCTAGCCTGAAAATCGTGGCTTATCAAGGATTGGTGGGAAATGAAAATTCTCCAGATCTCTCCGCGTAAACCCTTTCCACCTATAGGTGGTGGAGAAATTGTAACCTATCACACGATAAAAGGCCTTGCCGACCTGGGTCACGATGTTACGTTGGTATCAATCGTCGATAAAAAAGAAGAGATCCCGGAATCCCAGGAAATATGTACGTGGAGACCGGTGGAAAAAGATACCTCCACTACCCTACGCGGGGTGCTCACCAACCTTATGAGTAGGAAGCCCTACACCCCGTCAAAATATCACTCGAGTCGGATAGAAGAGAAGATAAGAGATGTAGTTAACGGAGATGACTTTGACCTCGTTCACCTGGACGGACTCCACGTTGCATATTATGGCGTGAAAATCAAGAAAGAATTCGACCTGCCAATAATCCTCAGGGAACACAACGTCGAGTCGGAAATAATGCAACGGTTCTATCAGAACCAGAGAAACCCGTTTTTAAAGGCTTACGCCTATCTCCAGTACAAGAAGCTGTACGAATACGAAGCTGCCGCCAGCGAAACGTTCGACCGCTGCCTAATGATAACTGACAGAGACGCGGAGCGACTGCAAAATATGAATACGAATGCAGAGGTCGGGGTCGTCCCCGCCGGGGTCGACGTCGACTATTTTTCTCCCCGGAAAGTTGTAGAAGAGCCTAATTCCATAGTATTCGTGGGTTCGATGGACTGGCCCCCAAATGCGGATGGATTGTCCTGGTTTTCTCGGGAGATCTTTCCGCTTATTAAGGAGGAGGTCCCAGGCATCAAGCTATACGTTGTCGGAAGAAATCCGCCCCGTCGGGTTCAACGGTTAGAAGGTCAAAGCGTCGAGGTCACAGGATTTGTCGATGACGTAAGAGACTACATGGCCACAGCTGAGGTATTTATTGTCCCGTTAAGGATAGGCAGCGGCATGCGGATAAAGATACTCAACGCCATGGCCATGGGTAAACCAGTGGTATCCACCAAGATAGGTAGCGAGGGAATTGCAGCCGAGGATGGAAAAAATATATACTTAGCTAATTCCCCATTGGAGTTTGCCCGAACTGTAATCAAGTTATTACATGACGAGAAGGAAAGGAAGAGGATCGGCAGAAGAGGAAGAGCTCTGGTGGAGGGTAGATATTCCTGGGAAATGATAACCAGGCAGTTAGAAGAGTGCTACAATAAGATAGTCAGGGGGTAAAACTGTTGATCTCCGCAATTATCTTGACCTGGAATTCCGAAGAATACATTGAAGATTGCCTTACGTCCTTGTTTTCAGATGTCAACCTTTCCGGTGAAGATATGGAGATCTTCGTGGTCGACAACGGATCCACCGACAACACCCGTGAAATTCTGGCCTCATTTTCTAAAGACCACCCTAACTTAAACGTAATTTCCAACAAGAAGAATCGAGGCACAACGATAACAAGGAACCTGGTAATCAGAAAAAGCTCCGGGGAGAAAGTACTATTTCTGGACTCTGACACAAAAATACTGCCGGGAACGATCGATATTCTGACCAACACCCTGAGGGACAACGAGAGGGTGGGGATCGCCGCGCCCCGCCTTCGGAACACCGACAGGTCAGTTCAACTCTCCTGCAAACATTTCCCCACCTTAACGTCCAAACTAACCCGCCACCCACTGATGGAAAGAATTTCGAATGGCTTCATGGGTAAAGACCTTTATGACTTAAAGATATACGCGGAGGACTTCAGTAAAACAATTGAGGTAGACTACTGTATATCGGCAGCTTGGATGATCAGTCGAGAAGCGATAAATCAAGTTGGACTGCTTGACGAAAACATCTTCTATTCCCCAGAGGACGTGGACTACTGCCTCCGTATGAAACTCAATGGGTGGAGGGTACTCTATAATCCTGACGGGACCGTTATCCACGCGGCCCAGCGGGCATCCTACAAAAACCCAAGAATCGCAATTTCCCACCTAAAGGGATTATATTACTTCTTCCGCAAATATGGCTACTGGTTTGATAGGGAGAAGATATACGAACGGATCAAGTCAGAGGGCGGCAAGTCTAACAAATAACCTTGAGTTTTATCTGACTAATTCTCCTCTCTGGAGTAATGCCACACAAGTTGTAGGCTATTTATTGGACCAACCTTAAATGACCACCAAACAAGGAGTGAATAGAGGACGTAAACAAAGATACCCAAGAAAATCAAGGCAAACATAAGGGGGACGTTAAGCGGCGGTAGGTTCCATTTCAACAAGATAATCGCGAGGACCATAATCAGAGACCCGAAGAATGCCGGGGCAATATTGCGCACGTAATCCCTGCCGTCACCTTCGACAACCGGGGCGGTAAACTTGAACCATATCACTACCCCCCCACAGAGGCCAAAGAGCACAGATCCCGCGGTACCCACCAGCCCGAAATAGGCCGTAAGTGGGTAAATCGCAGCAGCAATAAGGAGGACGCGCGTTAGATTGATCCAGAAATTGATTCTGGGCTTTCCTACTGCCGTGACCAGAGGGCCGCCCGTAGCCATTAGGGACCTAACCAACCCGGAAATAGTCAGTACCCGTAAGACCGGAATCATGGGTTCCCACTTCGGCTCGAGGACGACTTGGACAAAGTCGGGCGCGAGGACAAATATGCCAAAGGCTAGAGGTATGGTCAGAGACATTGCAGCTTCAACAGTGCTGAAAAACCCTCTCCGTAAGGCCTTTACGTTGTCCTGCAGCTTGGAAAATGCGGGGAAAGTTACCTGACCTATTACTCCGGAAATCTCCGTTGCCATGGAATTTGAGATCGTAAAAGACAGCTGGTAAATACCAAGTGCGGCCGCACCAAGAATCTTCCCCGCAAATATGTCATCACCTTGAAGGGCCAAAAATGTCAAAATGCTGGTCCCAAATATCCATCGTCCAAACGTGTACAGTTCTCGAACCTTCGGCCATTCGAGTTCAAAACTTGGCCGAAACGGGTGAAGTCCGTAGGATAAAAGAAGCCTAACTACAGAAGTGGCTAGCTGACCATAGACCAGCGCCCAAGCACTGCGGAGAATAAACGCAAGCGGTACTACCACAGCAAAGCTTGCCACGATCTCCGCAAATTGATAGATGAAATTCTTATGAAACTCCAATTCCTTGCGAAAATAAATTATCCCGATGTTGGCAAAACCGTCTATCGCTACAGCAATTGCCAGGACCCGGACGAGCGCGGCCGCA
>JAGYME010000048.1 GCA_018400715.1 Candidatus Bipolaricaulota bacterium
TTTCATCAAGCGGAATACCAAGACACCAATATCCAGCACTTGACGTGTGGTAGGTCGATTAAAGGGTTGAATAAATGTCCGGTATTTCCAGTTGAGATATGGGTTATGCCGTATTATAGAAATGCTAAAGGAACTATAAAGGTTCTTATGGAAGTGAATGTAGATTTCAGGTCAGATTCAACTAACGGGAAATATTAAATAACGAGGAGATAACTAATTGTGAGGAACTTTCCTAATAAGGTTGAAGAAATAACCGATTTTGAGACAATAATTAATGGAGGTGTTTTTACGTAATCCGTTGAACAAAAAGAGGAAATAATTAAAGAGGTAACCCGGGAAATCTAGACGAGGACTGAACTTTAGGGCTTGAGGATGATTTAGCTTTCGGCCTACGGATCCGGAATCCGTCGCTCTGTCCAGCTGAGCTACGGGCCCATGCAATGATGAATCTTCTTCTGATCCGCCACACTGTTGTACCCGAAAAAAGCCCTGATTTCAACATAACCGATATAAGGGCCGGTGATTAATTGAAGCCCTCAAATCTTAAGCAATCTACTTTAAGGGTTAGAGGTTCCAGGTTGTCCTGACAGGGGTAGTGAGCGGGCGTGTAAAATTGTTCAATTAATTCTTCAAATACCACTTCCCCTCCTTTGGCATAGTAGGAAGCTCGCTACTCGTCGAGCGAACTAAGTTAATCTAGGTTGTCGAAACGTTCTTTAGAATGTTCCGGCCAATGTTCGGGAACCCCCGGACCGAGCGGCTTGGCTTTAGGGCTTGTATTCGGGAGTTTGGTGTAGTATTCATTAATTGCTTTGGGCGAAATCTCAATTTATGCGAAATGGCAGGGTTAACCTCACAGGGGTGAGTGAACGTGGCTAGGAAACTGTCTCACATAACGAAGGTTCTGATCTTCCTTCTCGTGTTCCTGGACGTTTCTGTCTACGCATATATCGATCCCGGCGTAGGTAGTTTCGTCTTCCAGATGCTAATTGCAGGTTTAGTTGGGGCTTCCTTTCTGATCAAAATTTTCTGGAAGCAAATCAAGAGGTTCTTTCGAAAGTACATTATGCGGAGAGAGATAGAGGAAGATGAATGAGAATTCCGAAGTAGTAGCGGGTTCATTTCGGGATCCCAGCGGCTTCGTTTTCCGGAGGAACGGTGTTTTTTACCGCCAGGTCAATGAAAGTTATAAAGAGGACTATGAGAGACTTATGGGTTCCGGCCTCTACGAGGAACTCACCGATAAAGATTTGCTCATTCCTCACGAGGAAGTAGATTTAGCCCCACCCGTTCCCGGTGAAGCTTATAAAGTAATAAAACCTCGAAAGGTTCAGTTTATATCTTATCCTTACGAGTGGTGTTTCAGCCAGTTTAAGGATGCCGCCCTGACCACGCTAAAGATCCAGGAGATTGCTCTTGAATTCGGGATGAGCCTGAAGGATTCTAGCTCCTTTAATATTCAGTTTCAGCGCAATCAGCCCGTATTCATAGACACCCTTTCCTTCGAGGAATATCGAGAAGGCCAACCCTGGGTGGCCTACAGGCAGTTTTGTCAGCACTTCCTCGCGCCCCTCGCTATTATGAGTTACACCGATATCAGGTTGAACCAGCTTCTCAGAGTCTACCTGGACGGAATTCCGTTGGACATGGCCAGCTCTTTGCTCCCACTCGGTAGCCGCTTTAGGTTTACCCTCCTTTCTCATATCCACCTTCACGCCAGGAGCCAAGAGCACTTTTCCGACCGGGTCAAGGCCGTAAAGCAGGTCAACAAAGACGGTAAAAAGATGAGCCGGACCGCGCTTCTGGGCCTCATAGATAGCCTCGAGTCCGCGATTAAAAGGCTGACCTGGAAGTCGCGGGATACCCTATGGAGCGACTACTATGGTGGTAGCAGCAATTATTCCTCCCAGGCCCTTGAGCATAAGAAGGAAATCGTGGGAAATTATTTGGAAGAAGTTGGGCCCGAGGAAGTCTGGGACCTCGGCGCTAACGTTGGACTGTTTAGCCGGATCTCCTCCAGGAAGGGTATCAGGACCATCTCATTTGATTTTGATCCTGGGTGCGTGGAGAGCAATTACCTTAAGTGTAAGGAGGACGGTAGCGGAAACACCCTTCCTCTGTTACTTGACTTGACGAACCCGACTCCGGACGTCGGGTGGGGAAGCAAGGAAAGGATGTCGATCATGGAGCGCGGGCCTACAGATGCCGCCTTGGCGCTGGCGCTGGTCCATCACCTGGCAATATCAAACAATACACCATTTCCTAAGATCGCGGATTTTCTTAATCAAATCTGTTCTTACCTTATCGTCGAGTTTATCCCGAAAGGTGACGAGCAAGTACAGAAGCTCCTCGCAAGCAGGGAGGACGTCTTTGCAGACTACTCTCAAGATAACTTTCTCAAGAGTTTTGAGAGAAAATTTTCCATCATGGCCAGCGAGGGAGTAAAGGACTCCGGGAGGACAATTTATTTGATGGAGAGCAGGTAAGATGGTGAGAAGAAGAGACCTTATCCACCCGTTTTTATTCGGTATTTACCCGGTGCTGTTGCTTTTCTCCCAGAACATTCATCATACAAAGGCACTGGATATGCTGTTCCCCCTGGGGGTCATAATAGGGTTCACGGCGTTCCTCCTCGCCCTGCTCGGGTGGTTGCTGAAGGACTATGAGAAAGCTGGAGCAATTACTTCTCTGTTCCTTGCCTTTTTCTTCTTTTACGGCTACATCAGTGATTTAATTGAGTTGTTAATTCCTGTTCGGTACGAATTCTTGTTATCAACTCTGGGGTTCGCGTACCTCCTCGCCGTTTATCTTATCATAAGGAAGCGCTCAAGCCTCCGAAACCTGACTACCTTTTTGAACTTAGTTATCGTCGTACTGGTCCTGATAACATTGTTCAATATCGGACTTTCCCTCGCGGGTGGCGGGGACCAGCCCGTGGAGGCTTCGACCGAGGTGCTGGCAGACGATGCCGTGGAGGACTCTGACGCGCCAAGGGACATTTATTACATAATCCTTGAGAGGTATGGAGCGGAGGTTACTTTAGAAAAGCAGTTTGGTTACGACAACGGAGAGTTTTTAGATTTCCTGTCTTCGAAGGGTTTTTACGTAGCCTCCGAGAGCCGTTCCAATTACCTAAAAACTGCAAATTCCCTCGCGAGTTCCCTGAATATGAAGTATATCAATTATTTGAGCGAAGAAGTTGGCCAGGCCTATAACTGGAAGCCGATTTATGAAATGATCGAAGAGCACGAAGTTGGGCGGTTCTTAAACGAAAAAGGTTACAAATATATCCACCTGGGTGGATGGTGGGAACCCACGAGGAAAAACAAATATGCGGCGGAAAGCAAGAGTTTTGTCTTCCTCTCGGAATTCTCGACATCTCTTCTGCGAACAACGGCGATCTATCCAATTATCTATAGGTTGCATATAGGACCTTTTGGCAGGCGTTCCATGTACGAGAGTTCGCTGGAACGTTTTGAGAAGCTTGGCAGTATACCGGAAGAAGACGAGCCAACTTTTACTTTTGCTCACATGTATATTACGCACGACCCCTACGTGTTTGACCGAGATGGTGAATGTTTGTCGCAGGAAGAGGCCGATAACCGGTCGGTAAAAGAAAATTACATAAACTCACTTATCTTCGCTAACGAGAAAGTCAAACAGTTAATCGAGGACCTGTTGAGCCAGTACGATTCGGATAACTTGCCAATCATCGTCATTCAAGGGGATGAGGGGCCCTTCCCCAGGAGGTACCGGGAAGACGAGTACAACTTTGACTGGAAAGATGAAGCGACAAAAGAGGAGTTAAGGCAAAAGATGAGAATTCTGAACGCCTATTACTTGCCCGGCGTAGACGACGACCACCTATATCCTTCCATCACGCCGGTTAACACGTTCCGGTTGATCTTTAATCTTTACTTTGAAACCGAATACGAAATCCTGGACGATAAGAGTTACGCGTTTAGAGACGGCAAAAACATATACGATTTCTTCGACGTCACCGATATCGTCGATTATCGGTAACCGCTAAAAATCCTTCCCCTTCTGACTTTCTTGGTCTTTCAGGTGGAATTGGTCTATCGGTTCTGGCGAGGTATCTTTTCCCGCGTATATCCTCCACCCACGGAGTAAAATGGCTCAATATGGGTTGACATAAAGACCTTTTTATAGTATGATAGATATAAAGGATGTGATGAATATTAGTAACGTTAAAGAGCTCTTAGATAGACTTGAAGAATACAGAAATAAACGGAATTTCAGCAAGGAGAGGATGGCCAGGGAACTGGACGTTTCATTGGCAACGTACATGAATTGGACCAACAAATCTACGGAGCCCTACGGAGAAAACGTTCTCAAGATACTTCATATCTTAAATGGTGACGGTCGAGATGTGATCGGCGGCCGTCGGTAAGTTCACTACGCGCATGATAAGCACCGTTAACTGTCGTCTAGGTAGGAAATATCGAACCATGCCTTAAAGGAGAGGCCGTGAAGACAAAGGACCTAGTTAAACCAGGAATTAAATTAAGCAGAAGGAGTTTTATTAAGGCCCTAGGGACCTCATTGACGGGGATGATCGGTCTCGCCAATATATCGTTATTATCCAATAGGGATGACGCTATGGGAAGGCCGCCCACGGTTGGTCCGTCTGACGTGTCTTACGTAGTTCTCCCCGATACCCAGTACTATTGCAGTCAGGATAATGGAATATTTCAACGCATGACTCAGTGGATAGTTGATAACTTGAATACTTATAACATTAAGATGGTCCTGCACGAAGGGGATATCGTCAATGACCCGACACGAATTCGTCAATGGGAAGTAGCAAAAGAAGCAATCGACAACCTTGATCGCAATTCTATCCCCGCACTACTCTCGCTGGGTAACCACGATGCGGTTTCCGTCCGGGAACCGATAGATTTCAGGCGGTATTTCCCCTCTTCCCGCTACAGTGTTCTCGAGGAACGCATTAATTCGATCACTGATCACGGTACCTACGACGGTAATCCAGAGAATGCCTACCTACAGCAGAAATTTGGCCAGGACCTCTTTTTGTACCTTACTCTCGAATTTGCCCCGCGGCAGAGTGTCGTAGATTGGGTACGTAACGTCATCAAGTCCCATGATCACTCTTTCGTAGTGATCGTCACCCACCTATTTCTCTATCACGACGGCAGTCTGTCAGGGATAAAGCACCCCCACAACCCCTATATCTACGGGTTGCAGAATTGTCACACGGGGGAAAACCTATGGAAGCAACTTGTTTCGCAGAGCCCGGCGATAAAAATGGTCCATTCCGGGCACCACGTTAACGGTCCGTATTCCGCCTTAAGGAAAGGACGCGGTGTCACCGGGAACAGTGTTTACCAGCAATACACCAACTACCAGGATATTTATAACGGTGGTGATGGCTGGATGAAGTTGATCACCATCAATACGGAAAAGTGGGTGAGCGGGGTGTCTACTTATACACCCTGCAAGGATAAGTGGAGCGGGCGGCCGCGGGAGAACTACGACCTAAAGTTCGACCGCTGGTCAAGCTAGTTTTTCCCAGACCAAGCGGTCCTGTCCTTTCGACAGGGATTTGATTCCTCACAGCGAGAGATAGACAGAGGTGAGAACAAAAAGCAAAAGGCGTCCCGGCGGGACGCCTTTTGCTTACATTAACGTCATGAGAGGATTGTTTTTCTAATTGTACACGTCCTTAATTCTGTTTCGGGTACGGATTAAGAGAGGTCATATTCCTTTTCAATTTCTGCGATGATCTCCTCGGTTATGTCCTCCGCTCCCAGCTCTTCCTCGCCGCTGATAATACCCCCCTGGTCTATCACCACGTTAAATCCTAGCTCTTTGGCCATATCTTCCACGTCTCCATTGATCTCTTCAGTCGCTTCTTCTGCCAGTTTTTGTTGAAGTTGCTGGAGCTCTTGTTGCATCTCTTGTTGCCTTTTTTCGGCCTCTTGTCCTTCTAGTTCTTCAAGTTCCGCCCTCATCTCGGTCTGTCTTTCCTGTAATTTTTGACCTACCTCTTCATAGGCGGGGTGTGCCGGGAAAATTTCCTGTGTATTCACGACCGCCACGGATAACTCCTGTGCTCCGGCCGTCACCGTCATCCCGATAAGCAAGAATACCAACAATGTCGTTGCCGTGAGATAAGTTCTTGTTTTAATAATTTCACCTCAATCTACATGATATTACTTTATGTGAATGATTTATGAATATTTTGTTAGACTGAAGTCCTTGGCCGGAGACCCTTCGGGACAATATACAACAAAGGGCGCGGTTGCCTGTCTATTGGTTGAGGTACTCCTCAGCCGAGGGACAGCGCTTTACCAGCACACAGTCCTCGCACCACGGCTTGCGCGCCTTGCAGGTTTCCCTGCCGTGGCGTATGAGGTGCAGGTGGAACTGGAACATGTCGTCTTCGTCGACGAGATCGGTCAGCGTCTCGTGGTGCTTTTCTCCGTCCCCCACGAGGCCGAGTCGTCCCGTAACCCGCCGGACGTGTGTATCGACCGGGAATATTGGTTTGTTCAGGGCAAAGAGAAGAACCACGGCGGCCGTCTTCTTCCCCACTCCGTCAAAGTCCATCAGTTCCTTCCAGGCGTCCTCCGGCCCCAGGTCCTTTAGGTAGTCGAGACTGTATCCTCCCTTTTCCTTTAGAGTGGTCAGGATCCCCTTTATCGACTTCGCCTTTTGGTTCTGCAGTCCGGCCGTCGAGATAGCGTCCGCTATCTCGCCCACGAAGGCGGCGGCAAGTTCCTCGTACCCGGTAAACCTGTCCCATAGTTTTTCTTCCGCCCTGTCGCGGTTGTCGTCGTTCGTATTTTGGGATAGGACCGTCTGAATTAGTGTTTTGAGCGGTGATTCCTTCCAGTCTTTCTCTATGGGACCGTAGAGGGTCTCCAGTTCGTTTTTGACCCAGATAAGGTTTTCGCGTTGTTCGGATTTGTTCATCTCGTTGAGGGATAGAATAACTGACGGGCGGGCAAAACGCAACGTGATCAGGGTCGTTAGCCCCGAGGGAAAGCCCCTAGCTGTTGCCTGAGCCCGAATTTTTGGATAACATTTTGTGGTGATAGCATGGCAGGTCACTCAAAATGGTCCAACATCAAGCACAGAAAGGCGAGGCAGGATAAGAAACGGGCGAAGAAGTTCAGCAAGCTCGTACAGGAGATAATCGTCGAGGCGAGGAAGAACCCCGACCCCGACGACAACCCTACCCTCGCCAGCGTGATCGAGCGGGCCAAAGACGCGGACATGCCCAAGGAAAACATCGAGCGTGCCCTCAAGAAGGCAAAGGGAGAACTCGAGGGGCAGAACGTCCAGCAGATGGTCTACGAAGGTTATGGTCCCAATGGCGTTGCCGTAATGATCAAGGCGGAGACGGATAACCGTAACCGGACCAGCACCGACCTGAAAAACATCTTCGACCGTCACGGCGGCGAGCTGGGCGATGAGGGCTGCGTCCGCTGGATATTCAACCGCAAGGGAATAGTTTCGGTCGACCTTTCTCCCCTGAACGACGAGGATACCGAGGAGATACAGCTAGAAGCCATTGAGGCCGGTGCCGAAGAGATCGATGAGGATGACTTGGTCATCCGCCTGTACTGCGAGCCGGATGACCTGCGGTCGGTAGCCTCACACATGGAGGAAGTGGCCGCCGACGTCTCGAGAGAACTGGTCATGGCCCCGGGGAAATTCGTCGAAGGTAACGGAGACCTCCGGGACAAGGTCCAGTCCCTAATTGACGAACTCGAAGAGAATCAGGATATAACTAGTATATTCCACAACTTCAAGCCGCTTCTGTAAGCTAAGGTAGTTATTGTGCCCTGCGCCTTACCCCAACTAACTCCCGTATTTCCCTCATGTTCTTGCGGGCAATTGCTTCTGCTCTTTCCCGTCCTTGCTGTAGGTAATCCTCGACGGCGCCAGGGTTTTCTTCTAGCTCTCTTCTCTTTTCCCAGATGGGTTCAAGGGTCGAGACGAGGTGCTCGAACACGGCTTCCTTTAACTCGATGTACATCAGTTCGCCCTCGCGGTGGTCCTCCTTGAACTTTTCAATTACGTCGTCTGGCGCGGTTAATTCGAGCAGGGTGAACAGGTTGGCTACCCCCGGGCTCATTTCTTCCCCCTCGACACCACCGGGGTCGGTTACGGCTGACTTGACCTTCTCCCAGATGGAATCGCGGTCTTCCATAAGACCGATCATGTGTTTATCGTGACCGCTCTTGCTCATCTTTTGCTCCGGGTCCGCCGTCGACATTATCCTTGCGCCGTGTCCGACTATCGGCTCGGGTTCGGGAAAGAAGTCCCCGTACGTATGGTTGAACCGCCGGGCGACGCGCCGGGTCAGTTCGATATGCTGGATCTGGTCCTCTCCCACGGGTACCTTCTCCGCGCGATAAAGCAGGATGTCCGATGCCTGCAGCACCGGATAGCTAAACAGGCCGGCGTTGATGAACTCCTTGTCCTTGGACTTTTCCTTGAATTGTGTCATCCGGGTTAAATCCCCGTAGGACGTAACGGAGTTTAAGATCCACTGCAGTTCGACGTGCTCGACGACGTCCGATTGGATGAACAAGATCGATTCTTCCGGGTCTATTCCGCAAGCGATGAGGTCGATCGCCAGGTTGACAGAATTATCCCTGAGGGTTTCCGGGTCGTAATCCGAGGTAATCGCGTGCAGGTCGACAATCGAGTAAACGGTATCGTGCTCTTCCTGCAGGTCAACCCAGTTGCTGATCGCGCCAAAGTAGTTTCCTAGATGAAGGTCGCCGGTCGGCTGAATACCAGAAAAAAGTTTTGACATTACTCTTATTCACTCCTCTTGTTCAGGTTATATGTAATTATTTTTTCATCCAGACTGTCAGAATCGTTATGTCGGCTCGACTCACGCCCGGTATTCTCTCCGCTTGTCCGAGCGTGCGGGGGTTTATCTCGATCAATTTTTCTCGACCCTCAGTTGACAACCCCTCTATCTCGTCGTAATCGAGGGAGTCGGGTATCTCCTCTTCCTCCATCCGTCTGAACTGTTCCAGCCTCTTCTCCTGTTTCTTCAGGTACCCCTCGTACTTCGCTCGAATCTCTACTTCCTTGCGGACCTCGGGATTGACGTCGTTCTTCGGGAGGCTGGCTAGCTCCATGACGTCAGCCCAGTCCAGCTCGGGCCGTTTTATCAGTTCGTACAACGTCGCCCCCTGGTCCTTCAGCGGGGAAGTTCCCTTAGATTCCAGTTGCGCATTTACCTTACCACCCGGAGATACGGAGTGAGTCTTTAGCTGTTCTAACCTGGACTCGACCCCCTCCCTCTTCTCCCTGTACCTTTTGTACCTCTCTTCGCTTATCGTTCCCAGTTCCCACGCGGTTTCCGTTAACCTCAGGTCCGCGTTATTTTCCCTCAGAAGTATCCGGTATTCTGCGCGGGAGGGGAGCATCCGGTAGGGCTCGTCCACGCCTTTGGTTACCAGGTCGTCTGTTATTACACCGATAAAGGCTTCGGACCGGTCTATTACCACGCCGCCCTCGCCCCTTGCCCTGCGGGCGGCGTTAATTCCCGCCAGTATTCCCTGTCCGGCGGCCTCCTCGTAGCCGGTCGTACCGTTTATCTGACCTGCGGTAAACAACCCCTCGACCTCCTTTGTCTCCAGGGTGGGGCTCAACTGCGTGGGGGGCAGGTAGTCGTACTCTATACCATAACCGTACCTTTCGATATGGGCGTCCTCCAGCCCCTTCATCGAATGGACGATTTCCCCCTGGACCTCCGGAGGCGAAGAGGTATAAATTCCCTGGAGGTAGTACTCCCGGGACTTTCGTCCCTCGGGCTCCAGGAAGACCTTGTGGTGTTCCCTGTCCGGGAAGTCGATAATCTTGCTTTCCAGCGAGGGACAATAGCGCGGATGGGCGCTGACCACGGTACCGTTGTACCGGGGGTTCTCGTCTATGTTGTCTCTAATGATTTCGTGGGTCGTACTGTTTGTCCTCGTAAGGTAGACGGGGTAGTCGTCCTCGAGCCTCTTCTTCGGGAAAGAGTAGGAAAAGGCAAACTCCTCGTCCGTCGTCTCCTGGCTTTCCAGGCCCGCAAAGTCGATCGTCTCGCCGTTTACCCTCGGGGTGGTATCCGTGTTCATCCGTTTCATTTCCAGGCCCGCCTCCTGTATGCTCTCCGAGAGGTCCTCAGCCGGGGGTTCTCCCGTCCTTCCCGCGGGATAGGACAGGTCTCCAAGGTAGACGCGGCCGCGGAGAAAGGTACCCGTGGTTAACACCACTGCGGATCCGACAAACTCGACTCCCTCTCTCGTCCTCACGCCGGTAATGGTTTCTCGGCTTACTATCAGTTCCGTCGCGGTCCCCTCGTGGAGTCTCAGGTTTTCCTCCGTTTCCAGGACGCGTTTCATCTCGGCACGGTACCGGTCGCGGTCTACCTGCGCTCGCATGATCTGCATCGCCTGACCCTTGCTGGTATTTAACCGTCTCATGTGAAGGACTGACCTATCCGTGTTTCTCGCCATTTCCCCGCCGAGGGCGTCTATTTCCCTGACGAGCTGCGTCTTACCCGGCCCTCCGATGGCGGGGTTACAGGAGAGCTTGGCTATTTTGTCCAAGTCTATGTTTAACAGTACGGTATCCGCGCCACTTCGGGCGGAAATGAGGGCGGCCTCGCATCCCGCATGTCCAGCGCCGACCACGATCACGTCTGCCGTCCTTTTCACGTCATTATCACCGGTTGAGATGATAATTTACGACCTCTGGCAGTTCAACGACGCCCCTCCCTCCTTGCGCCGACGGGCGGTTCACAATATAAATTTTCAGGTGATATCAATGATAAGCGTGAACAAATCAGACGAAGTAGAAACCTCCGTAATTACCGATCTAGCCGGAGCTAACGGGGTAAGGAAACAGGTCATGCTGGGGAAGGATGAGAAGGTGGAGACCTTTGCGATGAGAAAGTTTACCCTGGAGGAGGAAGGATACACCCCGTTTCACGACCACGATTGGGAGCACGAGATCTACGTGTTGAGTGGAGAGGGAAGGGTAAAGACGGCCGACGGATACCTCGAGGTCGAGGCCGGCGACGCGGTCTACGTGCCGCCAAACGAGAAACATCAGTTTATCAACGACGGGGAGAACATGGAGTTTCTCTGCCTGGTCCCGAACAGAGGTGAGCCAACCGTTGCCGCAGGCTAATCGGGAAGACCCTCAGAAGGTCCTCGTTGCCCTAAGCGGGGGCGTCGATTCCTCCGTTGCCGCCTTGCTGTTGAAGAGGCGGGGTTATGAAGTCTACACGACGACCTTCTGGTTGTGGGATTACCCGAATTCACCCGGTTATGCGGGCGAAGAAAACTCCTGCTGTTCGGTTAATACCGCAGAAGCTGTCGCCGATCAACTCGGCGTCCCTCACTACGAGTACGACTTCAGCGATCAGTTTGAGAAAGAGATAGTAAAGCCCACCGTCGACAGCTACCTCCGGGGCCTTACCCCAAACCCCTGCGCGCGGTGTAACAGGCTGGTGAGGTTTGACAACCTCCTTCAGGTCGCGGACGAGCTGGGGATTGAACTTATCGCAACCGGCCATCACGTGAGAACGGAAGAAGCCGACGGGGAGTGGAACCTGTTAAGGGGGGTCGATAGAAAAAAGGACCAGTCCTACTTCCTTTATGGTTTGGGGCAGGGCCAGTTGGAGCGGGCCCTCTTTCCCGTCGGCGAGTACGACAAAAGCGAGATATTCGAGATGGCGCGGGATGAGAACCTGTTAACCGCCGAATTGGACGAGAGTCAGGACCTCTGCTTTGTCGCCGGTGGGGACTACCGGGAGTTCTTGAAGAAGGTCGCGGGGGACGAGATCTCTGGCGGAAAGGTAGTTGACCTCGACGGCAACGTCCTGGGAGATCACGATGGGCTTCCCTTCTACACGGTCGGCCAGAGGAGGGGGCTGGGCCTGGAGACGAACGTGGCCCGATACGTGATCGACCTCGACTACGAGAACAACGTTCTGGTAGTCGGTCCCGAGGAGGAGTTATATTCTTCGGGTCTGGTGGCGACCGATTGTAGCTGGGTCAACGGTCAACCAGAGGGTGAGGGGACCTACGAGGTGAAAATCCGGTACCGCGCGCCAGCAATAAAGTGTAACGCCTCTTTTTTACCCGATAGGACGGAGGTAGAATTTAATGTCCCCCAGAAGTCTGTAACTCCCGGTCAAATAGCTGTATTATATGATGGCGAGAGGTTGGTCGGGGGCGGTAAAATTAGCAAATCCCTCGATTAACCCAGGGCCCGGCGGTTGAGTTTTCCCCGTCGTTCGTTTACCAATATAATGGAGAAAACCAAAATAAGGGTGTTGACAGTTGAGCGCAGAAGAGAACCGAGCAAATAGGTCGGAGAGTACCGCGACCCAGGTGAGGTACAGTGAGAGTTCAGGAGGGAGCCTGCTTGGGCTGTACATCTCCGAAATTGGCAAGTATCAGCTTTTGGAAAAATCGGAGGAGAACTACCTGAGCAGGAGGATCAATCAGGGGAGTGGTTTAGCGAGGAAGAAGCTGATACTGTCCAATTTGCGCCTGGTCGTAAATATCGCCAAGCAATACGCCAACCAGGGCGTTAATATTCTCGACCTGATCCAGGAAGGAAACATAGGACTGATGGAGGCAGTCGAGCGGTTTGACGCCTCCAAGGGATACAAGTTTAGCACTTACGCTACCTGGTGGATAAAGCAAAAGATAAGGCTCGCACTCGTAAACGAGGGTAGCACGATTAGGGTCCCCCCACATACCTTCGACATCATCCGGAGAATGAGGAACTTGAAGCAGGAGGAAAAGGAGAAGGGGAACCGGTACCTCTCCCGGGAGGAGATCGCGGACAAGCTCAGCATTCCCCTCGACACGGTTAAACGCGCGGAACGCGTGCAGGAGACGATGGTGTCGTTGGACAGGCCAATAGAGTCGGACGAAGAGGAAGTCCTCGGCGATTTCATCAAGTCAGAGAGCTCCCTTTCCGCTGAGAAGGAAGCGCTCAAGGCAATCTTGCACGACGACCTCGAAGAGGGTCTGGGCCGGCTGT
>JAGYME010000049.1 GCA_018400715.1 Candidatus Bipolaricaulota bacterium
AGAACTTGCACAAACCGAGCCCTCTTGTGATAATTAAGAAACGGAGTTGAAAGAGGGTCAGGCGCGGTTTTACAGCTTTCACGCCCTTTTGAAATCTCTGTAGCTCAGTTGGGTAGGGCGTTAACCCGGTTTGAGTATTACAGCGCCTTATCTATAATTAGTTACCATTACGCCGAGGTGGCGGAACCGGCAGACGCGCATGGTTCAGGTCCATGTGGATATTTTAACATCCGTGCGGGTTCAAATCCCGCCCTCGGCACCAGGGTTGTTTCTTACTGATATCTAATCTAACCACCTGACTATTTCCACCGGTGTATATTTCTAGGAGGTTTGACCTTAAGAAATGACTAACCCTATCACACTGAAGAAATCCGTAATAGTTGCCGGCCATCCACGGAGCGGTACCTCTTTGGTCTGCCAACTCGTGGAGACCGCCGGCGTCCACTTTCCCAGTGACTTCGAAGGCGACGAATACAATCAGGGCGGTTATTACGAAATGTCTCTCAGCAAGGAAGTTTCCAAGCTACTTATGAAGGAGGCGATGACCGAGACAAACACGGAGAAGATGAACGAGGTCGTCCGCAGGTTAAACAAGGAACGTGGATGGAGCGGGTTGAAACTAGTGAGGGTGCCCGCGCTCTTCTTCTATCGCCATATTGCCGAACAGTTAAAGATGGTTGGCGTATTCCGGGATCCCGCGAACGTAAAAGCGAGCCTGTTCAAGCGAGGGATAGCAGAATTTCCTGTCTCCTGGACTAAGAACGCCAACGCCCTCATCGCGGCCTACGAAAACATCGACCAGAGCATACTTGTAAGTTACGAATCGCTGCTCGAGGAGGCAAACCACGTCTATCACGGCTTTGAAAAGATCGGACTGGACGTAGACAACTCCATCATCGATTCAGACCAACAGACCCAGAAGAACAGTCGCGTGTTCGTGGGCGCGGAGGAAGAAAAACTTTACGAGCGGCTGAAGAGGTTGGAGAGGGAGAGCTGTTCGAAGTCCGGCTCTAGATGGCACCAGTTCAGGGCTTAAACCTTACCCTACTAGACGTGAGTCATCCCGTCTTCGTAGCCGCTACGGCGAGCCACCTGCGCGGTATATACAGGTCGCCCTCGTCGTCCTCCACCCCGTACTTCTCCAGGGCTGGAGAGACGGCATCTCGAAGGGCCACCTGAGCCTCCTCGATGGGGTAACCGTGTAATGCACCCGAGGCGTAATTCCTAAAGCTGCTGATAGCTTCCCACGCTCCCCGGTAAAGTGGGGCAGTAATCTCACCCGAGTCCTGCACCGTGAGGCCAGCACTTTTGACCAGGTTCCGGTAATAATCACGGGGATGATACTTCGCCGCTTCCGCCCGACTTCCACCTCTTTCTCTGTCCACTCCCCTCTCTCTAAGAATCCTCACCGCCTGCTTGACCTGATACCTATAGAAGGATAGAGTGCTCTCCGGCCTCGAGTTCTCATAGAATGCGGAGTTAAAGAAGAACCACCCTCCAGGGGACAGAGCCTCGGTTACCCGCCGCACTGCTTCCTTCTGATCCGCCTGGGAAAGGTTATGAATCCCATTGCCCCAGAGAACGACAGAAAGGTCCGTTCTCTCCATGTCCATTTCTTGGGCAGTCGCGTGGACCGTCTTAAACGAGCTGACGGCCTCCCCCAGTTTCTCGCTCGTCCTGTCAAGAGCTCCCCGCGATTTATCGAGACAAATTACCTCCGGGTGGTTAAGTTCTTCGGGAAGTTCTTCCAGGAATAGGCGGATCATCGTCCCAATTCCCGTGGCGATATCTAGGACACGCTCCACCCTCTTCTCTCCCGCCTCCCTCATCATCGCAATCCAGCGGGCGATCATTTCCCTGTTTAAACGGCGATATTCGGGCGTTTCGGCAAAGCTTTCAAAATTATACTCGGTACGCATTATGCAGACACCTCATAGTTGAAATTAACAGTGTAACGGCCTGTGATGGACGTCAGGTATTTTCAAGTTGCTCTTTATAGCTTTCCCGAAGGCGGTTGAAATAATCTCTGTACTCGGCAGATCTGTAGTCTGGATAGGTCCACGGCAACGGAACGAACTCATTTCCCTTATACTGTAATGTCACTTCAGCGTAGATACCGTCCCTGATGTAGATTCGATGAGAGTAATTTTTCGTCGTCGCGAGGACCAATTTCGACAACCCAACGTAACCCGGGTCCAGGTTAACAGGCCTCGGGACAGGTGTACTGACGAGTTCGGCAACCTTGCTTTCGAGTTCGTTTGTCAGAGACTTCCGCGCGGGGATATCCCCTGGATCCTCAAGCGCCGCGAAGGAAAAGAACTTCCTGTTGAGGCCGCCCCCCATCTCCTCGCGGTAGTAGTCGGTGTAATCAAAAGAAACGGTCGGACTGCTTCCGTCTATCTCGCCAACGTTTTTCTCGAGCAGGTCCACGACCAACCGGACGTCTACGGAGGGGTTATATATCAAGCCGACAAATAACTTGACGGGGTTCGGCTCTGCAGGTTTGCCCACTTCGGGCCTCGCTGGATCTCAATAAACCCAAAAGGGGGCCGGATGGACCAGCCCCCCTCTATATGGATAACTATTCTTCTACGTGAATGGCAGCTACCGGACAAGTATCGGCAGCTTCTTTGGCCTTCTCCAACTCTTCACCTTCTAGCTTTTCCTTTCCTTCGACAACGTGAGCCTTGTTGTCGTCGCCCATTTCAAAAATTTCCGGATACATGGACGCGCAGATCTCGTCGCTAATACAAGTGTCCTGATCGACCCATACTTTTGCCATTTTTACCTCCTAAACTTTGATAATTCTATCAATTCGTCGGACAAACTAAACTCTCTACAAATTCCATCCTAGTATACTGAGAGGCGGTATCAGTTTCAAACAAAGTCAGTCCTGGATAACAAAACCGGACCTGACGTTCATCCCCCCATCAACGTGAATTACTTCGCCGCTAACCATCTCCGCAGCATCAGATAACAGCCAGGCGCAGGCGTCGGCCACGAACTTCTGCGACTCACTGCTGTCCCAGTCCAGAGGGGCCGCCTTCTCGTACTCTGTAGCCATCTCGGAGAAACCCGGTATTCCCCTTGCCGAGAGAGTCTTCATCGTTCCAGCAGATATTACGTTGGACCGGACTCCCTGCTCTCCAAGCCTGACCGCAAGCATCTTGCTGAGATACTCCAGGGCGACCTTGAAGAAATTCATCCAGCCGTAAGGGGGCCATACTTTATCAGTTTCAAAGCTCAACGAGACGATACTGCCCGAATCACCCATGAGCGGGCTAAACTCCCTGGCCAGGGTAAACAGAGAGAAGCTAGAGATATCAAACCCCTGCAATATCTCCTCCCTGTCCGCCTTGAAGAAATCTGAATTTATGCAATCCCTGTCGGCATACGCGATGGAGTGCACCAGCCCATCCAGGTTGCCCCACCTGTCCGCCAGTTTATCCTTAGTCTCCTCTATTGAATCCTTTTCGGTTACGTCCAGGTACCACACCGGCGGCGACTCCGGTAACCTCTGGACCGCCTTCTGGGTCCTCTCGAGGTCGGGAGTCGTCAATACGACGTCGGCACCCTGGTCCAGAACTTTATTCAGTATCCAATAAGCGGCTGACCGCTTGTTTCTTACGCCAGTAATCAAAATCTTCTTGCCTGTTAACATAAATTCCCCCCGAGTGGTAATATTTTAGACCGAGCTAACTCCATAAGGCGTTGTAAACGATATAGCCAACGGTGGAAATGCTGGCGGAGAGAACGCCACCCCAGATTATGTCTACTACCGTCATCTTCAGCGGCCATCCCTGCAGGGTGGAAAGGTTAGTCAGGTCGTAAGTAGAGTAAGTTATCACTCCGAAAAGGATACCCATGCCGACAGCCCACCAGACCGAACCCCGATCGAGAGCGGGATTGACGACAAACAAAAGGACGCCAACGACAAACAGGAAATAGAAAATTATCGCTGCAAGCCAGTTTACCGAATCAGCCATGAGTTCACCGAGTTGGTTCCGGTAAAACCCCCGGGCAACCACTCCCAGCCAGACCATATCAACGGCAAAAAACGTACCCAGCATCACCAGGTAAAGGACAAACCCTCTGTAAAGGTTCATGGTAATTCATCTCCGGGATGTAGTGGAATTACACAATTGTAATGAGGCAGTTAAGGATGGACAACGAAATATCTGGAATGGCGCATCCAGCCCGGGTATTTTCGGTACGTGACCCATTAAGATGGGGAACTGATACTCATCCTACCGGCGTCCCGTCCAGCGCGTCGAGCACTATCCGGACTATAATTAGCCCCCAGCCCAGGACGACAAAGAACCAAACGACCTTTTGTGCCGCCTTTATCGCGCCAAAAACGATAAGTGAAGCGGTCAGTATACCCAGGTAGCCCAGTGGTTGTTCCAGTTCCTCTACGTTTACCCCGGACACCGCGTTAATCAAACTGACCAGCCCCCTTCCGACGAGCTCAGCTGCGCTGTGAACAAAGGTAAGGACTCTATCGATTATGCTATCCGAGATCTCGCCCTTCGCCGTGTCAGCTGCGGCGAACCCGGGGGAAGAGGTCCCGACAACCAAGCCAGTGATAATAATTGAGAAGATTACGAGAGAGAACAACTTACGTTCTTCCATTCTACCCCTCCTGGCAAATATTGCCCCCGCTCTATATTTAATCAACCTGGTTAGTAGACATTTCAGAAAGACAGTTATATCTCCGATATTTCCCGAGGTTCTACTCGATAAACTTCCTTTCAGGTATATATAACCATATTTCCAACTCTAACCAGGTCAAGGGATTTCTTGATTTGTATTATACTGCTTTATGTGACCCCGCTTTCTCTGTAAATTTGGGTTTCGTTTTACCTCTTTTACTAACCAGACGTAGTAGATAGTTTCATCCAACTCTTCCGCTAGTTCCCAATCGGGTTTCTCCATTCTACTGCGGATGTACTCGACCTTTTGAGAGGAACTAATAATATCGCCTCCCCAAAAATTAAAGCATAAAGTCGACATTGAAAGACATATATGAAAGGTATATTAAGCTAATACAGCCAATATGTTTAAGATCTACATAACCCACCATCCGTGGATTTGTTATGAGACATTATACTACATTTGGAAGGAATTTTAAAATTTGAGGCGGGTTAGTGTATCCCACCGGTGCGGATTACTCCGGCCCCTACGTCAATAGCCAGGCGCCAAGTCCTAGCAGAAAGAAGAATCCCGCCACGTCAGTAACCGTCGTCATCCAGATCGTAGCGGATAGAGCAGGGTCACAACCAACTCTCTTCAACCCCAGGGGAATAACCACGCCGGCTATCCCGGCGACGACCGTGCTCAAGACCATGGAGACCCCGACGATCATCCCCATCTTGATAGAGCCAGTCCAGGCGTAGCCAATACAGGCAACGATGAAACCAATCGCCAGCCCGTGAATTAATCCCAGCGAGGACTCCTTCAGAAGTGCCCTTCTGCTCTGCGCCCTCCCTATCTCTCCCAGGGCAATGCCCCGGACGAGGATGGCGACCGTTTGTGAGCCTGAATTACCTCCCTGGCCTGCGATTACAGGCATAAACACGGCCAGCACGGCGAACCTGGAGATCGTCTCCGCAAACAAGCCCACGACGACCGCGGCCAACAGGGCAGTGCCCAGGTTTACCGCCAGCCATGGCAACCTGTGCTTAATCGATACTCTCCATGGGGTCCAGATGGACTCCTCGGCCGCACCGCTTATCCCCACCATTTCCAGCATATCCTCGGTATTCTCCTGACGGAGTATGTCGATTACGTCGTCAACGGTAATCACGCCGAGCAACCTCCCGGCGTGGTCTACAACTGGCAGGGCGAGGTAATCGTACTTGTCAAATATTCTTGCCACTTTTTCTCGGTCGAATTCCGGGTAGACCGTCTTTACGTCCTTCTTCATCACGTCATGTAGGTACACACCTGGATCACGGAAGGCTATGTTTCTCAACGGCAAGACACCGGCCATTTTTCCCTCGTCGTCGGTCACGTAGACGTAGTTTATCTCCTCCAGCTGCTTCTGTTTCTTTCTGAGTTCTTCAATTGCCTTTCCCACTTTCATGGATTCGGGGAGACTAATGACCTCGAGGGACATCGCACCGCCGGCCGTGTCCTTTGGGTATTTCAGCAGACCCTTAAACCGCTTTCTGGTCAGCTCATCAAAAAGGTTTAAGACGGAACGTCTTTGCCTCCGAGGCAACTCCTGGAGGAGGTCAACGGAGTCGTCTGACGACATGTGCCTGAGCAGGTCAGCCTGAAGGTCGGAATCAAATTTTTGGAGGATAGCTGCAGCTTGCCAGGGGTCAAGTGCCTCTAAAGCTTCTCCGGAATACTCGAGGTCGTAGGCTAGCAGCTCCTCCGCCGCTTCATCTTCGGGGAGCTTCCTCAGCCTGTCGGCCAATTCTACGGGGTGAAGCTCATACGCCTCGTTGTCGTAGCTCATAATCGGAGTGAATCACGTTGACCGGGGAACAAGGGCCTGTAAACACTTAGATTAAATTAAAGAGGGGTCGGCAACCGTCAATTGCCGGCCCCCATCGTTAACAAAAGTACCTAAATTTCTCCAGGATATTATTCAGAAGTCTGTGATGGACTCTGGACTTTCTCTTCTAGGTCGCTTATTTGTGACTTCAGTCCACTCAATGTCTCCTGAATCTGGTTGTCCATCTTCTTCTTAGCGGCTTCGAGGGAAGCGATCTTGTCCTTTAACCCCTTGACGTCGCCTTGAAGTTTCTGGTCCGCGCTCTTCAGGTTGCTGATTTCGCTGCTAAACTCCTCGTGTGTCTTCCCGTGTGAGTCAACTTTGTTTTGCAGCGAGCCAATTTCGGTGGACACGGAAGTCATCTTGTCCTTGATGTCGCCCACTTCTGTGGAATTCGAGGACACTTTCCCTTCCAGGTCCTTATGGGCAGACTTCAGCGAGTCCAGCTCCTTCTTCTGAGATTCAACCTTATCCTGCAGACTACTTGCGTCACTCTGAAGCTTTGATATCTCCGACTTGTGTCCGGAAAGCTCGTCCTTGAGGTTGCCTACCTCTTTCTTAAGGTTATCCTCGAGGGACCCCACCTTGCTGGTTAGGTCCTTGACCTTCTCCTCAAGATCGCTGATGCTCTTCTTCACCGGGTCAACTATATCCTTGTCCGCCTTATTGCCAACTGAAGTGCTAAGGTCGGAAACCTTCTTCTCGAGATCGCTCAAGTTAGACTTCAGCGGGTCGACGGCCGACTTCTCGGCTTTGTCACCTAAGGAACTACTGAGGTCGCTCACCTTGCTTTCCAAATCGCTCAAGTTAGACTTCAGCGGGTCGACGGCCGAGGACTCCACCTTGGATTCGACTGTCGATTCAAGGTTATTTATTTTCTTTTCCAGGGGCGCAATCGCGTCGGATTCGACCTTGGAACTTATTCTACCATTGTAACTGATCCCAACGTAGATCAAACCACCAATCAGAACCAACAAAAGACCGTAAACTGTAAACTTCGAGAATCCGTTCATTTATAAAACCCCCTTAATGGTTTTTACCTCCGAGTATATCTTTCATCCTCACACAAAGTCTATTTACCTATCCAAGATAAGTCAAATCTTAATAGAAATTAACCCGTCTCCTCATCCGTTTTCCTATCTCTTCTTCGGACGCACAACGCCGTGGCGGTAGCGTAACGTTCCGTGTGGCTGATCGACACGTGCACCCCCGAACGTCTCAGCTCCTCTACGGCAGTGGAGGAAGAGAGGTGAACGAGTGGTTTGCCCTGCTCGTTAGGCAACACCTTGATTGACTTCCAGGGGACCCGTCGACCGAGGGCCTTGATTACCGCCTCCTTGGCGGCAAACCTCCCTGCCAGCCTCTCGTACCTGTTTATAGCGGGGAGACAATAATCTAGCTCCTCGGAACAGAAGACGCGGTCCAGGAATTTACCTTCCCACCGGTCCGCCAGCCCCTGTATCCTGTGGACTTCCACTATATCAGTCCCCATGCCAAAAACGCCTGGTTTATCCATAGTAATCCTCTCGGTCCGAGATCCTCAGTCTCTCCGCACGAATTATCGACCTCAGGTCACGCAGCGCCGTCTCCAGATCATCGTTGATCAACAGGTAGTCAAATTCCTCCGCCCGCTTCAATTCATCAAGGGCAACTCTCATCCGGTTCTCCTGCTCCGCCTCGTCTTCCGACCCCCGATTTCTTACGCGGCGACGTAATTCGTCCACGGACGGCGGCCCGACGAAGATAAATACCGCCTGATCCCCCACCTTTTCTCTCAATTGTTCGGCACCCTGGACGTCAATATCCATAAACGGGTCCAGTCCTTCGGACTTTATCCTCTCAATTTCCGCAATCGAGGTCCCGTAATAATCTCCATATATCTCCGCCCATTCGAGGAAACGGCCCGCGTCAATTATCCTCTGAAACTCGTCGACTTCGACGAAGTGATAGTCCCGCCCGTCTCGCTCGTCCTCCCTCCGTTCCCGCGTCGTATGGGAGACGGAGTATCTTAGTCCTTCATCCGTCGCCATGACCTCCTCCATCAGCGTGGTCTTGCCCACGGCTGAAGGGCCGGTGATAACAAAAAAAACGCCTTCACGCCAGAGATCGTCAATCCAATTTGGTGTATTCATCTTCCCTTTCCGTTTCCTCTACGCCACGTTCCTCGCCTGTTCCTTAAACTTCTCCAGGGTGAGCTTCAGCTCGATCACGTCCGTCTGCACTTCCCCGTCCTTGGCCTTCGCACCTAACGTATTGATCTCCCGCTGTAGTTCCTGGCCAATAAATTTCAGTCTTTTGCCGATGACCCCGCCATTGCGCAACGAATCTCTTGCGGATTCCAGGTGCGTGGCCACACGCGAAAGCTCCTCACTGACGTCCAGCTTATCGGCAACCGTGGCAAACTCCTGTTCCAGTCGCCCCTGATCCAGTTCAGCGGGTTCATCCAGCAGGTCTTCGACTCTGGACTTTAACTTTTCCTTGTGACCGGAGACTATCAGCGGTATCTTTCCCTCGATTTCCTCCACGCCGTCTTCCATGTCCTCAACGTACCCCAGAAGGTCTTTTTGGAGGTCGTCCCCTTCAACCCGCTGGGACTCGAGGGCCTCCTCGGCTGCCCCCTCCAGAGATGCCTTCAGCGCGGGCCAGGATTTGGGCGGGCCCGCGCTGTTTTCGAACAGGTCGAGGGAGATCAAGTCGCTAAGGGTGGGGTCATCGTCCATATCGAGGCTATCTGCAAGTCTCTTTAGCGCCTCGTAACTTTCCGCAATCCTTTCCGTATCAACTCCTTCCAAATCGATGACGCCCGACCTCTCCGTCGAAATCTGAACTTCTACTCTACCACGAGAGAAGGAGTCCTTAACGAGTCTTTCGGCCTTGTGCTGGAGGAGTTTATCGTCACGCAGGCCACGGATCCTCACGGAAAGACCGCTGTGGTTGACGGTCCTGATCTTAGTTTCAATCTTTACCCCGTCCGCAGAAGCGACCCCTTCTCCAAAGCCGGTCATCGAATAAATCCGTCCGTTAACCTCTGAATCCAACCGCACTGTAACCAACGACCTCCCTACCCATTCCGGTTATTTCTCCGGAGGTCGCGTACTGCAACTCCTCCGGTTTCAGACCCTTCTCACCCGCATAGGAAATTAGGGCAGCAATCGGGCCAACCCCACAAATCGATATGCTCATCCGGTCGACCTTGTCGTAAAATCCATCAATGTCCATAGCCAATATCGAATCTATCGCATCCCTGTCCTTTTTTTCGGCAACGTCCTGAGGTTCGTAATGAGAAAAGTCGCTGCTGGCGATCACCAACGTACCCGGAGGAGTTTGTGAGGATATCGTTTTGCCTATCTCTATCGAGGTCTTCTTGCTCTGATCGCGGGGACAGATCGGCACGAACGAGAAGTCCGTCCCTAACAGGTGCTGCAGGAAGGGCAATTGTGCCTCTATCGAATGTTCCCGCGTAAACGCGGACGAGCTCTCCTCCATGTAGTCGCTTCCCTCGACCAGAGACCGCGCCAGCTCCGTATCTATCTCCTGTTCTCCAAGCGGTGTACTCCAGCTGCCCTCGACCAGAACGGAAGCAGCGGGCCCGAGGCCGGTGTGGTTGGTACCGAGGATCACAATCGACTCCGGCCGACCCACGCTCCTCAACCAGTCGTAAGCATAAGCCGCAACTGGGCCCGAAGCGGGGTAGCCAGCATGAGGGGCGATAATCCCGACTGACTCTTCCAGTTTACCCTCCGGCTTTCCGGGAACCTCCCCGGGTCCATAAGGGTTCGTATAGCAATCCTCTATCCTATCGATCAACCGATCTCTCTCCGCGGGATAAAACCTGCCAGCCGCAACCGGTCCGACCTTTGTCACGGTAGACCCTCCAGTAGGTTGGATATAACGTTCGTCCCCATCAGGACAGAAAATTATAAGTAATGGAGATGTCGTTGGCAAAGGGAATACCTAGTTCGCAGTCCGTGGTTCGTGGTTCGCGGTTCGCAGTTATTTCACAAAGAGAGCTTGTAATGTAATCAGCGATAGCCGCTGGTTTACCCGTGGTGTCCTGCGAGTTCTATAATGTCGGCGTAATTTATTCGGTATGGGCAAACTAGCTGAACGGCTACGTCGCACATACCAAAGCAACTCGGTTTACCTTTATACCAAACATGACCCCACGGGTGAACCCGTGGCTATCGCTAATGGACCCACCCACTTACACCGAAAAACTGGTACCTAGTACCGGATACCGGGTACCGGGTACCTCGCTAACCGCGCCAACCCCCGCTCACCGTCCAACCTAAATCCTAATCCCTAAATCCTAATCCCTAAATCCTAACACCAAAAACTGATACCTGGCACCTGGCAACTGGTACCTCAATACCCCGGCCAACGCCCGCTCACCCGCCAACCTAGCCCCTAACCCCTGAATCCTAAATCCTACCCCCTAGTTTCATAAAGATACGCTTGAGCCAGTCAATTAACCCACCGATCCAGACAACCGGATGAGCGTACTCGGGCGGTTCACCAACGACCAGGTCCAGGAAGAACCCCCCGGCAACGACAACCAGGCCCAGCGTATTTCCGTTCAGCATCAACTCACCTCGAAACTATCGAGCCCTTCCCCTAAACTCCTCAAGGACGGTCAGTTCAACGCCCGTGACAGACCCTCAATCAACTTTTCGTTCGCCTCCCTCCTCCGCACTGCGGTCCGACAGTGCCACCTGTCCAGGCCGAAAAAAGAGTCCGCATTTCTCAACAGAACGTCGTATTCAAGGGCCCCCTCCACTAGCTGAGCGGCGGTCAGTCCTACGTCCTTCGTCTCAAACAGTATGAAGTTGGTCGCACTGGGGTAAACTGAAAACCCGAGATCCCCCAGCCTTCCTTCGAGCCAATCGATTTCCCACGCAATATATTCTCTGGACTCTCTCAACAACTCTTGACCGTTCCTGAGGACGAAATTACCCGCGGCAGCGGCAAAGCAGTTCAAATTCCAGGGAGCCCGAGACTTGTCGAGGACTCTGCCAAGCCGTTCGGTCGCTATCGAGCCCCAAGACGTCCGGGTAGTCCATCCGGACGGGTTCCAGGCCGGCCACCTCCGCCTGAAACGCGTACTCGCTAAAGGTGGGCGCGGGCACCAGTACGTTATCACCGCCGTTTCCCGCCACTATACGGGTGATCCAGCGGAAGACCTCTACGGAACCGTTTGCCGGCACTACGTTGACCGGGGAAAGGCCCTTAACCCCTCCGTCAGCGAAGAACTCTACGGCAGCCTCTCTGAACTTCCGGTAACGATAGTCCGGGTAGTCTACAACCCTGGTCATCGCTTCGCCGACGACGTCGCCCAGATGGCCTGGCGGACCGAGGGGGTTCATGTTGGCGCTAAAGTCAAGCAAATTGTCCAGGTCGATCCCCCTGGCCTCGGCGACTTCGTCCAGCCTGCTCCCGTGCCGGGGAGATTCGATACCGAGAAGATATTTCTCGTAACTCAAATTAACCTTCCTTCGTGGAGACGCCGGCTTCCTCAAACGTGTACATCTCGTTCAAGATAGCCGTGCTCGCCCTGACGAGGTGCATCGCCAGAGCCGCCCCCGTGCCTTCCCCCAGCCTGAGGTCCAGGTCGAGGAGAGGGGACAGCCCTAAGTGGTTTAGGGCTGTCATATGGCCCTGCTCAACGGAGTTATGTGATGCAATCATGTACTCGGAGGCGAGCGGCTCTATCCCGTTGGCAATCAACGCTCCCGCAGTAGTAATGAAACCGTCTACCATAACGGGCACGCGGTTGGCCGCCGCGGCCAGGTAAGCTCCGGCAATCGCGCCGATCTCCAAGCCGCCGACCTTGCTCAACAGGTCCACCGGATCGTTTGGGTCAGGTCCGTTTATCTCTATTCCCCAGCGGACCACGTCGACCTTATGCTTCAAGTTCTTCTCGTCGATTCCGGTCCCTCGACCCGTTACTTCGGCGGGATCACTCCCGGTAAACAGGGCAGTTATCGCACTACTCGCCGTCGTGTTGGCAATTCCCATGTCACCCACTCCGAGCACCTCGAGGCCGTCGGCAGCTAGCTCGTCAACGATATCGTAACCAACGAAGATCGATTGGAGCGCCTCCTCCCTCGTCATCGCCGGCCCCCTGGTAAAGTTTTCCGTTCCCGCCTTGACCTTCCTGTCCAGAACCTTCTCCGGCAGGTCGCTAGAGGCCACGCCTACGTCGATTACCCTCACCTTCGAGCCCTCCAGGTTCCCCAGGACGTTGACGGCTGCACCTTCGTGAATGAAGTTACCCAGCATCTGAACGGTAACCTCCTGGGGGTAAGCGCTCACCCCTTCCGCCGCCACGCCGTGGTCGCCGGCGAAGACCAGCGAGTACTCCTCATCGAGGGGTGGGTCCAGCTTCCCGGTAATTCCCGCGACCCTCACGGCGAGTTCCTCGAGTCTGCCCAGGCTACCCTGGGGCT
>JAGYME010000005.1 GCA_018400715.1 Candidatus Bipolaricaulota bacterium
TAACTTATCTGATATCTTTTGATACGTGATAACACCTAGGAGGAAACCAAATGCGAACCGTCATCGGACTGGAGATTCACGCGCAACTGTTGACCGATACCAAGTTGTTTTGCGATTGTTCGGCCGATTACTTCGGCAAGGAGCCCAATACTAATACGTGTCCAGTCTGTCTCGGCATGCCTGGTACGCTGCCCGTATTGAACGAGCGGGCCGTGGAGTACGGAGTCCGAGCGGCGCTGGCCCTTAACTGCGAGATCCCGGAGAGGTCGAAGTTCGACCGAAAGAACTACTTCTACCCGGACCTCCCCAAGGGCTATCAGATATCACAGTTCGACGAACCGCTCGCGGTCCATGGACACCTCGAGGTAAACGGAAACGTAATCAGGATCAGGCGCGTACACCTGGAGGAGGACGCGGGCAAGCTCATTCACCAGGCGGGCAACTACAGCTCCGTTGACCTAAACAGGGTCGGAGTCCCGTTGATAGAGATCGTTACGGAGCCGGACATCCAGACGCCGGAAGAGGCCAGGGCGTTCATGGAGAAGCTCCGCCAGGCCCTGAGGTACATCGAGGTATGCAGCGGAGACATGGAGAAGGGTTCACTCCGCTGTGACGCCAACATCTCGCTGTCCGAGGACGACGAGTTAGGGACCAAGACGGAAGTAAAGAACATGAACTCCTTCCGCGCCGTCGAGAAGGCCCTCCAGTTTGAACAGAAGAGGCAGAAGCGGGCTCTAAACGAAGGCGAAAAGGTAGAACAGGTTACTCTCGGGTGGAACGCCGACAAGGAAGAGGCTAAGTTGATGCGTTCCAAGGAAGAAGCCCACGATTACCGCTACTTTCCCGAGCCCGACCTCGTCCCGTTGAAGATCGACGAGGCCTGGAAGGAGGAAATTCGCGAGGGACTCCCCGAGTTACCCGACGAAAAGCGCGAGAGATGGGCGGATGAATACGGCCTTCCCGAGTACGACATCGACGTGTTGACCGAAGATAAGAAGACCGCCACCTACTTCGAGGAGACCGTCGCCGAGTACTCATCGCCCAAGACGGTCAGCAACTGGATGATGTCCGAGGTATTCCGGGTGATGAAGCTACCCGAAGCGGAACTGGAAAACGTCACCCCGACGGAGTTCGCCTACCTGGTTAAGCTGGCCGACGACGGCGAGATCAACAACAACACCGCCAAAGAGGTCCTTGAAGAGGCATTTACCTCGGAGGATAGCCCGAAGGATATCGTCGAGGAACGGGGTCTAAAGCGGATATCAGATGAGGGACTCATCGAAGAGAAGATCGAAGAGGTCATTACGGAAAACGAGGATGCCGTAGAGGATTATCGCAACGGAAACGAGAAGGTGCTCGGGTTTCTCATCGGGCAGCTGATGAGCAAGACCAAAGGGAAAGCAGATCCCAACAAGGCAAGAGAGATCCTTCAGGAAAAACTTTAGGGCTAGCCGAGCTCCCAGCAGTCGCGGCAACGGGCCTCGTAATCGCCAAGCCCGCCAACTTTTATAACTTCGTCGTCCGCGGGGGCCGGTTTTCCATCTATCAACCTCTGGGTCCTCGTGGCTTCGCTTCCACACTTCGTACAGACTGCGTGAAGTTTATTCAACCTATCCGCTCTCGCCATGAGTTCAGGCATGGGGTGGAAGGGGTCTCCGGCGAACGTCAGGTCGAGGCCGGCAACGATGACGCGCTTGTCGCCTTCAACCAGCTTTCTCGCTAGACTGATTAACTCCTCAGAGAAGAAGTTACCCTCATCAAACGCGACGAGGTCGGCCTCCATGAGGGTCTTTTCGCCGACGGCTTCCCGGAGCGAGTAAAGGTTCTCTTTCTCCACCTTCAACAGGGTCGCCTCAAACTCCCGGCCGTAGTGAGTCACGACCGCGTCCTTGCTGTAGCGGTCGTCAAAGTGGGGTTTGAAGATGAGGGTGTTCTGGCCGGCGATGTTGGCGCGGTCAATTCTCCTGATCAGTTCCTCGGATTTTCCAGAAAACATGCAACCAGTTATTATTTCTAATCTACCAGCCATAATTGGTCGGGACGACTGGATTTGAACCAGCGACCTCGCGCGCCCCATGCGCGCGCGCTACCAAGCTGCGCCACGTCCCGATTGTTGCGACAGTTTAATATAGCCAGAAACGGGGGGATTTTCAACTAAATCCTGTCACCAAAAACTGGTACCGGGTACCGGATACCTGGTAGCTGGTACCTCACCAACCGTTACCCTTACCAATTCACCAGTTAACAAATTAACCAATCAACCAATTAACCAATCAACTCATCAACCCGGACTCCGGACCTACATAAAGCTCCTCTTGATCTCCTCGTAACTCACGCCGCTGCGTTCAACGAGGTCCAGGCTCTGCCCGACGATCGGACCGTCCCTGAGCGCCGGCACCTGTTCCTCGTATGTCGGTTTATCGTTGTTTTCGTAGATTACTCCCAGAGGTATCTTCTCGCCCCATTCCTCGGCCGTCTTTCTCGCCTCGTCCTTGTCGGTCGGATCGTAGTCGTCGCCCAGCTTGTACACTCGACCGTTGTAGAAGTCGTACGACCTCCCGGGGTTAAACGTAACGCAGGGCTGAAGTACGTCGACCAGGGAGTAACCCTCGTGTTCGATGGCCCTAGCAATTACTTCTTTCATGTGCTTGACGTCGCCCGAGAAAGCCCTGGCGATGAAAGTCGCCCCGCTGGTAAGCGCCGTCGGCAGTGGATCGAGCGGCGGCTCGATCGCGCCTTCAGGGCTCGTCTTGGTCACAAACCCCTTGTAGCTGGTCGGCGAGTACTGGCCCTTGGTAAGTCCGTACACCCTGTTGTCTTCAACGATCTGAGTTATCCCGATATTCCTCCGACAGGCGTGGAGAAAGTGATTTGCCCCAATCCCGTAACTGTCACCGTCACCGGCGGTGACCACGACGTTCATGTCGGGGTTGGCCAGCTTGACACCAGTGGCCACGGCAACGGGCCTCCCGTGAATCGAGTGAAACCCGTTTACGTTCGTATAGTGAGGTAACTTGCTTCCACAACCGATACCGGACACCAGGAGCGATTCGTGGGGCTTCAGGCCCAGATCAACTAGCGCCATCTGCAGGCCCTGCAGGATGGCAAAATCACCACAGCCCGGACACCAGGTCGGTTGGGTTGGATATTGATAGTCGGCAAGAGAAACATCATTAGCCATATCAGATAACCTCCTCCACTTTCTGCACGATGTATTCCGGCGTGAACGGCCGTCCGTCGTACTTTAATATCTCGTGGTCGACGACCTTACCCGTCTCCTGACTTATCAACTTCTTCATCTCACCCGAGTCGTTACCTTCGACTATAACCGTCTTTTCGGCGCCTTCCAAGAAATCAACTACCGGGTCAGCCGGCAGTGGCCACGCGTCCTTCAGGTGACATAGGTTAGCACTTACGCCCTCCTCCTCGAGCTTCTCCAGGGCTTCCTTGACCGCCCCGTAGGTCGACCCCCAGCAAACGAGGGAGACTTCGGCGTCTTCCGGTCCCTCAGCAACGGGTGGTTCTATGTCTTTTTTCAAAGCGGTTTTGGCCTTCTTAGCCCGCTTGTCCATCATCTTAGTGCGAAGTTCGGGGTCTTCGGTGATATCTCCCTTCTCCGTGTGCTCGTTTCCCGTGGTCTTGTATACGGCGTTCTCGTGGCCGGGCACCGCTCTCGGCGACACGCCGCCCTCGGTAAACTTATGCCTGAGGTACGGTTCTTCCAGAGCGTCCAGTTCTTCCTCGGTCAGGAACTCGCCGCGATCTATCTCCGCCCCTTCCATGTCGATTACGTCGGGGTCGACGGCTCTGACCGAGTCCGCCAAATGCTGGTCACTCAACGTAATAACGGGCATCTGGTACTTCTCAGCAAGGTTGAACGACCTCGCACCGGCCTGAAAGGCCTCCTGGATTGTCCCCGGCGTCAGCACGATTCGTGGAAAGTCTCCCTGAGAAGCGTGAACAATTGACATAAGGTCTCCTTGACCCGTCCTCGTCGGCAACCCCGTGCTCGGCCCGGGCCGAGAGACCTCAGCTATTACCAGCGGTGTCTCCGTCATTCCCGACAGGCCAAGGGCTTCCACCATGAGCGAAAAACCTCCACCTGAAGTGGTCACGAGGGCCCGTGCGCCGACGTGGCTGGCTCCGATCGCCATGTTGACGGCCGCAAGTTCGCTCTCCGGCTGCTTGGTGACGATATTAAGTTCCTTGGAATGCTTGGTTATCCACTCCAGGACAGACGTCGACGGCGTCATGGGATATGCCGATATGAAGTTGCAGCCGCCGGCCACGGCTCCCAGAGCGAAGGCCTGATTGCCGTTGATGACCATCCTTTCCCCGCTCTCCGGGATCGGTTCGAGGTCGTAGTTCGAAGAATACCCGTGTGAGTTGACGTACTCCACGCCAGCGTTTGCCACGTCCAGGTTATTCTTGACGACCTCGTCACCCTTTACGGCAAAGTTCTCTTCGATGATTCCTTCGATGTAAGAAATGTCGAAACCGGTAAGGCCGATAATAGCGCCAATCGCCGCCGTGTTGGCCATTATCTTCGCCCCGCCTTCTTCCATCGCGATCTGCTCCAGAGGTACGGGATATGGCTTTACGCCCTTCTCTTCCATTTCTTCCGCGTCCACGTCGAGGTCGTCGTCGTAGATTACCCCGCCACCCTCGACGATCTCATCGAGGTGTTCCGTCACCGTATCCTCAGTTATAGCTACGAGCAGGTCTATTCCTTCGGTATGGGAGTAAACCTGTTTCCTCGCCACCCTTATCTCGAAGAAGTTGTGACCGCCCCGAATTCTCGATCGATAATCCTGTCGACCAAACGGGAACAGCCCGCTCCTCGCAATTGCTTTTATAAAGCCAAGCCCGGTGGAACGTATGCCCTGACCGGCGTTACCACCGAATACAATAGTCATGTCGTCTGTAACCATATAACCTCCTGATCGCTTCCTGAAATTTCCTGTTGCCTCAGGACTTTACGTGGGAGTTCCCACTCTCGGGTTGTAAAAGGGAAGAGAACTTCCCGCGCACTCGCAGGGGACCTCTCCATGGGTGCACCTAAATCCGACCGCGTTGGACATGTTGAAATCGTCGCAGACCGGGATGCCACGGATCGTATTTGTCTTCTCTCCCTTGACCGGACAGTAGACCTCTTCCGCAACCCGACTTACGTCCTCCAACTTTCCGCCGCACTCGTCACACTCAGATAGTCTCTCCTCCGAATAGTAGATCGCTCCACAATCACGACATCTGTATTTCATCCCACTTCACCTCCGTGGGGAACTCGTGATTACCTTTACCGAAACGAGCGTCCTGGCGGTCTCGGTAAAGAAAAAAGACGATATACCCTTAACCTCCGGATATATCGTCGTAAATCCGCCCTTCAGCTGGGTCCACAGCCTTGATTAAACTACCTCTATCTCCTTCTCGTTCTCCCAAAGGCCATGAAGGTTACACTTCGCCCTGCCGCGCAGCGGATGGGCGTGGTCCAACTTCACAGTAGTCTTCATCACGTAGTGGGAATGTTCCGGGGTTAAGTCGAGTCTGGCCAAAAACGTGTCGCCGGAGTAAAGCTCCATCCATTCGATAAAGTGGGCGTTCTCGTTCGGGTGCTCCTTGTACTCGCCAACTTTTAGCGTTACTTCAAATTCCTCTCCGCCCTTTACTTCGTCAGGAGCCTCAATAACTACAGCATGCTTCTTCTCCAGGGCGTCCATCTCGTCGGGGTTATCTACGTTCGCTACGTTTACTCCACAGAAAAGGTCGTCTTCACAGCATTCAGCCATGTATTTTCCCTCCTAGAAAAAATAGAATAATTGATAAAAAGGATCTTAGTACTTATGTAAATGACGGTCCCTACGGAGCTATAGTCTCTCCGGAGTCGTCAATAAGCTCGATCGCCATCATCGGACAACCATCGGCAGCCTGTTTTGCAGTTGATTTTTCGTCCTCGCCGATCTCCAGTATCTGGATCCCGTCCTCTTCGTCGGCGTCAATTAACTCGGCCTTGCCGTCGTCCGCCGTTTCGAAGTGATCGGGGTCGATCGCGGTGCAGACGAAGTTACTCTGACACGCGTTCTTGTCGAACTTCAACTTGTACTTAGCCATTATTTTATCACCCCAGAATTATTTGGCTAAAAGAACCGAAAATGAATACGGCTTAATACTAAGTATAGTTTTATTCCCGCAGTTTTCAAATTAGGGATGGGGATCGGGCATTTGGTTGAATCAGGCCATCCTCGGTTTATAATCTTGTGTACTATAAGAAGGGGGGTTCTATGCGCAAAGAAATCACGAGGAAAATCGACTGGATAGGTGTAAACGACCGCACTACGGACCTGTTCGAGGACTTTTGGCCACTTCCTGAAGGGATAAGTTACAACTCCTACCTGATAAAAGACGAGGAGAACGCCCTAATCGACGGTGTAAAGGAAGGATTTACGGAGGACCTAATTGGCGAAATAGGGTTCGACGGAGACGGACTGGACCTAGATTACGTGGTCATCAACCACATGGAACCCGACCACAGCGGTTCCCTGAGGTCAGTTATCCGGCTCGCCCCGGACGCCGAGATACTCTGCACCGAGAAGGCAAAATCGATGCTCGGGGGCTTCTACGGGATAACCGATAACGTCAGAGTGGTGAAAACCGGCGATACCGTTACCCTGGGCAGCCGCGGGCTCGAATTCATCGAAACCCCCTTCGTTCACTGGCCCGAAACAATGATGACTTACGAGAAAGAGGACGGCGTCCTTTTCTCCGGAGATGGCTTCGGTTCGTTCAAGGCGCTGGACGGCGGAATTTTTGACGACGAGGTCGACGTTCAGGAATACTCCGACGAGACGGTCCGGTACTTTTCCAACATCATCGGAGCCTACAGCGCGACAGTACGAGCGGCCCTGGCGAAGTTGAAAGGCCACGAAATAGAGGTCGTGGCTCCGGCGCACGGCCTGGTCTGGCGTTCCGAGCCGGAGAAAATCATCGAACAGTACTCCCGGCTCAGCAACCTGGAGAGCGACCCGGCGGTCACCCTCGTGTACGGTTCCATGTACGGTTTCACTGAGAGAGTCATGGAGGCCGTGGCTAGCGGGGCCAGAAGCGTACCCGGGATCGACCTCAAAGTAATTGACGCGGCAAGGACCCATCCCAGCTTCACCCTGGCCGAATCCTGGAAGCGTGAGGGACTGATAATCGGATCGCCGACCTACGAGGCAAGGATCTTCACTCCCGTCGAACAGTTTGTCAACCTGGCCACGAAGAAGAAGCTCAAAGAACGGAAGGTTGGTTTCTTCGGTTCATACGGTTGGTCTGGAGGATCTGTAAGGGAATTAAACGCAGCAGCGGAAAACTTGAACTGGGAGGCTGTATGTGATCCCGTCGAATTCAACGGGGAGGCCAACTCGGAAAAGCTGGAAGAAGGTTTCGCCCTGGGTGAAACGGTGGCCCAGGCCGTGGCTAAGGCAGGCTAAGTGGACAAAACTGGAAAATAAAAGAGCCGAGGCCCCTCAACCTCGGCTCAAAAATTTCCATAGCCAAATTACCGTAATCCCTTTTCGCTAAGGCTTATTGCTCTACTTTACGGCCTATACCAGTTCGTCTATCTTTGCAGCAAGAATGAAGTCGTTCTCGTGCAGTCCGTCGATCGCGTGTGTGTACAGGACGATCTTTACCCTGTTGTAGTTGATGTCGATATTGGGGTGGTGCCCTTCCGCCTCAGCGATCTCCGCAACCTGGTTGACGAAGTCCACCGATCCGTTGAAGTCCTTGAACTTGAACGACTTCTTTATCTTCGGTACCGATTCTTTGATATATTCCCAATCGTTTACTTCGGTAAGCAACCTCTCTACTTCATCCGATTCGAGAGGAGGCACTCCACCTTCACAGGGAACGCATTCTTTTTGGGTTAGTTCGCTCATCTTAATACCTCCTATATCCTCGAGTCTCTGAGTCAATGCCTATGGCGTTAATTCAACACTTAAAAAGTATCTCAAATACCACGGTGAATCAAGAGTCGGTGGGCAGGGGCTCATACCTCCCCGAACGCCCTTTCCAGGTCGTCCACGATGTCCTCGGGGTCCTCTATGCCGACGCTGAACCTAAGCATGTCGTCCGTGATTCCAGCAGATTCCTTTTCCTCCTGACTCAACTGCTGGTGGGTGGTGCTTGATGGGTGTATCAACAGCGACCTGGCGTCGCCGACGTTGGCGAGAAAGGATATCAACTCGACGGACTCCATTACGGTCTCTCCCGCCTCGTACCCACCTTCTACGCCAAAGGTGATCACCCCACCGAACCCGTTTTCCAGGTAATCCGACGCGAGACCGTGAGTTGGGTGACTCTCCAGCCCGGGATAACGTACCCAGCTGACCGCTGGATGGTCCTCGAGATATTCGGCAACCTGGAGAGAGTTGTCACAGTGCTTATCCATGCGCAGGGGTAAAGTCGCCAGCCCCTGGAGGTTCAAGAAGGAGTTGAACGGGCTCTGGCTCGAGCCCAGGTCCCTCTGGCCCCTCGCTCGTGCGTTCACGATAAACGCGGCTTCACCAAACCTCTCCCTAAAGTTCAACCCGTGATAGCTCGGGTCGGGCTCGGTGAGGTTGGAGAAACTCCCTTTTTCCCAGGGGAAGTTGCCCGAATCGACGACAACTCCACCGATCGTCGTCCCGTGACCGTTCAGCCACTTCGTCGTGGAGTGCCAGACGATGTCAGCCCCGTGTTCGAAGGGCCGACACAGGTAAGGTGTAGCAAAGGTATTGTCGACGACGAGGGGAACGTTCGCCTCCCTTGCCAGACGGGCTATCTCCTCCATATCGGGTACATCAAGCAGGGGGTTGCTGATCGTCTCCAGGTGGACAAATCGGGTGTCCTCGTCTATCTTTTCGACAAAATCACCCGGGTAATCGGAGTCAACCAACCTGGCTTCTATCCCGTATCGGGAGAGGCTCTGGGTGAAATACGTGTACGTCCCGCCGTAGAGGTTCGCAGACGAAACAACGTTGTCCCCGCTTTCCGCGAGGGTAAAGGTAATCAGATTAATCGCGCTCATCCCGGAGGCCGTAGCCAGGCCGCCAACCCCGCCCTCGAGTTTGGCTACCCTGTCTTCGAAGACCGCGGTAGTTGGATTGGAAATGCGCGAATAGATGTCGCCCTCCTCCTCCAGAGAAAAGAGGTTCCTCGCGTGTTCCGCGCTGTCAAATTCAAACGAAGCGGTCTGATATATTGGGACCGCCCGCGGGTTTACGGGACCGCCGCCCGAGTTCTCGCCACCGTGTACGGACAGAGTGTTGAAATTAGGCCTATCTTGTTTATCTCCGCTCAATGGGTACCTCCCCCTTGTGTGTTGGTTATTATATTGTTACACATGGAATGTCTATCGCCAAGGGATAGGTTGTCAGTCCGCAGTCCGCAGTTCGGGCTCCTGGGTTTTGGGTCTTAGGCTATGGGTATTGGGTTATGAGGGTTAGTCTTTATCAGCTTGTAGCTTGTAGCTTGTAGTGCGTAGTTTGTAGTTAATTCACAAAGGAAGTTGGTATTTAATCATGGATAGCCCTAAAGACCTCGACCGTTGACACCGAAAAACTGGTACCTGATACCTGTTACCTGGTAGCTCGCTAACGCCGCCAACCCCCGCTCACCGACCAATCCTAAATCCTACATCCTAACCCCTCAAACCTGGTACCTGGTACCGCCCACCCATTACCCATTAACCAATTCACCAATCAACAAATCAACCAGTCAACCCATTAACCCATTAACCCATTAACTAATCATCAGAGAGGGGGCGCTTGGTTTGGGAAATCAACGTTGCAGGTGAGCCGACTTAGAACGTCGAGGGGGAACTTATTCCCCCGGCTCTTCGACCACGCTCTTCAACGCCTCCAGGGCGACTTCGAGCTGGTCGTCATCGGGTTCGCGGGTGGTAATTTTCTGCAGCATCAACCCGGGAAACAGGAAGGGTTTTAGCAGTGGGTTGCCCGCGTGCTTACCGGAGAAGCGGAGTATTTCGTAGGAAATCCCGGCAACTACGGGCAACAACAGAATCCTGGACACAATCTTTATCCACAGGGAGGGATTTCCCACGAGGGAAAAGACCAAAATGGCCACGACGAGGACTATCATCAAGAAGGCCGTCCCACAGCGGGGATGGAGCGTGCTATAATCCCTGGCCTCGTCGACAGTCAGGTCCCTGCCGTCCTCGTAGGTGTAAACGGACTTGTGTTCTGCCCCGTGATACTGAAAAACTCGCTTGATGTCCTCAAAGTAAGTAATCCCCAGCAGATAAAGTAGGAATAGCGTTATCCTGATGAGGCCCTCGACCAAGTTGAACAGGATCGGGTTGGCATCGCTGAGGCCCCAGAGGTTGTTGGTCGCCCAGACCGGGAGCATGACGAAGAAGACTACCGCAACGACGACGGCAATCCCCGTCGTCAGGAACGCTTCCTTGGTACCGAACTCCGCGTCTTCTTCCTCTTCCAAAGCGATCTCGGCTGACAGGTTGAGCGCCCTGATTCCGGTGCTCATCATGTCGTAGAGGTTGAACAGGCCGCGGACGAAAGGTATATTGCTCAAGCGCTTGAACCGCTGACGGGACGTCATTTTTTCAACAACTATCTCCCCGTCGGCCTCGCGCCTCACGGCTACAGATATCCTGTCGCCGTTTCTCATCAATACGCCTTCAATTACCGCCTGCCCACCTACAGCCATTCAGGACCTCACTTCGTAAGTCGGGAAAATTAGGAAGGTTATCAAGTACTTACTCTTCCGCGGCCTCTGACTCTTCTGCGCTTTCCTCTTCGACTTCTTCTTCTTCCGACTCCTCGTCAGAGTTTATACCATATTTCTTCTCAAACTTACTGATTCTTCCCTCAGAATCCAGGAATCTATCCTCCCCGGAAAAGAACGGGTGGCAGCTGGAGCAAACGTCGACGTGCAGGTCTTCCTTCGTAGAAAACGTCTCGAAGGTGTTACCACAGGCACATCGAACTGTAACCTTTTTCAACTCGGGATGAATTCCTTCTTTCATCGTTCCTCACCTCAGTAACGAAAATGGAACTGATCAACGAAAATATCTCTTGGTGATGAAGTGCTGGATTAACGTTTGGAGAATTGCTGTCCTCTTCTGGCCTTGTGACGCCCAATCTTCTTTCTCTCGACCATTCGAGGATCACGTGTAAGCAGTCCTTCCTTCTTCAAATCGGACCTGTATTCATCATTTAAAGCTGTCATCGCCCGGGCAATACCGTGCTGCAGAGCTTCCAGCTGTGCCCTGTAACCCCCGCCTTCTACCGTAGCTTCGACCTCAAAGTTGTTCTCCGTGCCGGTAGCCTTAAACGGTTTCCTCGCCACAAGGTCGACCATTTCCTCGGTATAGGGCAAGCTACGGAAGTAGTCGACGGCGTCTTGATCGTTAACGGTTATGCTGCCGTCTCCGCGATCGAGGTACACGCGCGCGATCGCTTCCTTTCTTTTGCCCACACAATGGGCTCTATCGTGAATCATCTTGGGTTGTGCCATCTATAATTCTACCTCCAGAAGTTCTTCCTTGAAATTTCTCTCTAATGATAAAAAACCAGTTCGAGGTTTGCAACGGGGGCGAATAAGTCGGCAATCCCGGCCTAACCTAGGTGGTCGAGGATATCGGCATGCAGACGTAGAGGAAATCCCCGCTTTCCTCGGCAGGCTCCATGAGCCCGGCTGTCTCCGCGTCTTCGAGCCACAGCACCACTTCCTGGCCCTTCATCCGTCTCAGCGCATCGACGAGAAACTCCCCTTTAAAGGATATCTCGACCGACCCTTTGCTCGCCTCGTTGAGAGAGACGACCTCCTCGAACTCACCCTTCTCGGGAGAGGACGAGTAGATGGTTAGCTCTTTCATCTCCTCCTCGACCGTTAACCTGACGGCACCGGACTCCTCCGATGCGGTTATCTCCGCCCTGGTCAGAGTCTCCAGGAACTCGTCACGGTTAATCCGCAGCGGAAGCTCGTTACCCTCGGGAATCACCGTTTCGAAGTCGGGGAACTCCTCCATTATCAACTTGTCCGAAAAGACGATCTCATCGGTAACGAAGAAGATCTCGGACTTTGAGGCGTAGGTCGTCACTACGTCGGAATCGGCCTGAGAGAGAATTCTGTCCAGCTCCGAGAGGGCGCTCGACTCTATCAACAAAGTTCCCTCCTCGTCGGAGTCAGACAGAGGCAGCGACTTGATAGCCATCCGATATCCGTTGGTAGCGACCATCTTCATGCCCCCCTCGCCGATAATGGTATTGACGCCGGTCAGGGACAACCTGGTCGTCTCCTTTGTTTTGAGGGCGGCAAACGTAGTCTGTTTGATGGCTGACTTGAACTCGCCCACGTCCAGTTCGGCGATCGGCTCCTCCGGGAGTTCGTCGACCGAGGGAAAATCGTCCGTCGACATCTGGAACAGGTCGAATGTAATAGACCCGGACGAGAGCTTGACCTTCTGATTCTCTTCGGGGTCGGACGAGAGCTTGACCTCGCCGCTCTCGGGGATACGCTGAGTAATCTTCGCCAGGACGTCCCCCTTCAAAACGACCGTGGCCGGCTCAGCCAGGTTAGTGATCGGTATCGCAACCCTCGTAGTCATCTCCAGGTCGGTAGTGGTGAGTTTCATCTCTTCCCCGCCGATTTCCATCTTCACGCCAGTTAATATTGGCATGTCCCGTCCCGTGCCAAGGCTCCGCTTGACCACGTCCATGCCATATATAAGATCCTTAGTCTGACAGCTTAAGTCCACCTGAGCAGGCCTCTCCGTTTCGGGTTCCAGTTCCGGATCGGTCACGTTCAATACCTCCTTGTTATTCTCCTGTTAACCGTACAGTTGAAACAAACATAACCATATGATACTAACTACAACCTCATTAATCTATCCGTTGAGATCGTTCAATTCCTCTCCCACCTGACCGCGAACTATCTCGTGAATATCTTCCTTTGTAAGCGACCCATCTATCACCATGTGGTCCGCCCTTTGCGAGACTTCCCTGAGGTATCCTTCCCTGACCTTGAGGTAAAAGTCCTCGCTCTCCTTTTCAATCCTGTCGGGTTCCTTGCCCAGGGTCCTGGAGTCCATCGCCTTCAGGTCGATGTCAAGGAAGAACGTGAGGTCGGGCTCGACTCCGTCCACGGCGACGGCGTTCAACTTCTTCACGTCCTCGATCCGCACACCTCTGCCATATCCTTGATACGCTACTGAGGAGAGGGCAAACCTATCAGAGATAACTATCTTGCCCTCCTCCAGTTCCGGAACAAGCTTTTCCCTAACCAGCTGGGAGCGCGAGACCTCGTACAGGAAGAGTTCGGCGATACCGGTTATGTCTATTCCCCTGTCCTCTAATAGCAACTCCCTGACCTCGCGACCGAGGGCGGTCCCGCCGGGCTCCTCGACAACCAGTACAGAATATCCCCGGCCTTCCAGGTAGTCCGCCAACAAGTTGGCCTGAGTCGTCGTGCCGGAACCGTCAAGGCCTTCGAACACGAAGAACTTGCCCTCTCGCCTATCTTCCAATTGCTTCAGAACCCCCTATAAGTCCAAATACGATCAGCCCCGTGCCACTGACTATGGCCACGTCGGCGAGGTTGAATATGGGCAGGTCCCCGAACTGGATGAAGTCAACTACCGCACCGTAAGCGATCCTGTCGATCAGGTTGCCACAGGAGCCGCCGAGAAGCAAGGCCAATCCCAACCTTATGACGAGCTGGTTTATGTTCGAAAAGAACAGGAGATAGGCAATCAACCCCACCGAGATAAAGGTTATTAGGGCAAATAGAGCGCTGCGCCTGGGCAGAATCCCAAATGCCCCACCCGAGTTCTCGACGTACCTCAATGAGAGAAAGCCGGTACGAAAGAAGAGGGTCGAGCCCCGGTGATAGAAGAGGCTGACAAGCGCCTTGCTGATCCTATCCAGGACGAGAACCGCACAGGCGATGTAAAAATAACCGAGACTACTCAATTCAACCTCCCGCAAAGAAACAATGCCTTCAAAATCTACATTTCTCAAACCGCAAACGTCCCAAGATAAGTGCGGTGAAAATAGGTTAATCCTCGTTCAGCGAGGACATGACGATATTTACGCCGGTGGAAAGGGCCTCAGCCAGCTTGGCCCTGTCGGGGCCACCGCCCTGGGCAAATGCAGGAGACCCACCTCCGCCTCCACCGAGGACCCGGGCCGACTCGCGAACGATCTCCCCCGCGTCCAGCTTGCTGGCAACCTCGTCGGATACCTTACAGACGACCGAGGCGCTCTCTTCGTCGCTCGTCCCCAGGATGATCACCCCTGTTATCTCGGCCTCGATCATGTCCGCTAACGCCTGTAGATCAGCGCTGTCCACGTCGGGGCGGGCGGAGAGTACCTCAACTCCGTCTTCGGTTTCTACGTCCTCCATCAGTCGGTCCTTTACGGCCGTGAGCAGCTTTCGTTTCTTTCTTTCCAGCTTCTCTTCTAACTCGTCCTGTCTCTCCAGGATCGATTCAACCCGTTCGACCAGGTTAGTCTCACCCGTACGGACGAGGCCAGCCAGTTTCCCTTCCCTGTCTCTCTTCTCCCGATAGTCCGACAGGAAACCGGTTCCGGTTACGGCTCTCACCCTCCGGATCCCCGAGGAGATCGTCTCAATCGAGGTAATCGCAAAACCACCGATGTCGCCGGAACGATTTACGTGAGTGCCCCCACAGAGCTCCTTGCTGAAGTCCCCCACGGATATTATCCTGAGCTCCTCCTTTCCGCGGTACTCCTCGTCAAAGTGGGCGGCCGCCCCGATCTTCCTCGCCTCTTCCACGGAGTCAACCCAGTCGACGTTGACGGGAAGGTTGTCCAGGACGACGGTGTTAACTATCTCCTCTACTTCTTCGAGCTGCTCATCGTCGGGGATTTGAAAGTGGTTGAAATCAAACCTGAGTTCGTCCGGCGACACCTTCGAACCGGACTGAACTACGTGGGGCCCCAACGTCTTGATCAACGCCTTGTGCAGCAGGTGCGTGGCGGTGTGGTTCCTCTCCGTGGACCGGCGGCGTTCGCTATCTATCTCCGCGACCACCTGGTCACCAACGCTAACCTGACCCTCTTCCATCGTCAGGCCATGATAATAGACGCCCTTCCGTTCGGCAACGTCATACACGGAGGCCTGAAGTGAACAAGTCGAGATCGTCCCCACGTCACTTACCTGGCCGCCGGCCTCGGCGTAGAAGGGGGTCCGGTCGAGCACGAGGAAACCTGCATCGCCCTCAGTCATCTCTTCTACTGGTCCGTCGTCACGGATCAGCGCAAGTACCTCCGCTTCTACCTCGTCCTGCTCGTACCCAAGAAACTCCGTCTCCTCGACGTCGACGAAGGTATGCAGGGCGTCACCTTCCTCCTGGCCTGCACGGGAGCGGGACCGCTGCTTTGCCATCTCCTCCTTGAACCCAGCCTCGTCGACCTCCAGTCCCTCCCTATCGGCCAACTTCTTCAAAAACGACAGGGGCAGGCCGTGTGTATCGTAGAGGCGAAAGGCGTCCGTGCCGGAGATCGTCCCGTCGGCCCCCTCAGATAGGTCGGAAGCAAGGCGATAAAAGAGCTCTTCGCCCTCAGTCAGCGTCTCCCGGTAGGAATCCTCCTCGTTTTCAATCACGTTCTTGATCAGGTCACTCCTCTCCAGCAACTCCGGATAGGTGCCGCCCATAGTGTCGTAAACTGGTTCCAGGTTATTCGTCAAGAAGGTCTCCTTCATTCCCAGCCTGTCTCCAGCCTGTACGGCCCTCCTGATCAACCGCCTGAGGACGTAACCCTGACCCTCGTTTGAGGGAATGACGCCTTCGGAGATCAAAAAGGCGGCGCCACGGATATGATCTGCGACCCGGCGGACCAGGCCCTCCTGTTCCGCGGAGTAATCGTTCAGCCCTATGGTCTCCTTTAGTTGAGAGATGAGCGGGCGAAATATATCAATCTCGTAATCGGAGTCGACGCCCTGAAGTACCGCCGACACCCTCTCCAACCCCATGCCGGTGTCGATGTTCTGACTGGCGAGATCCATGACGTTTCCGTCCCTGTCCATCTCGTAACCGGTAAACACGAGGTTCCAGAGTTCGTTAAACCTGTTGCAATCACAGGCGAGCCCTTCGCAGTCTGGGCCACACCTGTACTCTTCCCCGGCGTCGTAGAAGATCTCCGAGTCGGGACCGCAAGGACCTGAATCCCCCACCGGTCCCCACCAGTTTTCCTTATCTCCCAGCCTGACGATCTTCCTCTCGGGAACACCTATCTCGTCCTTCCATATGTCGTACGCCTCCTGGTCCGTCTCGTAGACGGAGACCCACAACCTCTCCTCCTCCATAAGGAGGACCTCCGTGACGAACTCCCAGGCGAGCTCTATCGCACCCTGCTTGAAGTAATCACCGAAGGAGAAGTTTCCAAGCATCTCGAAGAACGTGTGGTGGTACCAGGTGTTGCCCACCTCTTCGATGTCCTTCGCCCGAAAACATTTCTGACAGGTCGCTACCCGCCGGACATCTGGCTTACGCCGGCCCCAGAAGATGTCCTTAAACTGCACCATCCCCGCCGAGGTAAATAGCATAGAGGGGTCATCGGGAATTAACCCTGACCCCTCTTTTATCTCGTGTCCTCGTTCCTCAAAGTAACTGAGGTAGGCTTCTCTTAGCCTGTCGGTACTCCACTTCATCGACTATTCCTTTTCAATTGAAAGCCTGTGGAGAACTGGCCCGGTCAACAACTTCGGGTAGAAGTCCGTGGACTTCTGCGGCATCTTCTCTCCTTTGTCGGCTATCTCCTTGACCTGATCGATTCTGGTCGGGTTCATGATGAACGCGCCCTGGTACTTTCCTTCCTTGAGCATGTCGAGTGCCTTCTCGCGCCCCCGGACGTACTCCAGGTTTCTCTTTTCCTCGAGCGCCTCCTCATCGATTCCGAGGTATCCTTCAAGGATGAGCTTGTGGAGTATGGCCACGTCGAGGCTCCTCCAGACTTCCGACTTGTCGGGGAGGAGTTCATCCATCACCGACTCGTTAAGCAGCGTCAAACTCCAGTAGGCCTTGTCGCCCTTGGCGCGATAGCCAAACGTGTGTTTGTCCCCCAGGTCCTCGTCCAGCTTCTCCAGCAGACCTTCCCTCTCGTCGAACCGCGAAATAGAGAAGTGTTCTCTGGCCTTGTCCAGCACGTCGTGAGGCTTGAATTTATCGAGTCCATATACCAACCTGTGAGTCGCCAGTATGCTCAAGCCGGGGTCGTCCACGTTGACGAAGGTCATCATTCTGTGATCGAACCCCTCGTCCCCCACAGATTCCCAGCCCTTTTCCCTGCACTCGTTCCTGTAGTTTAGAGCAGTCTCGTAGCGATGGTGACCGTCAGCAATGTATAGACTCTTGTCCTTCATACCACCCTGGATGGACGAGATAAATGATTCATCAGTTATCCTCCAGAGCTTGTGGACGTTTCGGTCCGCGTCCTTGACTTCGACCAGGGGCTCCTCCCCCGTCACCGAATCGAGCGTCCCCGTCACCGAGTTTTCCGGGTCAGAGTACAGCATGAAGATCTGCCCGAAGTTTGATTCGGTAGCCCTAAGCAGCCGTAACCTATCGGCCTTGGGGCCGGACATCGTCTCCTCGTGTGCCTTGACGCCTTCTCCCTCTTCGATCTTGCCGAGTCCGATAAACCCTTTGCGGACCCTCTTTTCGCCCTCGACCTTGTATTCCTGGTAGTAAGCGTAAAAAGCGGGTTCCTCATCCCGCTGGAGTACGCCTTCGTCAATCCAATCCTGCAGGTAATCTGCGGCAACTTCGTACTTGTCCTCGTCCTCTCCAATAGCCTCGCTCAGAATAATCCTGACGATGTTGTAGGGGCTACTGTTTATCAGGTCCTCCCTGGTCTCGCCATCGATCTTGTCGTAAGGTGGACTTACGACGCGGTTTAGGTCGCCGGCTTTTTCACGGTTGTACCTATACCCACGGAACGGGTATACCTCTGCCATTGTGTTTACACCTCGCCAAAGAAATCAATAAGTTCATCAGCTGCCTGAACACCAACTCTACTCTGCGCTTCAAAGGTCGACGCCCCAAGGTGTGGGGTCAACGAGAGTTTGTCCACGCTCAGGAGTTCCTCGTTTTCCGGTGGTTCTTCGTTAAATACGTCCAGGCCGGCACCTGCAATCCAGCCTTCAGTCAGTGCTTCGGTAAGAGCGTCTTCGTCGACAACTCCTCCACGAGCACAGTTGATTATGCAGCTCGATTCTTTCATCGTTTTCAGTTCATCTCGCCCGATCGTCGCGCCCTCGGATTTAATAAATGGAATGTGGAGGGTCACGAAGTCCGAGGTATCGAGGAGCTCGTCCAGGGAAACCATCTCTACTTCGTCAATCGGCGCCTCGTCCACGTACTTATCAAACGCTACCGCGTCCATGCCCAGGGCATCGCATTTTTTCGCAACGAGTTGACCTATTCTCCCAATCCCGATAATTCCCACGGTCTTCCCCATCAATTCGTTACCCTTTAGTTCTCCCTTGATCCACCTCTGCTCCTTCAGCGATGCAGTCCCCCTGGGGACGTTTCTTGACAGGGCAAGCATGTGAGCGAGTGCCAGTTCGGCGACGGCGTTGGAACTTGCCTCGGGCGTGTTCCTCACTTCAATCCCCAGCTCCTCCGCACAATCGAGGTCGATGTTGTCCAGCCCGACGCCGGCCCGGACGATAATCTCCAGGTCCTCCGCCGCCTCGAGGATTGGTTCCCTCAATTTAGTACCCGACCTGACGACAATCCCGTCGTAACTACCAATTTGTTCGGTAAGCTCTTCGGCCGAGAGGTCGGTCTTGGTCTCTAGTTGGAACCCGGCCTCCTCCAGCTTCTTAACCCCTTCTTCAGCAATCGGATCTGAAATTAAAACTTTAGGCATGTTTCCCCCTCCTATTACTCAAGTCCTAAAATGTCGTTTATCGTCGCGAGTAGACCGCGGATGTCGATTTCCGTCAGGTCTGCCATGTTGGAGATCCTAAAGGTCTTCTCCTTCATGTCGCCGTAACCGTTGGCAATCCTCACGTTGTGCTTGGAGACCAGTTCCTCGTTAAGATCAGCAACGGAAATCCCCCTGGTGTTTTCCACACAGGTCAGCGTCTTCGACCAGTACCCTTCCTCGGGGAAGATGTCGAAGTACTTCTTCGCCCAGTCCTGGACTATGCCGGAGAGTTTGTCGTGGCGGGCAAACCTGTTCTCGATACCTTCCTCGTCAACGATGTGCATTAGTTGTTTTCTCAGCCCAAATATCTGCGGGATAGCCGGCGTGGTCCTCGTCTGACTCCGTTTGTGGTACTTATGAAGCAGGGGCAGGTTAAAGTAGTAACTGCGAGGCTCAACCTCCTCGGCCCTCTCCAGCAACCCCTCACTTACCGAAGCGACCGCCAGGCCTGACGGCAGCCCGAACGCCTTCTGGACGCCGGCGAGACACATGTCGACACCCCAATCGTCCACTTCTATCTTCGCCCCGGCCATACCGGAAACGGCGTCGACGAGAAAGAGGACGTCGTCGTAACCCTTAATTACCTCGCCAATCTCCTTCACGTCGTTCATCATACCAACGGAAGTTTCGTTGAAAACCATGGTTACAGCGTCGTACTTGCCCGTAGATAGCTTGTCGTCAACCATCTCCGGGGTAATTGCCTTCCCCCAATCCTGGTCCAGCAAATCGGCTGGAACGCCATTCTTAACGGTGATCTTATGCCAGCGTTCGGCAAAGGCACCGTTTGATAGGTTCAAACACCTCTTCTTTACCCCATTAGTTACGGCGGACTCCATTGCCCCCGTGGAAGAGGAGGTAAACAAGAACACCGGGTTTTCGGTAAAGAGTAGGTCCTGCAACCTTACCTGGATGTCGTCGTATATTTCGCTAAAGTCTTCTGTTCTATGGTGGACCTGGGGCTCGGCCATTTCTTGTAAAAGCTCTGTCCTAACTTCGGTGGGACCTGGTGTAAATAGTTTTTCGTGCATAACTATAGCACCTCCAAAATTTTTTTCATCAAAGGATATTAAACCATATTGACGTTTGCAAAAAGGTTAACCTCGGGGCTAGTTTACTCCATTTTTTATTATAGATGAAACGTAGGAAGTTTGCGAACGGATATATCAGTCCGCAGTCCGCAGTCAGGGCTCCTGGGTGTTGGCTCTTAGGTCGTAGGTCCTGGCAATTAGCATCTAGTAACCAATTAATCAAATCCCCCATTAACCCATTACCGTTAACCCGTAAACCCCCACCTATCGCTACCTTTGAATCCCAACCACTACCACCGAACAACTGATACCTGATACCTAGTACCGGGTACCGGATACCTCCCCTCCCATTACCCGTTACACATTACCAATTAACCAATTCACCAATTAACAAATCAACCAGTCAACTCATCAACCCATTACTCATCAACCCATTAACTCATTACCCGCCACCCAATCAACCAGTTATCGAAGAAAACAATACGGGGTTCTGTCTGATCAATATACAAAGATAGTGAATCAAAGCACAAAGTTTGCGGTTACATCTTAATTTTTCGTATTATTTTGGTATAATACTTTAGTCAACAAAAAAATACGAGGGTGAAAGATGAAAGAAAGATCAATACCTAAAGAAACTATTGACAGGCTGCCTCTATACCTTCGCTGTCTGGAGAAAATAATCGACGAGGGCGAGGTAAACATCTCGTCGGGTAACTTCTCCGAGAAGCTCAACTTGAACTCTGCTCAGGTCCGCAAAGATCTTTCGTACTTCGGCGATTTCGGTACTCGCGGCGTCGGATACGAAACGGAGACGCTGGCAAAGCAAATCCGTTCGATCCTCCACCTTGATAAGAAGTGGGACATGGCGCTGGCAGGGGCTGGAAACATCGGTTCGGCGCTATTAACCTACACAGGTTTCAACGAAGGGGATTTTGAGGTCCAGGTAGCATTTGACAAGGACCCCGACCTGATTGGCAAGGAGATTAACGGCGTAAACATCGAAGACGCCGAGGACATGGAGAAGATTATCCGCGACCAGGACATCAAGCTGGGGATAATTACGGTCCCGGCAAAAGCTGCGCAGGAGGTAGCGGACCAAATGGTAGAAGCGGGCGTTGAAGGCGTCCTAAACTTTGCGCCGACGCTTCTCGACCTTCCCAAGGAGGTTAAGCTCGCCCAGGTAGATATTACCAAGGAACTGGAACAACTCGTCTACTATCTCTAAGGACTCCTATTAGACCTTCAATCGTGTTGCAACGTGGTTGTCCCCGGTTACGTAACACAAGGTATCAGGTACCCGGTATTAGGGTTTAGCAATTGCAAATGAGGTTTTCGGGGAACTGGTACCAGATACCGGATACCTAGTAGCTGGTACCTCTCATACCAAAGACGACGTTAACTAATCCGTTACAGGTATCGTCTTTATGCGAGCAACTAATTCCAGTTACCGGCCAATTTTCTCTCGCCACAACGCCAACCCTGTAACGACCAGGTCCTCGTCGTAATAATCTATCGAGTCTATCTCTTCTGAGAATATCCTCCCCCTTCCCCCGGTGGCAATTACCCGAAAGTCGTCGCCAAAGCCCTCCCTGAACCTGGCAATCATGCCCTCGACCATGCTGATGAAACCGAGGACGAACCCGGAATTGATGTTGTCATCGGTCGTCTTTCCTACAACGTTTTCCGGGAGTTCCAGTTCTACTTCGGGGAGCAGGGCAGCCCTCTCCACGAGAGCCTCCAGAGCGGTCTCCATCTCGGGGGAAATCGCACCGCCGAGAAAACTCCCTTTCTCGGAATAGAGCTCGAAACTGGTTGCGGTGCCAAAGTCAATTATCAACCCTGGTCCACCGTACTTATCCATCGCCGCGATGATATTAGCTATGCGGTCGGGACCGACTGCACCGGGCTCATCGACCTCGAGTGCGACTAACCCATTGTCCGTCGGGCGGATAAATTCCGTCTCAATCCCGAGATACTTTCTCAGTCCGGAGGCGATCGTCTTGTTCAGGTAAGGAACGACGGAGGAAACTACGGCATCTTCCAGATCGGACTTTTCTACCTCCGCCGACTCCAGAAGAGATAGTATCTTCAGGCCGAACTCGTCCTCCGTAACTCTCTGAATCGTGGAAACCCGCCAGGTGCGGGAGAGATCCCCATCGCGGAAACATCCGATCGTGATATTCGTGTTGCCAACGTCCAGGGCGAGAAACATCTAGACCCCACCTCCGATAATAAGGTTATAAGCCCTTTTGTGCGTTTTGCTCCAGACTACTCCCCCAAGCTTCCCCGTATCTTTTCGTAGGTCTCCCGATCCCCCAAGACGTCTACCCCTGTCATGCCCAGGGCCTTGGCCGCGGCGATCATTCCTTTATATCCTTCTTCCGAGTCGGCAGCCCGGGCGAACTCCTTCGAGTGAGCGGGTACTCCTTCCTCGACGATCTTAACGTAACCGTGTATTGCCGGTACTACCTGGCTCACATCTCCCATATCGGTGGACCCCATTCCTCCCTTCTGCTCTTCAACCTCAACTCCGACCGACTCGATATTGTCCCTGAAGTACTCCACGAGCACCGGGTTTGGTTTCATCGGCCTGTAAGCGTGACCCTGTTGACTTACCTCCAAGTCCGCTCCCGCCGCCAGGGCTCCGGCCTCGGCACATTTCTTCACCTTGCCGATTAGCTCCTCCAGGTAGTCGTTATTTGGCGATCTTACGTAGAAGAGCGCACCGGCGTGTTCCGGGACTATGTTTGGTTTTTTCCCTCCATCGGTGATGATCCCATGCACCCTGGCGCTATCTTCTATATGTTCGCGCAGGGCGTTTATGTTGTTGAAAGTCGCTATTGCCGCGTCCAGGGCGTTAACCCCCTTCTCCGGCTCAGAAGACGCGTGGGAGGCCTTGCCGTAGAAGTCCATCTTTATCTCCTTAACGCCGAGACTTCCCCGACCAATTAGCGTCTGATCGGCGGGGTGGACCATCATGGCCACGTCAACTTCGTCAAAGACCCCGTTTTCGACGAGTTCAATCTTGCCACCGCCCCCCTCCTCGGCCGGAGTCCCAATGACGAGCAGGCTACCACCCAACTCCTCCATTAGCGGGCATAGGGCCAAACCAGCACCCAGCCCCGTGGTAGCGATGAGGTTGTGACCGCAGGCGTGTCCCAGACCAGGAAGGGCGTCGTACTCGCAGAGGTAGGCTATCGTAGGCCCCTCGTTCCCGTTGGGGCACCTACCAAGGAAGGCCGTCTCCAGCCCTCCAATTTCCCTCTCGACCTTGAAACCCTTCTCTTCCAATTCCTCCGTCAGCCACTCCACCGCCTTGAACTCTTCAAACTTGAGTTCCGGGTTGTCGAATATCCTGTGACCGATCTCCCTTAACCGATCCGCCATCCCGTCGACGTTGTCGATAACATCTCGTTTTAGTCCTTCTAGTCCTGCACTCATAAGACCTCCCGGGAAGATAAGTAAATTATTATATGATATTTTAGTAGATTGCGAGGCGGATACAACTTGGTCGGTTCGCCGTTCGCAGTTCGCAATCAGGGCTCCTGGGTGTTGGGTCTTAGGCCATGGGTATTGGGTTATGTGGGTTAGCCTTGATTAGCTTGTAGCTTGTAGTGCGTAGTTTGTAGTTAATTCACAAAGGGAGTTGGTATTTTAATCATAGATAGCCGCGGGTTTACCCATTAAAGTTTACACATACTGGAGTAACTGGTACCGGATACCTGCTACCTGGTACCTTTCTAACGTCGCCAGCCCCCGCTCACCCGACACCCTACATCCTGACCCCTACATCCTACATCCTAAACCCTACATCCTGACCCCCCATTCCCCATTACCCATTAACAAATCAACCAATTAACTCTTTAACCCGTTAACCCATTAACTTGGACTTGGACTTCGGACGTTGGACAACATAAGAAACCCCGGAGCGGAAGTACCACCCCGGGGTAATTATCTACTTAAGTTCAGGTTAACTTCAGCCGTTTTCCGTTCCCTCTTCGCCTTCCGTCTGGCTTTCCGTCTGTGTAGCGCCGACTGACGCCTGGTCCCTTAGCTGAAGAGACTCCAGGTCACCCTGGGCCAAAAGTTCAAGGTACTGGCTATCCGGCGAGAGCAGTATGGTCGTCTTTCCTTCGGACAGAGAGGTCCGGTAGGAACTCAACTTTCGCCAGAACTCGTAGAACTCCTCGTCCTTGCTGTAGGCATCGGAGTAGATTTCCAGCGACCTGGCGTCTCCCTCACCGCGGATGGATTCGGCCTCGTTCTCGGCCTCGGCGACGATAACGCTACTCTTTCTGTCTGCGTCGGATTTTACCTCCTGCGCGCGCTCGTCACCCTCAGCTCTCAGCAGGGCGGCCCGCCTCTGCCTTTCCGATATCATCCGGTCGTATACCGCCTGCTCGTTCGCTTCTGGCAGGTCAGCCCGTTTAATCTTGACGTCCATCAGGTTTATGCCGTACTCGTCCAGCTTCTCCGCACTAGTCTCCGTGATCTCCTTCAGCATCGTAATCCTCTCACCAGAGGCTATGAAGCTGAACTCGTGGCTTGCCAGCACGTCCCTCAGGTTGGAGTAAACAATGTCATCGATCCGCGTCTGTGCGATATCCACTCTCCCACCCATCGACTCCCTGAACTTTTTTGGCTCCTCGATACGCCAGATGGCGTAGTTGTTGACGAGCAGCCTTCTCTGGTCGGCGGTGATCAGCTTTCGTGGCTGGATATCGTAGTCCAGTAAACGCCCCTCCATCATCTGGACGGACTGGATGAACGGAATCTTGAAGTGCAACCCCGCCTCGGTCACGACCTTCTTGATGTTACCGTACTGGACGAGGATCGCCTGTTTTGTCTCGTCGACCGTGAAGGTGAACAGGTTGAACAAGATTATCAACACTACGACTATTCCGACGAACCAACCGAGCTTTTTCATTTGCTATCACCGTCCAGTTCGTTCAAGTTAAGCAACTTCAAGATGGACGACCCATCGGTTGATTCCGTCAGAATTACCTTCTCCATTTCCGGGAGGATGTCCTCCATCGTCTCCATGTACAGGCGCAGTCGTGTAACTTCCTGGCTACCCTGGTTGTATTCCTCAAGCACCTGGAGGAACTTGCTCACTCCACCTTCAGCGGCGTTGATCTTTTCTGCCCTGTACGCTTCGGCCTGGTTCAGTATCTGCGCCGCCTCACCTCTGGCCTTGGGAATGACGTCGTTGCTATAGGCCTCCGCCTGGTTGATCTTTGTCTGTTTGTCCTCTTTGGCACTGGTAACGTCGTCAAACGCGGGCACGACCGGCTCCGGTGGCTTAGCGTCCTGTATCTTGATCGTCTCGATCTTTATACCTGCCTCGTAGTAATCCAACAATTCTTGAAGGTCAGATATGGCGTCGATCGCGATCTCGGTACGCTGGGAGGTCAGTACATCCTCTACCGTCCGCTGGACTACCTCCTGGCGAATGATCGCCTCTCCCGCTTCCTTGACCAGGACTTCAGGATCGATAATGTTAAAAGCCAAATTTTCGGGGTCCATCACGGTGAACTGAATCGCCAGTTCCAGGTGGACGATGTTGTCGTCCCCGGTGAGCATGAGCGCCTCTTCCCTGTCTACCCTGTACCGTGGGTTGGGAGGCGGGGAAATGGTCTCGTAACCGATCTCTATCTTTCTTACCGTCGTGATGTCCACGTGCTGCACGGACTCAATCGGGGGTGGCATGTGATAGTGCAATCCCGGTCCGGACGTCTTTATATACTTACCAAAGCGTTTAACCAGGCCGACCTCGGAAGGCCCGACCTGATAGATACCCTGAACCAAGTATATAACTACAATCAAAGCGATTATTATCCAGCCGGTTTTGCTACCGAACCGCTTAAGATTGTCCTTCCACATATCCAAATCCGAACTTCTCCTGTTGCCTCTTGGCTCAAAGTCGAAATCTTCCGGCATAATTCACCCCTCATAACTAAGTATTGAGGAATTAACCCTAAACCGTCTATTAATAAGGATTAAAAGTCAATTTCCTATGATCAGTCAGTTTATCTCCAAAAACTTCATGCAGGCGTAGGTCATTAATCAGAGATTCCGAACACCTCTATGCCGCGGTCAAGCCGTATATTGCTAAAGTATATGCGATCCGTTAATCTTGTACAACTGAATAATGTTTAGTCATCGGGGAGGTTTTTTTGCATCTCGGTCGTAAAACTACGACGGTACTTTCCGTAATCGTTGGGTTGGGTATATTAGGGGGCATACTCTGGTACATCGGTCCAAACAAGGTCCTAAACCAGTTAACTACTCTGGGCTGGGATGGGTTCGGATTCATCATCCTGTCCATTATGGGCATGTTTACCTTCTGGACCATAGCCTGGATAGTAATCATGAGGGGTTACGGGGTAGAGGCCCCGATTAGCCTAAGCTTATGGGCAAGGATCGGCAGCTTTGCCGTAAGTTACCTGACACCCTCGATGCACTTTGGGGGCGAACCAGTGCGGGCCCTCGTGATAGAGAGAGAAAGTGATTCCTCCTACAGCAGGATTTTTGCCACGATAGTTGCCGAGAGGATATCGATGATGACGGCCCTCGTGGCCGCGATACTCATCGGGGCTTTGTTCGGCCTATTTAGCAAGATACCCAAGGATACCCTTATCTACTTGATCCTCGTATCCCTGCTCTTTGTCGGCCTGCTCATCCTCCTGATAATGAACTTCTACAAGAAACTCTTTCTCTTTACTCGGTTCATCGCCTGGTTAAAGAGGCTGTTACCCTGGACTGATCTGATCGGCAAGGCGGAGTCAATCGTGAGGCACCTGGAGCGGGAAATAAACATGGCGTTTGGTCAGCACATCAGGCACACGTTCATCGCCTTTCTCTTCGATTTGGTAGCGACGGTGTTCATGCTCCTCAGACCGCAAATATACTTTTACTTCACCCAGGGAAGGATCTTCTCCATAATCGAGTTGACGATGCTGTTCGCCTTGATTTCGATTCTGTCTTCTCTTTTCTGGGTAACTCCGGGAGGAATCGGCATCTCGGAAGGAGGGTTGATTGGAATCTTTGCCCTGTTCGGGATCAACGGAAGCGAGGCCGTCGCCTATTCCTTCTCGGTAAAGGTCGTCGAGTTCTTTTTCGTCGGCTTAGGCCTGGCGCTCCTGGCAAGATACGGGATAATGAACCTACTATTCCAGAGAAAAGAGGAACCTGAAAGCTGACGGTAGACTTCCCCGAGCGTTACCCGGACCCACGGGTCCATGGAGCCCATGAAAGATCTGAGCAGATGGTCGATGAAAAGATTTTCGGGTGAGGTCGTACGCGCTTCCACCTTCCTCCTGGTAATTGCCGGATTGGTATTGTCATTCATGCCACCGGTTTCCGCCGAAAACTCCCTTTCGTTTACCTATGACAACGGCGACTTATTTGGTGGCCTTGAACTAGGCAATTTCGGGCTGGGTGGTTCCAGGTTTGGAGACGATTCCTTTGGCCTGGCGCTCTCCGTAAAGGACGTAGAACTCGGGCTGGACAAATGGAAGATACGTCCGTTCGTCCTTGGCGAGTACTCGATTTCGGAAGGGTTCAGGCCGAAAAATACGTTTGGCGGAGTCAACCTCCAATACTTCGACTATCAGATAGGTGGCTACCTCATCTCCTTCGACTCAACTCTCTGGGCCAACTTAACCAGCTACAAGGTCCTCGGGAATGGTTCCTACTCGATCGGGAATATTGACCTGAGTCTCAGTTTCGGATCCGGGTTGGTGACTACATCATACAGCCCGGGGTGGTATCCTCGAGTGGATCCGTCCAACTGGCAGGAGCTCTTAAGCAGTAGCTATCTCGGCGCCGCCCGTTCTTTATCCGACCACTTCCTCCTGTCCGGAGGCAAGAAGCTCTTTCCCGGGGAAATTGGGATAAAGTGGTCTCAAGGGGTCCTGTTCGATCCCGGGGAGACAATTGGCCCTCTCGGGTTTGTGGAAGAGTTAAGCTGGAAGGGCAACCGGTTATCCGCTATCATCAAAAACCTCCAGTTGGAAAAACTGCTCGTTCATATTCGGATCGAGTCACTGGGTGCCGGATTCATCAGTAGCTTTGATGAACCAGTTCGCTATGGGTTAATGCTGGACTACGACTCCGACGTCTACTTCGGGCTGGAGGTAACCACTCCAGCTGAGGAGTTCGAGCCGAGTTTAAGCTTTCTCGCAAGGTGGTAAAGGAAAAATGGACAACGAACCCGACCTATTGGTCGTAGGTGGCGGGCCCGCGGGAGCGATTACCGCGCGCTGCGCTGCGGAAAAAGGTGCAGACACCCTGTTGATAGACAAGAAGGAGGACCCCTCCCGGTCGTCCCTCTGTGGCGGCCTGGTAAGCGTAGACACGTGGCAAAAATTGGGCTCTCCGGAATCGGCATTTCTCGGGAAAATCAACGGCGCAATCATCCATACGCCGGACGATACCTCCTACACTCTCTCCGCTACGGACCCCAGAGCGATAGTCCTGGACCGGAACCGGCTGAACCAGGTCCTGCTCCACAGGGCTGAAGAGAAGGGAGTCAGGGTTAAATCGGGGCTCAACCTGATTGATCTAGACGGAGAAGGGGTCCAGCTCAAGGACCTGAAGACCGAGAAGATCTTTCCCGCACACCCAAAGTTCTCCGTCGGTGCAGACGGCCCCGCCAGCGACGTCCGGAGGTTAATAGGGGGAGATGATCCACCGGGGAGACTGTACGCAATTCAGGCGGATGCCAGAAGCGACCGATTCCACGAAGATTTAGTAGAAGTTTACTTCGGAAGCGACGTGGCTCCGGGCTTCTTCGCGTGGGTCATTCCCACCGCCGCCGACCGAGCCAGAGTGGGGCTGGCCACCGAAGAGGGAAGTCGGCTGACGGAATTTCTCGCTAACCTCATGGATAAGGTAGGCCCCGAAGATACCTGGAACGAGAGGACCGGAACCATTCCGATCGGCGTACCCGGAGGTTCTCCGAGGGAAGACGTCCTGCTCGTGGGTGACGCTGCCGGTCAGGTCAAACCCACGACGGGAGGCGGACTCTACCCGATTACTTTTACTGCCGAGATAGCTGGAGATGCCGTTGCCAAGGGGCTGAATGGCCTGAACAATCCGAACGCCTACTACAGAGAAGAGTGGATGAGGGCAGTTGGTAGGCGGTTGGAAAAGGAAATCCTCTTACATAAAGTATTAGGCAGGCTCTCCGATGAGGACCTGAACTCGATCCTGGAACTACTGGACGAACCTAAGGTCGCGGAGCTCCTCATTGAACGCGGGGATACCGATCACCTGTACTCCCTAGCAAAGGACCTACTAAAGACCCCCAGCGTCCTAACCAGCCTGCTGAGGGCGCTACCGACGAGACTTGGATGGAAGCTCCGCCAGGAAATTGCCGGTTAACCCTTTTAATTTTTTAACCTTAAATCGGCTACGGATAATCTAGAAGGGTATATCCTCGTCGTCATCTGCTGCCTCTGGCTTGCCGGTCGGCTTTCCTGGAGTTCCTTTTGAACTTCCCTGTGAGCTTCCTCCCTGTCCTTCCCCCTGATTTCTCCCGGTTCCAAGGAACTGAACGTTTCGCGCGACGACGCTCGTCCACTTGCGCTTGTTACCGTCGTCGTCCTCGTAGTTCGAAATCCTTAATCTACCGGTTACGGCTACGGGACGGCCCTTGCTGAGATACGTCGCACAGTTCTCTGCAGTGTTCCTCCAGGTAGTAATCGGGACGAAGGTCGTCTCCTCCTGAAGTTCGTCGTTTCTGTCCCTCCACTGCCTGTTCACGGCAACGGTGAAAGTCGTCCGGGCAACGCCAGACTGGGTATACTGAAGTTCGGGATCGCCAGTTAAGTTACCAATAAGAACAACTTGATTAAGACTTGCTGCCATAGTACTTCACCTCTATTGAATTCGAAGGAAATGATACCCTCGAAGACGCTTAGCCTCAAGTAAGTAGTTTATCTAACCTCTCACTTTGGGCTACTATACCGGGATATCGGTTATACGGCGACTACTTCCTCGATCTCGGGTATCTTTGATTCCAGCACCTTCTCGACGCCCTGCTTGAGGGTCATCGTTGACAGCGGACAGCCAACGCAGGCACCAACCAGCTGGACCTTAACTACGTTGTCCTCTGTAATCTCACTTAGCAGTACGTTACCGCCATCTGCCTGTATGGACGGCCTTATCTCATCTAGAGCTTTTTCAACTTCTTCTTCAGAGATCATGTTTACTCACCTTTCCTCTTTTAAAGTGGACTATTTTACTCCAGTTTCGGGTAAAATCTTAGCACAACCACGTCCCGAACACAACCGGGGGAATTAATAGACAAAAATATGCTATATAGTCACTGGCGAGAAATCAAGCGCGCATCAGTTCGCAATTCGAAACACCAGTCCAAGGTCCAAAGTCCAAGGTCCAAAGTCATTCACAAACTACGTTTATTCTGTTTTTACATCTTGCCTCTGGAACAGAGTTTTACCAGTGGCGCCATGAAAGTGCTAAGAGTTAACACCGATAATCCCTAATCTATTAATTTTAGATCTTGATTCCAAAAAAACTGGTGCCTGACACCTGGTACTTCTTCACCCAATTAACCAATTAACCAATTAACTCTTTAACCCGTCAACTCATTAACCCCCGACCCGTTACCCAATCATCGCGACAAAGTCGGCCTCGCCTTCGCCCCATCGCTCGCCTGAACGACAAAACTCCGGGGCGTGACGTCAAATTCCTCCTCGAAGGCGCGCGTCGCACCATCGACGTACTCGTCCAGCTGCTCCTCGGGTACAAGATGTATCGTCGAGCCACCAAACCCGCCGCCCGTCATTCTCGCCCCCGGGATGGGGAAATTTAGGGCAAAGTCAACCAAGAAGTCGAGTTCGGGGGCACTGACTTTGTACCTGTCCCGTAAGCTATCATGAGAGGCGTAGAATAGTTTGCCCACCTCTTCCGTCTCCCCTATCGAGAGAAAGTCGGCCGCGTCGACCACGCGCTCGTTCTCCGTAACGACGTGGTAAGTGCGGTCGTACAGGGTCCCCGGCAATACCTTCTCAAGATCCTCCAGCTGGTATACCTTTAACCCGCTGAGGGAATCCAGATGCCCGGGACCAAATTCCGCGTTAATCATTTCCAGAGCCTCTTCGCATTCCTCCCTGCGCTTGTTGTACTGATTGGCACCATGAGTATGAGAAACGGTGGTATCTATCACTACAAGGACGTGGTTCCCGATGTTAAGGTCTACGGCCTGATAGTTTAACGAACTCGTATTTAACAATAGCGCTGTACCGCCGCGACCGAAGTAGGATATGTATTGATCCATGATCCCCGTACTCGCGCCGACGAAGTCGTTCTCCGCCTTCCTGCAGGAGTTAATTACTTCGAAATCGTCAAGTTCCAGGCCGAAGACGTCCGTGAGGGCTCCCATGACCCCGACCTCCAGGGCAGCAGAGCTGGACAGTCCTCCACCAACGGGCACTTCGGAGTCGACCAACAGGTCGAAACCGTCGAGCTCAGCACCCTTACGGTCCAGTTCAACGAGAAGCCCCTGCACGTAGTCGGTCCACTTGTCCTGGCGGTCGTGAAGCTTCCCCAACTCAATTAATCCGGACTCGTCCAGGTTCGTCGAATAGAGGCGGACGGAGTCCTCGCCGGTCGTTCTAATACAGACGCGGGTATCGAGGTCGATGGCTATCGGCAAGACCAACCCCCCGTTGTAGTCGGTATGCTCCCCGATCAGGTTAACCCGGCCGGGGGCACGATAGACCTCCGGCTGAGGACTGGACCCGAATACCTCGTGGAAGATCTCTCTCAGCGGGTCTATTGTCCCGTTACTCAAGTCCATCGGCCTCCCGGAGGTCCCTGGCCATCTTTTCCGGTGATATCGAAGAGATAAACGTCCCTGCCCCCGTCTCTACGCCCGCCCGGTACTTAATCTTGTCCGCGGCTCGCTGTAATGAGTAGAACTCCAGGTGGAAGTGGAAGTATGGATAGTCGTCGCCGTCAACCGGGGCCTGATGGAAGGTCATCATGTAGGGAAACTCCTCGACCGGAAAGAGGCCTTCGTAGGAGGTGAGGACCGACTTGATCCCCGCCGCCAGTGACGGTATCTCTTCCCGATTCATGCCCAGGATGTCTGGATAGTGGCGTTTAGGATAGAGGTGGACCTCGTAAGGGAGATGGGCAAAGAAGGGAACGAACGCGACAAAGTGCTCGTCCTCCCAGATCACCCGTGTAGCAAGGTTTCGCTCCTTCTCCATTATCCGACAGTAAAGACAGGTCCCGGCCCGTTCCAAATGGCTTTCGGCGCTGTCCAGGGCCCGTTGAGCTCGAGGTGGAACAAAGGGAAAGGCGTAAAGTTGACCATGGGGGTGGTAGAGGGTAACCCCGATTTCCTCTCCCCTGTTTTCAAATATGTAAATATAGTCAACGAAGTCCTCCTGAGACAGGTCCGTAAACCTATCCCGCCAGACTGAGATCAGGTCCTCGAACCTGGTCTGACCGATGTCCGCGGGTTGGACGTCGTGGTCCGAGGTGTAGAGGAGGACCTCACACACGCCCTTGTTCGGCCTAACCCGGTAAAAGGAGTCACCTTCTAGGTTAGGCCTTCCCGGATCCCGCCTGAGGGCGGGAAACCTGTTCTCGAAGGAAACTATGTAGTAATCCTCCTGGGGGACCTCCAGGACCTCAGGACATAGAGGACAGCTATCTTCCGGCAAGACGGGCCTGTCCTGCCGCTCGTCCGATACGATATTCCACCTTTCCAGTATTGGATTCCATCTCAATTCAGCCATCAGTTAGCTCTCGCCTCCATCCTCTTGGGGTGAATAATAATAGATGTATCTACCGTCGTCCTTGCGTTTCTTTTCAACCGTGAGCCTATTTACCTGATAAACCTTCAACCTTCGTTCCATTGAGCACACCTCGTGGTACACTTTTTCGCCTTACCCCTGATCTTACAGGGGGTTACAAACAAGATTATATGGTCAAGCCGCTCCGTAAAAAAGATTACGATCACGAAGCAACTTTATTAGCTGGAATATGTATGATATCATCTTCGACGGTTACTGGAAATCGTAAGCTCCAGAGACCGCGAGTGGCAAGATTACCACTAACGAGACAAATGGAGGTAATAAAATGATTGGCAAGGTTAGCCCAGAAGATTTGGAAAAATACGTCTTCCACAGAACTGGAAAGGACCGCGACAGCGTTCTGGTTGGGCCCGCTTATGGAGAGGATACGGCGGCAATCCAGATCGGAGATCAGGTCCTCGTCGTTAACTCGGACCCGATAATCTTCGCTGCTGAGGGCATCGGCACGCTGGGTATCAATATCGCGAGCAACGACGTAGCTGCGTCCGGCGCTGATCCAGAGTGGTTAACGGTAACCTACCTGCTCCCGGCGGAGGACGGGGAGGTCCTGGACAAGATTACCGACCAGATAGATAGAGCGTCAAAGAAACTGGATATATCAGTAGTCGGCGGACATTCCGAGTTTGTTCCAATACTCAATCGTCCCTTCCTTGGGCTAACTTGCTTTGGAACGACGGAAAAGTTTATTTCAACAGGAGGTGGAAAACCCGGCGACGTAATCGTCCTTACCAAAGGTGCCGGTGTAGAGGGCACGGGAATCATCGCCACCGACTTTCACGACGAGGTGAGCGACGCAGTCGAGGGGTCGGTAATCAGCCGCGGGGCTGAGAACCTCGACAGGTTAAGCGTCATTCCCGAGTCAACCGTGCTGAGAAAGTACGCCAACTCGATGCATGACCCCACCGAAGGTGGAATAGTCGACGGCCTCCTGGAACTCGCGGTCGCTTCCGGACTTGAACTTCACGTGGACCGGGAAAAGATAATTACTTCTTCCGAGACGGAACTGCTCTGCGGGGCGATGGACGTCGACCCCCTCAAGGTCTTTGGGTCCGGAGCCCTGGTCGCTACTCTACCGGAAGAAGACGCGCCACGGGCAATGACCGAACTAGAGGCGAAAGGGGTACCTGCAAGCGTGATCGGCCGCTGCGAAAGTGGAGAAACGCCGGGTCTCTACATCGATGATGAGGTATACAGAGAACCTGTCAGAGACCAACTTTACGACCTCTGGGAGTAGGACCTAGCGGAAGTAGTCAATCAATTCGCGCATTTCGTTCATCCCTGCGCCGTCGCGGGTGAAGAGGATAAATTTCATGCCTGTGGCCTCCGCGAATTCTCTATCTCCGGCTCTATCGCCAATGTACCATGAATTACCCTTCCCGATAGTCATAACGAGCTTTTTATAGAGGTAGGGGTGCGGTTTCAATCTATCCAGGTCCTCCAACTCCAGCCCGCGCCCCGCCCAGGCGGAAAAGAGGTCTTCAAACCCGTAACGGGTAACGAACTCGTCCACGACGATCTGCGGAGAGTTACTGATAATCGCCAGAGAGTAATCCTCAGCCAGTTCGTATAGAAGTTCGACGTCGGAGAACGACGTCATCCGCCCGGACTCTATCATCCGGACCTTCCTCTCTATGTAATACCTGTCCCTGATCTTCCAGATCTCCTCCGGCGTGCCGGGAAAATCACGTACTGCCACCGTGAATTCGTCGAGGTTGCCCGGATAGAGTTTTTCCATGTTCTCCTGCGTCGGATCCACACCTACCTCTTCCAGCGCGGACCTCGTCGCTTCCACAAGCCAGCTCAGGTCGCTTTCCGAGTCAAGCAGTACTCCGTCCATGTCAAAGATGATTCTCTCGTCGCGGCCTTTTATGCTCATCGTTAGCGGAGTTCCCTTGTTATCCTGAAAGTAAACGTTATACCAATATGAATTCTTATAATTTCGCCGGGGAAGGTCTTAACTACAACTACAGTTAGTGGCGTCATGGATGACGTCACGCATGTCAACCTCTCCGCCGGCGATTCGGGCACACTGACCACAGCCGGAGCAACCATATTCCCCAAACTTCTCGTAGTAGCGGACGAACTTGTCGTAGAACATCTCTTTGATCCGACTATCCGTCGTGTCGTCCGACTCTAATTCCTTACACATCTTCTTGATAGTCGCTCCGTCCCACACCTCGCCAAGTATCTCGGTCTTGGAGCCCTCTTGCTTGAGATCGTGTAGGGCAAGAGAAGTCGGACAGGCCAGAGTGTACGCAGAGCAGTAACTGCTTTTCCTGGAGTACTTCTTCCAGAAGGGGGCGTCACGTCCGACCTCGTCAAGATGTGAACCGACCTCAAAGTAACTGTTCTGTTCCTCAAGGCGACTGGTCATCTCCTCGCGGTGCTTTTCCCGTTCCCGTATTTGGTCTTCGGTCGCCTCAGTAAAGTAATGATTATAGCGGTCGAGGAGCTCGTGCCCTTTCGCTGAATCCTCTCCTACCTCAATTATTAAATCCCCATAAGCGGGGAGGTTGGAGACGTTCAAATCGAACCCGCTCTTTGGATAGGGGGCTCCGCCGACCTTGTTGCAGAAACACTTGTCAGAAACGTCGATACAGTCGCAGGAGATTATCGTGGTCCTTTCCCTGCGCTGATCGTAGAACGGGTAACTGAAATCCCCCTCCGAGAAGGCCTTGTCGAGAATTTGCAAAGACCTAATTTCACAACTCTTGTAACCGAAAATCACCGTCTCCTTGTCCTCTTTCTCCGGATTACCGTCGGGATAGGTGTGTAAAATGTTCTTCGGTGGAAGGAAAAAATCTTTGGATATCGCGTCGGTGCGCCGACAATTGAGTTGAAAGTGGGTTTTGTCAGGTTCCCAGCGAGAGAATTCCCATTTGGACCTCGGCCCACCTTCCTGCTGGCAAAAGACAGGCATAAATACGTAGGCATCGGATGCCAGATCGTCAAACATACTCCGCAAATCCCACTCAGAAAGACTGTATATTTCCATATCTGCCTCCCGTAAAAACTTTCGACGGCTAAAGTAGGCGGTACCTTCTAAGATTAACGAGGTCTGAGCGTTTCGTCAAATTCGCAGTTCTCAGTTCGCAGTTCTCAGTTCTCAGTCAGGGGTCCTGAGTGTTGGGTTTTGGGTCTTAGGTCCTGGCAATTAGTCTCTAGTAACCAACTTAATCAAATCCCCCATCTACACGTTACCCGCTACCCGTTACACATTACACATCACCAATTAATCAATTCACCAATCAACCTGTCAACTCTTTAACTCATTAACACGTTACCCGTGACTGTCTTAAATAACGGTGCTGGGAGATTTCTACAAATGTTGACACAATTAATTCGGTATGTGCAGGCTAGCTGAACGACTACGTTGCACATACCGAAGCAACTCGGTAAACCCTTATACCAAACATGACCCCACGGGTGAACCCGTGGCTATGCCCGTAAAAGTTACACATACCGGAGTAACTGGTACCGGATACCTGTTACCTGGTACCTCGCTAACACAACCAACTCCCGCTCACAGACCAACCCACATCCTACCCCCTACATCCTAAACCCTGGCTCCTAATACCTCACCACCCATCACCCAATTAACCAATTAACCAATCAACTCTTTGACCCATCAACACATCAACCCGTTAACCCGACGTCCGCTCACCAGCCAACCTGAATCCTAAACCCTACCCCCTGGTACCGGATACCGGATACCTCTTATACTTATCGAGGAGGCCAATGAACAACACTGACGCAGAGCATTTAATCGAAATGGCAAAAGAGGCGCGGGAGAACTCGTATTCACCGTACTCAAACTTTCCAGTGGGCGCAGCCCTCATGACCCCCGCAGGAGAAATTTACACGGGGACCAACGTGGAAAACGGCGTGAATGGTCTGTCGCTCTGCGCGGAACGCGTGGCACTGTTCAAGGCAATATCAGAAGGGGAAAGGGAATTCGAGAAACTTGCTGTCGTCTGTGGTGATACGTTCTGCAGGCCTTGCGGGGCGTGCCGTCAGACGTTAAAAGAACACGCACCAGACCTAACGGTCATCATGGCCGACACCTCAGGAAACTACGAGATCAAGTCCCTAAAGGAACTTCTACCCAAGGCCTTCGGATTGGACGAGGCCTAAGAGACGGGGCCGTCGTCACTACGGTCCCCATCCACTACCTCCCCGCAATGGGGGCAATAATAGTTCCCCTTCTCGTAGTAACGCCCACAATGCGGGCATCTGGCATACTTCTCCGACTTTTCCTGAACGAACTTCCGATAGAGGTACCTAACTCCAAAGAAGACGACTACCCCTACCAGAACGATTAACAGCGGGAAATAGCTGATGAGGACCCCCCTCACCTACCCTTTTCGCCAGAATCACCCTCTCCGCCTAACTCGTATCGCCCAACCTCTTCTGCCAGCTCGTCCAGCTCTTCTATAGTAATGTTTTCCGGCCGCTTCCTCGGGTCGAGGCCGGACCGCGAGAGTAACTCATCCGTAGACTCCTTATCCATATTCAACTCCGGGCTGATTATCAGCCCCTTTCTTATTGTCTTCCTGCGGTAATTGAAAAGCTCCCTGACCAATCTAAAGAAGAGGCCAGGGTCGGCAGCAAAATTTTTCTCTGCGCGGGGGACGATCTGTATCGTCGTGGAGTCGACGTCCGGCCTGGGATAGAAACTATCCCTGGAAACGTCAGTCACCTTTTCTACCTCCGCATAACCCCGGACGAGAAAGGTTATCGGCCCAACTTCCCTGGAACCCGGCTCAGCCAGTATTCGCTCCGCAACCTCCCGCTGGACCGTAAAAACTATTCCCGAAAAATATGATCTCTCCTGCATCCCTTTCTCGATCATTTTTGCGGTCAGGTGGTAAGGGATGTTTCCCACCAGGGTTGCCCCCCCGTTTGGACGCAATTCAAGGTCCGCCGGGGTTAACGCCAAAAAGTCCTCGTTGAGAAAAGTAACCGCCGGCGACCCGGCGATACGATTAAATGGTTCTTCCAGCCTGTCATCTATCTCCACGGCAATCACCCTGCGATGGTCCTCCTTAAGCAGGCACGTCAACGACCCGATTCCCGACCCTATCTCGACCAGCTCGTCCATCTCACCGGTCGCCTCGCTAATCTTTTCCAGGGCTGCCCGTTCAAACAGGAAGTTCTGCCCCAATCCCTTCGCCGGGGATAGGTCGTAATAGGAAAGTATTCGTTTTAGGCTGGAAAGGCTGTACAGATCATCGCAGTTAAATAAGCTCACAGGTCAAGCAACCCGACCTTCTCTAAGTCCTTGACCTCGTTGGCAGAATATTCTACGGGCTTGCGTTTGTAGCCGCGGGGGATTTCCGTCCGATCGTATCCCAGACCGTCTTCCAATCGGAACCGGCCGTTCCCGACCCGGCTGAGCACCCCCCTATCCTCGCAATAGTTGATAAAACTCTGCCACCTCTTCTCGAGCCCGTCGGTAGTATTCAGGTCCTCGTCTACGTGGAAACCGGCCTCCCTTGCCTCTTCCAGGTACTCGCGGACCTGAGCGAAGAACTCATCCTCTTCGATTATCTCTTGGCCTCCACCATCTGCATTAACAAGGTAGTAACTGGCGAGCTGGCCCAGGTTTACTGTCGTCAACCGCAGAATTCTCTGCCTGAGGACCCTGCTCTGCTCCTTCCTATCGACCCCGCTCATCCCCTCTATCTCCTCGCCAACGTTGACTAAGATCTTGGTCTTCCCGCCCGTCAGGTAGTCATAAGTTATGTTCGTCGGAGTTACCACTACGTCCGTGTTGGCCTCGTCAAGGAGTATCAACAAACTATCCTTCAGCTTTCCCAGCATTCCGTTTCGCGACAGGGTCCCCTCCGGGGTTATGTAGATTATCTCACCCTCATCCAGAAGATCGATAAACGTGTCTAGCTGCTTTCTGACGCCAAACAACTTCGTCTTCTTTACCGCCTTACGGAACGAGGACTTGAAACAGCTGGACTTGATCTTCTTGCGGGGATACCCCTCGCTATTGAAGAACTCCGTTATCGTCATGTCAGGGTGTCCAAAGGAAGCATCTTCGAGGAGGTCGTGGAGCGCGTCCTCCTTGATGATTTCGTTTAATCGATGGTCTCCGTTAGTCTCGAGGATTATCCTCAGAGCATCGTGGACGGGTACAGAATGGAAGTCCAGTTTACCTATCGGATAGGCGTGCACTCCCCTCAAAATATAACCAAGGGACAAGGGCTGAAGAACCTTCTTGAGAAACTTTGGTCCCTTGATCCAGCTCCCGAGGAACCCAGGTTGAAAGAGGTTCTCGTCCCCCATAAACGAGACGTGATGTGAGGGGTGCAGGAAGCCATTTCGAAAGTAGAAGACGGACGCCAGCAGGACTGAGTCGAGGTCCCGCTTGTGGTTGGCCACGATTAACGTCGATGGAGTTTCCGTGTAGTTCTCCAGGCCATTTACCCGTAAGGTAAAATTCTTTTTGATCCCGACCCGAACGGCTACACCAATCAGATAATACAGTAGCTCGAACATAGGAGTTACCTAATAACCCACCTTTTTCCTGTTTTAAAAGTCAAAAACCCGCGATCTACCCCATAATTTTCATGTATCCTGGAAAAAAAGACAAGTGGTTGCGTTTCTTACTACTCCTCGATAACCTTTTTTACAATATATATAATAGACTCGTACATGAACTAGATTACGACAATAGATTAATCCAACAAGCGGGGATTGTGATACATGAAAACTGTATGTGTTTACGAAGATCCAACGATGTATGGCGTCCATGGCATTACCGCAGCAGTTAAGCATCAGAAGAAGGCCCTCGCCGAGAACGGGGTTGAAGTAGTCGACAAACTTAGCAGTTCCTGCGAGGTAATTCACATCAATTGGCCGGGGCCGATTTCATTTATGAAGTTAAAGCAGGCCCAGCGACGTGGGAACATGGGCGTCGTCTTCGCCCATTCCGGCAAGGATATTGAGGGGGGATTCACCCTATCTGAACATCTACAGAAGCCATTTATCAAATGGCTGTCGGCACTATACAGCTCCGGAGACCGGATCATTGCTCCGTCCGAGTACACCAGGGATATGATCTCCGACTTTGGAGTAGATGAGGGCAAAGTCAGGGTGGTAAGCAACGGAGTCGACCTCTCCAAGATCGAGTACTCAGAGGAGGGGCGTGAGAGGTATCGAAGGAAATACGACCTAACTAAGCCGACCGTAATCGTCGTCGGTCAGGTAATCCCCCGCAAGGGGATCGAGACGTTCGTCGACACGGCGAGGAAGCTCCCGGAATACAACTTCATCTGGTACGGACACCGCATGAACCGGCTCTTTATGTTCGACAGGGACATGGACCAGGCGATTAACAACGCACCTGACAACTGTCAGTTCACGGGTTACGTGGAGGACATAGGTGCAGCGTTTTCCTCCGGTGACCTCTTCTTCTTTCCCTCTACCGAAGAGAACGAAGGTATAGTGCTGCTAGAGGCGGCCGGTAGAGGTCTCCCCATCGTCACCAGAGACCTGCCTGCCTACCGCGGTTGGTTGAACCACGGATCCAATTGCTTGAAAGGGGAAAGCGATGAGGAGTTCGTCGACCTGATCAAACGGGGCATGGAGGACGAAGACCTCCGAGAACGTCTAATTGCTAACGGGAGGGTTACCGCCGAAGAGCACAAGCTGAAAAACATCGGCAAGAAATACCTGGATATTTACGATTCTTTCCAAGCGGAGGGGTAGGCGCCCAGGTGGGTGCCAACGCGGGCGGCCTTGATTTTTTGGACGTCGACTTGCACAATCTTTAAGCTAAGGAGATTAACTAAAAAAGTACCCACAAGCGGAGGTAGACAATGCAAAATACATGGATGGCAAAGAAAGAGGAAATAACCCACGACGATAGAGATTGGTATGTGATAGACGGAGAAAACAAACCACTGGGAAGGCTGGCGAGTGAGATCGCGACGCTGTTACAGGGAAAGCACAAACCAATCTACACTCCTCACGTGGATACCGGGGATTTTGTGGTCCTGCTGAATAGCACCAAGGTCAGGTTGACGGGGAACAAGGCAGAGCAAAAGATGCACTACAGCCATTCCGGATACCTGGGAAATCTGAAGAGCAAGAGCTACGGTGAACTGCTGGAGAGCGGTTCCCTTATTCCCGCCAAGGAAGCTGTCCGACGGATGATGCCCAAGACCAAGCTCGGAAGAGAGATGATGAAAAAGCTCAAACTCTACGAGGGTACCGACCATCCCCACGAGAACGAGGATTTAATCGAATACGAGATAGATTAACCCACGGTCCTTTCTCACTAACCCCCCAAGAGGGCGGAACCGTTCATCAGTAAACATCCCAATTATCGGTCAATAGTCAGTCAGGGTCGATACTTCCCTAATTGACTACCATTTCTGAGTAACATATACTTCTACTGTGGAAATTTTGTCGGGGAGGAGATTCCGATGCACATCAACTTAAGCGAACTTCGTAGAAGAGAAGGCGAATTCGTTCACTTCGAAGAAGAAATCGAGCTCGACCAAATCAACTTTCACCAGGACGAACTACCCGTTAGGGGGCCACTGAGCGTCTCTGGCGGTGCAATATTCACGTCCGACGAGACTGTGCACGTCTCACTCGATTTTTCGGCGAACGTAGTTCAACACTGTCGTCGTTGCCTGGAACCGATTGAAGAACACCTGGACCGCCACGAGGAGCTCGAATTCCGATTTGACATCGACACGGAGGTCGATAGCGACGGAGACCTTTCGATCTATCGATACCAGAAAACCGACAAAACGATCGATTTGCTCCCGTACCTCAAGCGTTTTATCAAGCTTGACTTGGAGCCGTACCCTCTTTGCAAACATGATTGCAAGGGTCTTTGTCCACACTGCGGTGCTAACCTAAACCTCGAGGAGGACCATCAATGTCAGGAAGAAGAGGAAAAGACGGGCGCCAAGGACCCGCGAATGGATAAACTAGGGGAGTTGCTGTGAGCGGACCCGAGATCATCCTGGGGATCGATCCGGGATTGGCCACCTGCGGTTACGGATTGGTCGCTGCCAAAGCACGGAGGTCTTTTGAGCTAGTCGAAAACGGAGCGATCAGGACGTCCTCCGACGACCCTCTCAGCACCAGACTGGAAGAGATATACTCGTCAGTCAAGGATCTCATCGATCGCTACGAACCTGACAAGGTTGCCGTGGAGCGGATATTTTTCAGCAACAACCAGAAGACAGCGGTCCTCGTTGCTCAAGCCAGAGGAGTTATACTACTCGCATCTGCCAACAGGGAGATTACCAATTACTCTCCCCTGGAAATAAAGAAGACGATAACCGGTTATGGCAAGGCTAACAAGAGGCAGGTCCAGGTAATGGTAAAGAGGTTGCTGTCGCTCCAGGAAATCCCGAAGCCGGCCGACGCGGCCGACGCCATAGGGGTCGCCCTCTGCTGCGGACTGGACAGAAGATCGGCGATAAATCAACAGTTAAACGAATAATGACACTACTTCCGGACGGAGAGCCAGAAGACAGGTTATTGCTGATCGACGGCCACGGGATCATCTATCGCTCCTTTTACGCCATAAGGGGCCTGGCAACAAGCGAGGGTTTCCCCACAAACGCCCTCTACGGATTCCTCCAGTCCCTGGAACGGGTGGTCAAGGAATTTCCCTCCAGTCACGTAGTTGTGGCCATGGACTCTCGTGGCAAGACCGTGAGGCATGAAGAGTTCGAGGAATACAAGGCGAACCGACCGGAGATGCCGGATGACCTTGCCCAGCAGATTCCCGAGATAGAGGAGATTACCCGAGATTTAGGCTACGCGGTAGTCAGGAAAGAAGGTTACGAAGCAGATGACGTTATCGCCAACTTGACAAAGCAGGCGAGGGAACGGGGACTGGAAGTGATCATCCTCACGGGCGACAAGGACCTTTACCAGCTCGTGGACGACCACGTGAAAATCGTCGATACGGACAAGGATAACCAGTTAGAAGTTATCGGTGCCCAGGAGGTCCGGGAAAAGTTTGGCGTCAGTCCCTCCCAGATAAAGGACTTCCTTACCCTAGTCGGCGATACGTCGGACAACATACCGGGGGTTCCCCAGATCGGGGAGGTCCGGGCGGAGAAGCTGTTAAACGAGTTCGGGACGCTGGATAACGTCCTGGATGAAGTCGAGGAAATTGACTCCACCCGGATCAAAAACACGATCAAGGACCACCTTGAGTCCATCGACCGTGGCCGGAAACTGATTTCACTGCGTGACAAGCTGGAACTCACCGAGGAATTCGAAGCGATGAAGACAGGTGATCCAAATATCTCCAACCTCCGCAACGCGTTCAACAGGCTGGAAATGGCCTCATTTATCGACGGCCTCTCGGGTGAGGAGACCGACCCGGATGACGAATGGAAGGTCATCGAAACACCGGGGGAACTGGAGGAGTTAGTCGCCGAGTTAACGCAAGTGGGGGAGTTCGCCCTCGACCTGGAAACGGACCAACTGAACCCGATCGAGGCAAATCCCGTGGGAATCTCGATTTCACCTCGGCCCGGCTACGGAGTCTACGTCCCGGTGGGGGAGAACGGGCCCTCAAACCTATCGGAAGACCTAGTTCGGGAGGAGTTGAGGCCGGTCCTCGAAGACGAAGAGATCGGCAAGATAGGTCAAAACTTGAAGTTCGATAGCCTCGTGCTGAAGAAGTTTGGAGTCGACCTCAAGGGGATCACGTTCGACTCGATGATTGCTTCCTACCTGTTAAAACCGACCAAACGCCGCCACAACCTCAAGGAGATCGTGGGGGCTTTCCTGGGGGTGGAGGTAAGGGAATACAAGGACCTGTTTGACGAGGATGAAAAACAGGATTTCGCTCGCCTTCCCTTAGAGGAGGCCGCGCCCTACGCGGTCGGCGACTCGACGATCATCTGGAAACTTAAACCTCTCCTCGTGGATAAGCTGGATAAGCGAGACCAGGTAGACCTGTTCTCAGAAATAGAGGTCCCCCTTATTAGGGTCCTCAGAGACATGGAATTCAACGGGATTAAGTTGGAAAAAGAGAGACTGGAAGGGGGTAGAAGAAAGCTGGAAGATAGGTTGGGGGAACTCCAGGAGACTATCAACGACCTGGCGGGCGTGGAGTTAAACCCAAATTCACCCAAGCAGGTACGGGAAGTGCTCTTCGAAAAACTGGACCTTCCCGTCATCGAAAGGACGAAGACGGGCCCATCGACCAACGCCCACGTGTTAAACGAACTGTCCGAAGAACACCCCCTCCCTGAGAAGATCATCGAGTACCGGGAGTTAAGCAAGCTACTAAATACTTACGTAGACGCTCTTCCGGAAAAGATAAACGAGAGAACCGGACGGATACATACGTCCTTCAACCAGACAGCTACGGCGACGGGCAGGCTCTCGTCGTCCGACCCCAACCTGCAGAACATTCCGAAGGGTTCGCAACTCGGCGGAGAACTGAGGCAGGCCTTCGTCGCAAGCGACGGCTACAAACTCGTGGGGGCAGACTACTCACAAATAGAGTTGAGGCTGCTCGCACACCTGTCCGGGGACGAGGAACTGATTCGCACCTTCCGTGAGGGAGATGACCTGCACACGAAGACCGCGGCAAAGATATTTGGCGTCCATCCCGATTGGGTAGACGATAAGATGCGGGACCGGGCAAAGCGGGTAAATTTTGGTATCGTATACGGCATTACGGAGTACGGCCTGTCTCGAGACCTCGGCGTGTCTCGGAAAAAAGCGAAGGCCTATATAGACCAGTTCTTCAACCTCTATCCGGGGGCAAGACGCTACCTGGACGAACTAATATCTAAGGCAGAGGAGGACCATTACGCCGAGACCATTTTCCACCGCAGACGATACCTGCCCAACATTACCAGCAATAACTGGAACAGGAGAAACTACGACCGCCGCAACGCCATCAACACCCCTATCCAGGGCAGTGCCGCTGACCTGATGAAGGTAGCCATGCTGGACGTGAACGAGGGCCTAGAAAGCGGCGAGGTCTCCGGTAAACTACTACTCCAGATCCACGACGAATTAATCCTGGAGACCCCGGAGGGGGAGGTAGCGGAGACGTCCCGACGAGTGAAGGAGATAATGGAAAGCAGCCTGGAATTTCGCGTCCCCATCAAGGTAGACGTCTCTGCAGGAGATGACTGGAGCGAGTTGTAAACGCTCTCAGCCCAGGTAACCGCTGACGCTCAATCGACATTCCGCGGCGCTGGAAAATAACAAGAACATTTTCAGTTAAGCCTCGTTATATTTAGGTAAACCTTATCATATATTCGTAGTATTCATAAAAGGATGATATTATTTGTATTTTGATAATATTTACAGATCACCTCGGTTCATCCCCAGCCAGAGTACGTCTTCGGGTACCAAATTTTAAACCTGCCCGTGGAAGGTAACTACAGAATAAAATATTCTAAATCTCCCTTCGATAGGGCATCGTAGCCATATAGGCTTCAACAAATATGATTTGTAAAGGAGGACGCTAAACCTGTATTATTACTCATCGGGATATATAAACATGAATGATAGAACAATATCTCTCTGGCAGAAAATCAAAAAAAATCTGAAAGAGGAGCTACCGGAGGCAAGTTTCGAGACTTGGGTGGGCAACCTCGAGCTCGCTGACCTGCAGGGCGGCAGAATAGAGCTAACTGCGCCCAGCGGCTTTATCAAGCGTGGGTTCGAGGAGAGGTACCTGGAAATCACCAAGGAGCAGATAAAGGCCCTCTCCGGTCAGGAAAAAGACGTGGTCGTGACGGTTTCCCCGGATTCCGCCCCGGCCGAATCAAGCCATGGAGATACGTTCTATCCTCCCCCAGTCGGCTCACCTGATTCCACTGACCTGGACTCCGGGGAAGGTGAGTGCGGACGGGAACGCTCGGGCGGAGGTCAGATTGCCCTAAACAAGCAGTACACGTTTGACACGTTCGTTAATAGCAAGAGCAACCAGCTCGCGACTGCGGCAAGCAAAGCGGTGTCGGAAACTCCCGCCAAGGCCTACAACCCCTTATTCATCTACTCGAAGGTTGGACTGGGCAAGACACATCTGTTACACGCAATCGGCAATTACCTGTGCAATAATGGCTCCTCGGGAGACGTAGTCTACACCACTTCGGAAAGGTTTGCCATCGAGATGATTCAAGCAATACGACAGAATAAGACTGAGGAATTTCGCAAGCGTTACAGGTCAGTAGGTGCCTTCCTGCTGGACGACGTGCAATTTTTGGAAAATAAAGAAGGCACGCAGGAAGAACTCTTCCATACCTTTAACGAACTCTACGGCAACAATAAACAGATCGCGCTGACCTCCGATCGCCCCCCGCAAGAACTATCTGATCTTCAGGATAGGCTCGTGTCCCGTTTTCGCTGGGGGCTGGTAGCCGACATCCAGCCACCTAACTTTGAAACGAGGGTGGCAATACTCCGAAAGAAGGCCATGCAGAAGGGTCTGACAGTAGACGATCAGGTCTTAGAATTGATTGCCTCCAGGATAACGACTAACGTCAGGGCGCTGGAAGGAGCGCTGATAAAGTCGGTCGCGCACGCGAACCTGGCGGGTGGAAAGCTGACCATGGACGAGATCAAGCGGTTCCTCCCCGACGAGTCAAAGCAGGAGGAGGAATTAACTGTCAGGGGGATCAAGGAAGCGGTGGCGGACAGTTACGGGGTTGAAATCGGTGAACTAGAAGGCAAGAGCAGGAAGAAGGAAATAGCCCGGGCGAGACACATCGCAATCTACCTTTCCCGTGAGCTAACGGACAACTCCTTCCCCGCCCTGGGGAAGAAATTCGGCGGCAGGGACCACAGTACCGTCATGCATTCCCACAAGAAGATCAAGAACATGATCGAGGATACGCCACTATTTTACGAGGAGATCAAGGAACTAAAAGAAGAGTTGAGCTCAAACGGATATTGACTCTATCTCCGGCGCTCTCGACCAAAGGAACCGGGTTGAGCCTAAGACCCCGGAACGATAACCGAGCGAACCTCAGGCGCTATCTCAATCTCGGCAGGGGTAATCCCCTCCAACTCTCCGTCTATCATCTTTACCATCTTGGACGGGGCGTCTATCTCTATCCTACTCGCCTGGAGGAACTCAATCTTAGGATGGTCAACGTGTTCTCCCTTGTAGACGCTCTGGAGGGCCATGGCCAACTCCATCCTCCCGATTTCCTGGATGATGGCGACGTCCAGAAGGCCATCGGTCGGGTCAGCGTGAGGGATCAGGTCGATCCCCCCTCCAGTGAACCGGGAGTTCATCACGAATACAGCAGGGCTGAGGCAGTCCCGTTTCTGCCCGTCTATCGTCAGGGAGAGTTCATAAGTTTTCAACGAGGACAGGGCCCTCAACACGCTTGCCAGGTAGACGAGCGAACCCTTTAAAAAGCCGTTCCTCATAGTTACAAAAGTTGCCACGACGTCAGAGGGAAAACCCACCCCCATTACGCTAAACAACCTACCACAATCCGCTCCCATGTCTATGCGAATCGGACTTCCATGGATTACGGCATGTACGGCATCGGTTATCGACCTGGGGATCTTCAGGCTCCGCGACAGGTCGTTACCCATGCCAGCCGGAATAATTCCCAGGGCCGTAGAAGGCGAACTGAGGCCGTTCATCGCCTCTCTGACCGTTCCATCCCCGCCCATTACCGCAAGTGTGCCCTGCGTTTTCTCCAAATCCCTCGCGAGCTCAGTTGCGTGACCGGGGTACTCGGTGCGATATACCTCCAGGCCCACTTCTTCCTCCCCCAACTTCTTCTTGACCCTGGGAAGCACTTTCACCGTCCTTCCATGCCCTGCAACTGGATTAATCACAAGATTTATTTGCATTTACCTCACCATTTGTGGTATAAAGTGAATCGAAAGCTCTGTAACATTAGTTGTTAACCAGATTTGTTCGTTATCGAAGCGCTGGTGTTTCGATAAGTTAATGGTAACGTATAAAAGCCTCGTTACAACGATGGCGACCTGAGTTTTGCCTGCCAGGAACGCGGGCTGAGGCTATTTTTCAGTCTTCACAGGTTCAATTTACGGGATTCTCGAAAATTACGTAGAAAAAGCGTGCTTTTTTGCCCTATATTCCATTCAGGATTGGATTTTAGTACTAATTCATCTTATAATCCAAAATATAGGTAAAAAAGTGAAACTAATTAATCCTAACGGGAGGTTTAGACGTATGAACAAAGGCGAGTTTGTCGACAGGTTAAGTGAAGCTACTGGTTTTACAAAAAAGGATTCCAAGGAAGCTTTGGACTCTGTTATCGAGATAATTACTGAAGCACTGAAGAACAACGAAGAGGTTCTGTTGACGGGATTCGGGAAGTTCGAAACTCGATCACGCAAAGCAACGGAGAGGATTAATCCCCAAACTGGCGAAAAGATCGAAGTACCTAGTAAGGTAGTGCCTGCGTTCAAAACGGGTAAGAACCTTAAAGAAGGGGTTGGAAACAGCCTAAAAGCAGTAAAGAAAAATTCTGGCGAGCTGGAGATCGAGAAAACGTAGCAGTTGACAGGGGTATACTAAGCCCCTTTAATGGCGGCACTTGACCAATCGCCGTGGGTTCAAAATAAGGTTAGGAGTTATATAACGGTTAAATGCCATCCCGTTTCCCTACTGGGGCGGGATGGCATTTACATATTTTATCGGCACAAAAACCCACCTGAATATCAACCAATGACCTGGTGAAATTCACTTACCACCAGTCAGGCTCAAATAAGCACGTTTATCATAAACGGCAGCACAAACCCAATTAGCAGAAGGGTAACTACCGGGTAAACGTGGTTGATGAGAGTAACGTTCTCCTTGTTAATCACAATGTAAGCATGGTTAATCGCCGACAATATGAGGAAGATCAAGGTGATGCTCATCAGGGTCACCTTTGCATATGTCCCCCACCCCACGGCATAAACAAGTAGGGTCGCGAGAGCCAAAGCGAGATCGTTAAACGCGGATTCGCGCTGATACCCACCACTCTCCGAGAAACCGGAGAGTTCAGCCGCGGCCTCTCCAAAAAATAACCCCTCAATTCCACTCAAGCCGGCCAGGGAGAGCACGACGGTAATAGTCAATATGCTGAATTGATATTCTGGATTGCCGCTAAACCAAAAGGCAAAAAAAATTCCAAGGGCCACACCTACCAGGCGGAGGACCTCCAACAAGCGGCAAATAAGTTTCTTTGGCACTGTAATCACCTCATTTGACAGCGCCACCTTTACCAGAGGGTAAGGGGAGCGCTTCTCTAAGCCTGGACTGTACTGCAGAAAACCAATTTAGGTGAGTATATCATAAAAAAATTGGTTACACAAGAAGCCAGATTAAGCAGTTTCACCTCAGGTGTTTGTCACAGCCACGCTACCTAAAGGATTCTTCGCAAGAACAAGATAAGGCCCCAAGCCAGTTATAGGTTGATCAGCAGAGGGACCAAAACTGGTACCAACCCCGAAAGTATCGCGCCACTCAAGAACGCGGGAAGGACAGCTTCTTCCCCCGATACGTTTTTTATCAGGGGGAGAGTTACGTCCATCGTCGTCGCACCACCGGTAGCGATACCAGCCGCTTTGCCAAGATATCTGACGATAAACGGGAGGGAAATGAACGTAAACACCTCCCTGAATGTATTCGCCATCAGGGCAACTGTCCCCAGTTCAGCGCTGTGCAGCTCTGTCAACAGAATCGCAGAGAGACTGTACCAGCCAAACCCCGCGCCCACCGCGGCAGCTTCGGGAACGGAAACGTCGAGAAAGAAACTCGCGACGACGGGGCCAGCGATACTTCCGGCCGCGATGCTTAATGGAATAAAAATAACCTTCCATCCCACACTGAGCGCTCGGGAAAGAGTGCGCCTGTTCAGGCCCAGGGATATTCCCACCGCAAACAAAAGCAGGCCCAGGGTAAACGTAACTGCCCTGTCTAACGTGGAAACCAGACCTTCACCTACGAGAAAATAACCGATCCCTGCTCCCCCAACGATGGTAATGAGGATGATCCCGGTGAGACGGAGGGAGATCTTCGTTTTGGAAATTCCGCTTGAATCGTTATCACCCTCGGGAATACAGCGGAACCTCCAGGAAACCGGCTCAATGAACAATATGCTTCCGAGCACGCTGGCGGACGATAGGACCAGGGCGGTAACTCCAATGTCGTCGAGGTTAGCCAGGAGACGGTCCGTCGTCCCCATCTTAATTCCCATGGCCAACAGCAGCAGGAGGAGTGCCCCTTGAATGAACGGGTCTTCTATCCGCCTCAGCCATTCGCCTGCCACTCCTGATACCCCGACGAGAATCCCGATAACCAGGGACAGAATAATGATCCAGAAATCCATATTTCCCCTCCAGAGAAGCATTCAACGATAAGCGGACCCCGGCAAAGCAACGTTACAAAATCCCCATAAAAATGACAAGCAAGGGGAACGAAGAGGGATTAGAGCAGGTACTTCAGACGAAACTACCCTGGACGTAGACCTTTTTATTGCTACAATTATCCGTAAGGTTCAATTGTACGTCACACATTTCACCAACTTATAAAATACTAAAGAGATATACAAGAAAGGTCTTCGGTATTTTACCTCATCAATGAGAGGAGGTCTACGTGTCAACTTTAGTTAATCAGAGAGGAGAAAAGGTAAAAACTCGGGATGCCTACGGGGAGGTTCTCCCCCGTATCGGCGAAAAGGACGAAGATGTCGTCGTGTTGACCGCGGATTTAGCGGGATCAACGCGTACCAAGTACTTTGCCGAAGAGTTCCCGGAACGTTTCTTTAACGTAGGAATTACGGAGGCAAATATGATGGGAATGGCGGCCGGTCTGGCTATGGAGGGCAAGAAACCTTTTGTAAGCACGTTTGCTATATTTGCCACCGGTAAGCCGTGGGAGCAGATCAGACAGACCATCGCCTATCAGTCCGCACCCGTGCGGATAGTCGCGACTCACGCGGGGTTGACGGTTGGGGAGGACGGTGCGTCTCATCAGATACTAGAGGACATATCCCTTATGCGTGTATTGCCAAATATGAAGGTAATCGTTCCCGCAGATTCCGTCCAAACTAAGGCCGTAATCGAGCGGGTCGGTAAAGACCTCTCGGGACCTGTCTACGTAAGACTGGCTCGAGCCGGTTTCCCTGTGGTCTACGAGGATTGTGATTTCGAGATAGGGAAAGCAGAAGTTCTCAAACAAGGAAGCGATCTCACGATCTTTGCGACCGGACTGATGGTTGCCAACTCCCTTGACGCGGCGGAGGAACTGGAATCTCAGGGGGTATCTGCAGAGGTCGTTAACGTCTCGACGATCAAGCCGTTAGACGTCGATACTGTGCTGGGATCTGTGAAAAAGACGGGAAGAGCGTTAACTGTGGAAGAACATAACGTGATTGGCGGACTCGGTTCAGCCATTTCCGAGGCAGTAAGCGAACGCCACCCTGTGCCGTTAAAGAGAATTGGAGTTGAAGACAGATTCGGCGAATCGGGCTCGGCCTACGAACTCATAGACCACTTCGGCCTCACCGCTGATCGAATTGCTGAAGAGGGAGAATCTTTACTGGACGGTGAGCTTTAGACCTCGCCCCATTATACGAGGAGGAATACATGGATACTAACACCTTAAAGAAGAAAGCAAATAAACTTCGAGCGGACGTTTTACAAGCCGTGACGAACGCGAATTCCGGTCACCCTGGTGGCGCGCTGGGAATGGCCGACGTGTGGTCCGTGCTACACTATAAATACCTCAACGACAGACCCGATCAACCGCGGTGGGAGGACAGGGACAGGTTTATCCTGTCAAATGGCCATACTTGTCCATTGCTTTACGCCGTACTCGCGGATAAGGGTTACTTCGACAGGGAAGAGTTAGACCACCTGCGTGAACTGGGGGCGTTACTCCAGGGCCACCCCTCGACCGCGAAGGGCACACCCGGAGTTGAGTTCTCATCGGGCTCTCTCGGGCACGGCCTTTCTTTTTCAGCCGGCGTTGCCCTGGCGGGGAAACTTGACGGTCAAAAGTACAAGACGTACTGCTCTGTCTCGGACGCCGAGTGCCAGGAAGGCCAGACGTGGGAAGCCGCGGGAGTGGCCAGCCATAAGAAACTCGGTAACCTCTGTGCGATAGTCGATTACAACGACAGTCAGATTGACGGGAAGGTCAGCGATATTCAGGACGTCGCACCAATCAGGGACAAGTGGGAGAGCTTCGGCTGGAGCGTAATTGAGATCGACGGGCACGACTACGACCAGATAGACGGTGCCCTGCGCCAGTTCAACCGAAGCGACGATCCCGACGGAATCCCGACGGTAATCATCTCACATAACGTCATCGGTAAGGGGGTTTCTTTCATGGAAGACGACTACAAATGGCACCACGGAGCGTTAACTCCCGAGCAGCTAGAACAGGCGCTTTCCGAGTTAGGAGTTAGTTAACTGCTGAGAGCGCAGGAGAAACTTGCAAAAAAAGGGGAGGCAGTCCGTACTGGGTCTGCCTCCCCTTAATTCTTACTAAGCTCTTCTGTCCTACTTATTTATCCTAAACTTAATCGGCCCCTGTCCGGTTGCATCGTAGGTTAACGTATAGTAATCCGACGAAATCCGTCCTACAAACGCGATCCGGCCCTGGGCAACGTCGTCCTCGTCGAGGACACCACTTGGGAAGTAGTCATCAAGGGCTGCAGTCTCGAGACTGATCGGCTGCACGCGACCCTCACCGTCTTTTAGCGTAAAGTTCAACGTCTTAGAGGGGTATACACCATCAGTTAGGGCTCTAATTGCAATGTCGACGACGACAAAGTCCTTACCTGCACCGGGATCTCTACCTCCGATCGTTTCGAGGATTTCTACTCCCCGCAACGTCATTCTCACCGTCCCGTTGCTCGCCGAGTCCCCTACGTCATGAATTTTCGGTTCCACTTCTATGGTAGTGCTAATTCGGTCTGTTCCATCCCTGTCGTCCGTTACCGACAGAGTTACCTGAAAGTCTCCAGAGCTTTCAAAGGTGTGAGAAACTTCCTCCCCAGTTGCCCCATTTCCATCCCCAAAACTCCACTCGTAACTGACGATCTCCCCGTCCGGATCGGAGGATTCGGACGCGGAAAAGTCGACCTCAAGGGGTTCGGTACCGGAAGTCGGCGAGGCGTTTATAGATGCGGTTGGTTCCTCGTTTTCGGGCAGAGGTTCTTCGACCGTAATCGTTTCCGAGGTCGAGTTCTCCAGGCCGTCGTCGTCTACCACTGTTAGTGTGGCCGTGTACTCATCTGCTTCCTCGTAGGTATGTTCAACTAGATCCAGGAGATCCGTGCCGGAAGCAGGTTCGCTCCCATCTCCAAACTCGAGTTGGTATTCTTCGATAACTCCATCCCTGTCCTCTGAATTTGATATATCAAATGCTACCTGGAGCGGACTCTCGCCTTCTGAAGGTTCCGGCGCCAGTACCGGTGAAGGTGGTCGATTCTGGACGGATACTGACTTCGACGTCGTCGCCGTTGAGCCATCGTTATCAGTCACGGTAAGGGTCACCGTGTACTCTCCATTGCTAGAGAAGGTATGTTCAACTGTTCTTCCGTTCGACGTCGTGCCGTCACCAAAATCCCACTCGTAACTATCGATTATCCCGTCTTCGTCCCCCGAGGCGCTAGCGTCCAAAACAACCTCTAATGGCGCTTGCCCCGAACTTGGGTCCGCCGAGAAAGAGGCAACCGGCTCCTTGTTCGACTTACAACCATTCAACCCAATAGTTAGAAAGGTAAGCAACACAATTAGAACGAAATACTTCCCCGCTTTCATAAGGTACCTCCTGGATATCTATCTATAGTACATAAATCTCGCAAGCTAATTATCCCACTAACTTAGGTTAACATATAACGGAAAGGATATTCAACTAATGAACTATAAATCGGCCCATTCTCGACCTGAAAGTCCCGCTCTCGGGCCTTATGCACCCTACCCCCGTATAACTCACCAAATCTCATCTCATGAGGCTCACCATCCTTCTTTTCCCACCAGGGGAACGAAACTACAGTACGCTCCCTCGTTATAGGTAACTTCTTCACCACTCCTTCTCACCTTATAAAGCCTCTGCTGTCGCTTGCTCCCGACCGGAATGACGATCAATCCGGGTTCGGCAAGTTGATCGACGAAACCCTCCGGTACCTGGGGCACGCCTCCGGTACCAAGTATCTTCGTATACGGCGAGTATCTCTCCCATCCCACCGTTCCATCGTGAACGCTGTAGTGGACGTTATCGATGCCGAGAGACGAGATAGCGGATTTTGCCCCGGCCTGGAGGCCCGCGTTTCTCTCTACAGTGAAGACTTCGTCCGCGATTCTCGCAAGGATGGCCGTCTGAAATCCGCTGCCCGTACCTATCTCCAGTACCCTATCATCGCCGTTGAGTTCAAGCATTTCCGACATCAACGCCACGATATAAGGTTGTGATATCGTCTGACCGTCCCCGATAGGAAGAGGGCGGTCCGCATAAGCCTGGTTATCGTACCCTCGGGGAACGAAGAGGTGCCTTGGGGTATCCCGGAAAGCCTGAATGACCGCCTCATCCACGATCCCTCGGGCCCGTAACTGCTCCCTGATCATCCTGGACTTAGACGCCGAGAAGTTATTCTCCATCGTCTCCTTGATCTTCTTCGTCATCCGGAAAGTAACTCTGAAGGATTTCCTCAGCTTCCTCTGCATATTCCTCCGGGACCATGACTCTAATCTCACCCAGGCCGTCCACCGGTATAGGGTATACGGAATGAGTTATGTGAGAGGACAGATAACACCCAATATCAAAGTCACCAAGTAATTCCTTTATCTGGTGGGCTTTCGGCTCATCCCAGGTCCTATATATCTCGACTAGTTCCACGGTTAACCCCGGTAAATTTAATCCTCATGGCGTTGACTCAACGCCTCCTCTTTGAACTCTCGTAGCTCCTGCCAGCCCCGGGGGCCGACTTTCTTTACCTCTCTCGGAGAGAGGTTTCCAATTTCTACCGGCCCGATAGAGACCCGCCGCAACCTGATCAAGTTTAGGTTTGCAGCTTCACACAACCTCTTTATTTCGTTCTTCTTGCCCTCCGTCAAGACTAGTTCTAACTGAGTATGTTCGCTTCCCCGGTCAACAACGCTTCCTTCCGTTATCTTCAACTCATCTCCCTCGTCGATAACTCCTGACATAAACCGATCAATTACCCCACCCGCCCGCCCATGGTCCAGGTGCCCGCTTACCCAGATATGATACCTCTTCTCGACTTCGTAACGAGGGTGCGTCAGGGAGTGGACCAACTGGCCGTCGTTGCTCAATAATAGAAGCCCCTCGGCATCTTGATCAAGCCTACCCGCCCAGCGGTAGCCAATAAACCCTTCTGAACGCAGGAACCTACCAATTGTCCTCCCGTAGTGAGGATCGTCACTGCTACAGAGCATGCCTTGTGGTTTGTAAAACCGGTAGGCCTGCAGTTTCGGGGGATAGGTAGGCAACGGATGTCCTCGCAGGTAGAGGGTATGGATCTCGCTCAGGTCGTATTGAGCGAAAGGGTTTTTCTCTACCTCCCCGTTGACCTCCACCTCACCATCGTCAACCAGGTCTCTAGCTTTCCTGCGAGACAGTCCTGACTGTTGTTGGACGAGCTTCATCAATTTCATAATAGGTCGTAAGGCAAAAAAGATTAAGGTGACGGGTACAATACCTGGAACAATGGAATCGGGAGGCAGCCCGCCGGCTACCTCCCGAAGCTTACACGCTTGTAGGTTATATGATGGGCGATTCTTATCTGCAAAGTATATTTAGCCAACTACTTAAGGCTTACTCCGTTAGATTATTCCAAATCCCAACACTATTGTTCCAACGTGTAGATATAACCCATTACCATCAACACTACGCCGATGCCGGCGAGCAGTTGAGCCTGAGTAATCCCCGGCTCTTCTTTCGGCTCTTCCCGTTCTGGTTCCTTTTCTACCTCCATAGTCCTCATATTCACCGTACTCGCTATTCCCGATTCTCCCGAGTTGTTAAATGCCGTTACCGCGTAAGAGTAACTCTTACCCGCTTCAAGTCCGGTATCGGTGTAACTGGTCACGTTGGGGCCAACAGTGGCTATCCTGCTACCGTCACGGTAGATTCGGAAGCCTTCTTCGTTGTCCGAGTTGTCCCCCCAAGAAATAGTGATCTGGGAAGGCGACAGCGCGTTGGCCCTGACGTTTCCGGGGACCTCCGGGATCGCTACCTTGGTCACGGCACAATTTCTGTTGGAAGTCTCCGACTCTCCACTCTCGTTATACGAGACCACTTCGTAACAGTAACGGGTCTCACTATTCAGGTTCTTGTGAGTGTAGGTGGTTACGTTTGGACCAACGGTCGCTACCCTGGTACCATTCCGGTAGATCCGGAATCCGTCTTCGTTGTCAGAGTTGTCCTGCCATGAGAGAGTTATCTCCGTCGGCGAAGTCGCTTCCGTAGTTAATCCAGACGGCGAAGAGGGTATTTCCATCTTCGTCGCTGAGGAAAGTCGCGCTGACATGGAAGATTCTCCCGCCGAGTTATAGGCAGCAACCTGGTAGGAGTAGTCCTTTCCGGGGTCCAACCCGGTGTCCGTGTAGCTGGTTACGTCCGGGTCTACCGTGGCAATTCTTGAGCCGTTCCTGTAGATCCTAAAGCCGTCCTCGTCGTCCGAGTTGTCGGCCCAGGTGATAGTGATCTCTCTGGGAGAAGCATCTTCGACCCTCAAGCCCGACGGCGAAGAGGGCAGTTCCTGACCAGTAGTAGAAGTAAGCTGCGCCGACATTCCCGATTCTCCCGCCGTGTTGTAAGCAGCAACCTGGTAAGAGTAGTCCTTTCCGGGGTCCAACCCGGTGTCCGTGTAGCTGGTTACGTCCGGGTCTACCGTGGCAATTCTTGAGCCGTTCCTGTAGATCCTAAAGCCGTCCTCGTCGTCCGAGTTGTCGGCCCAGGTGATAGTGATCTCTCTGGGAGAAGCATCTTCGACCCTCAAGCCCGACGGCGAAGAGGGCAGTTCCTGACCAGTAGTAGAAGTAAGCTGCGCCGACATTCCCGATTCTCCCGCCGTGTTGTAAGCAGCAACCTGGTAAGAGTAGTCCTTTCCGGGGTCCAACCCGGTGTCCGTGTAGCTGGTTACGTCCGGGTCTACCGTGGCAATTCTTGAGCCGTTCCTGTAGATCCTAAAGCCGTCCTCGTCGTCCGAGTTGTCGGCCCAGGTGATAGTGATCTCTCTGGGAGAAGCATCTTCGACCCTCAAGCCCGACGGCGAAGAGGGGATAGTTACTTCCTCTTCCACTTCCTCCGGTTCCGATACCTGGAATAAGTCACCTGTGCCACCCCTTCGTTCTATCTTGAAGTAATCTCGGTAGTTCTTACAGCAGTTTAACGTAATCCTTGCGTAGAGTCTGCCGGCGTCTACCTGTTCTCCGCTGTTGTCCTTTTGGTCCCACGTCCAGGTCCATTCGTCATTCTCTTGGGGGATCGGTCCTACTTCTTCCTCGACGTAGACCAGATCGAGCCCGTATTCAAACATCGGCTCCAAGTATACTTCCACCTTCTCCACGTAATATTCAAAATCTCGTAGGTAAGACAGGGTAAGGGTCACAGTCTCTCCTTTTCTGTAAGTATCCTTATCCGACTGGAGCGAATCGTACCTTTCCGGACAGTAGTTATACTCCTCCTCCGCGGGGCAACCAAACCTGTACGTGTACCTGGGGTCCGTGTCCTGGGCTTGGTTAAAGGGAGCCACAAAAAAGACAACCGCGATCAAAACCAATAATACTAACTTTGCAGTGGTCCAGAATCGCCTCATGCTCTGACACCTCCAAGCGAGCAAACTGTACTCTACGTTATCTATGTAACCTTATCTATGTAACAGTAGAAGATAATGCCATTATATATGAAGTGTAATCTTGCTCAATATTTTAGCATTTTAGCTTCATAAGTAGGGTACTGTTTTCACGACGGTTGTGTCAAGGACAAGGGTCACAACCCCAAATGTCAACTGACTATTCTAGACTTGTTACTTGACCTCAGCGGGTGTCATCAATTACGCCGCTTAACCACCGTAAGTAATCGTGACTTCGTCCATAACCTCACCCTTAACGACGATTTCCCCGTCGCAGGCCCGGGGTCCATAGCCAGGTTTCAGGTCGGCTACCTTGACCGCCTGTACGGTTGCCACGCCACCAGCTAGGTTTACCCTAATGTAGTGTAAGGTATGGGTGATCGCGACCTGGGAAAAGTCGAACCTAGACTCCAGGCTCCCCGTCGGCGCGCCACCACCGCCAGCAACTATATAGGTGATTCCATCTTTAACCGAGCGCTCGTAGGAATGAATGTGTCCGGAGAATACAATATCAACGCCGCCCTGCTTGAAGAGCTTGTGCCAGCTGTTCGCCAGACCGACGTCCATTCCATCAGAGTACTTAGAAGAAAATATCGGATGATGAAATACGACGGCCGTGAACGGTTTTTCGTTCTCCTCTAACCGGTCTTTTAACCAGTTAGTCTGTTCGATAAAGGCACTTAGCCCCATCTGGGCCGCGTTTGAGTCGAGGAAGATAAACCTGGCGTCGCCGTAGGTAAAAGTGTACCATTGCTCTCCGTAATCGCCCCCTCCGTCCGGCAGGTCGAAGGCATCGTAATAGCTATCGTCGTTCTTCTCGTGGTTACCCAGAACGGGCAAGAGAGGAGTCGAGCCGCTGTAAGGTCTAATTGCCCAAAAGAAACGCTCCCAGTTCCCCTCCAGTGGGCTTTCCACAAGATCACCAGCGTGGAGGACAAACGCGGGATCAGCTGGGTCCAGCGCCATTTCGGATGCAGCTATCCTGTGTCGCTGGTAGCAGTTTTGCGTATCGCTGTAGACGAAAAAACTGAATCTTTCGGGCTCATCGCGTAAACTGGTGAAATAATTTTCTCGGCCGTCAACCCGGTAAACGTACCTCGTCGCGGGATCCAGGCCGGGAATTTTCCGGTGATAAAAATCGCCGGATTCTCCAGGGCCCGTTAGGCTTTCGGCAAAACCTCCATCATTCCAGTAGGTAACGGCCTGCCCGTATTCCAGTCCGCCTTCACCTTGAGGGGCCCCCTTCCAGTTCACTACGAATTCCGAGCTCGACTTTAACGTGAGATACGGTCCCCAGGCCACTTCACCTTCCGAGGCTTGCGCGGCCACAGGAAAGGAAAAGACAACAACCAGGACAACTAGAACGGAAAGGACCGGAAGGGCCCTCTGATAATTCAACTTTTCACCCTCAGGGAGCATCAGTAAAACACCTCCATGGTCAGCTTGGCGCACAGCCGCTATAATTACGGCCAATCAAATAGATCAAAGTATCGGGGTCATATCGTGATTAAAAAACTGGTACCGAGGCTGGCATTGATCATAACCACCGTTATTTGGGGTCTAACCTTCGTCTTCATCAAAAATGCACTGGTCGAGGTTCCCCCATCTACCTTTTTACTTTATAGGTTTGGCTTAGCCTCTCTGGGTTCGATGATAATATTTCACCGGAGGATAAGCAAACCAGACAAATCTCTAGCGGTCAAGGGGATATCGGCCGGGGCAGTGCTGTTCCTGGGTTACTGGTTCCAGACCTGGGGGTTGAAGTTTACTACAGCCACCAAAAGCGGGTTTATAACAGGGATGTTCGTAGTTTTCGTCCCCGTACTGAGCTTCATCTTCCTGAAAAAAGAGGTCGATCCCCTCAAGTGGGCGTCCGTATTACTAGCCCTGGCGGGACTGACACTGATGATCGTCGTCGCCGGAGGCGGTATAAATGGGATCAACCTCGGCGACGTCCTGACGATATTCTGCGCGATATTCTACGCTCTTCACATAATTCTCGTCGGCAAGTTTTCCAAGCCGGACGACTACACGGGGTTCTTCATCGCCCAGATACTGACGGTGACCTTCTTGAGCGGGATAAACAGCTTGGCTCTGGGTAACTTCGTCCTGCCCCGAACGGCCCCTAGCTGGAGCGCCATCGGGTTTACCGGACTGCTCGCCACGGCGTTTGCTTACTGGGCACAAAATAGATACCAGCCAATGATCTCTGACACCGGCGCCGCCATCATCTATTCAGCGGAGCCCTTCTTTGCAGCCTTGTTCGGAACCCTCCTCGCAAACGAGGTCTTAACGGGATGGCAAATCGCTGGAGGCGGTCTAATCCTCCTCGCAATCCTCCTATCCCAGGTCCCCCCGACCGACCTCCTATCACGATTGACCCCGGAAGAGCGGTAATATCACCGCTCAGTTGTCCTGGAACTCGCCTGCTAGACGGTACATCCTGTAAAGTGACAGGAGCCAGGAAAGCAGAGACTCGGCACCTTCGTTTTCGTTCACCCGCGAGGGATGCAATCCATCCCGACAGCCGCCGGTATGGAAATCGTAGACGGTGACGCCGAGGTCGTTGCTCCCCAAGAACCAGTTAAACGCAGTCCTGGTCAAGTTCAAGAAGTACTTGTCGTCAGTAGCATCGTAGGCCTCCCAGCAGGCGTCAATCAACGCCGCGACCTCTACAGGTTGCTGGTCAAAATCCGCCTTGCTTCCGCCCCGCTTAAGCCATCCGTCGTTTCCGATGATCGACAGGTAGTTCCCCGTCCCGTCTAGCTGTTTTTCAATCAACCAGCGGAGGGCCCGAAGACCCCAATCCCTCATCTCTTCGTCGCCGATAAAGTCTCCCCAGACTATAAGCGCCTGGGGTATCCTGGCGTTTTCGTAAGTAACGCTGTCTTCCGGCCACACCCAGTCCTCGGAGCTGTTTTCCTTTAACGACGTCACCACGCCCTGACAGAGGTCAGTCGCAAACAGCCTGGTGTTCCTATCTCCTTCGAACTTCTTCAGGTACTTTCTAATCCCCAAAACGGTAAACGCCTTGGCGCGAGGTGAGGTGAATTCCCTGGTCGGTTCCAGAACGCTCTGGAACAGCTGAGTCCCAAACCTGTTTAAGCCCTCGTCCTGACAATCTCCAACTAGCTTGCCCATAGCCCAGAGGAACCTGCCGTGAGAGTCCTCCTTGCTGTCCTCGGCAACCCAGCTGTGGTTGTAGGTAAGAAGATTTCTCACCTCTTTCGTCTCCTGATCAACCGCGTACTGGAGGAAGGCAAGATATTGGTCCAGGAGGTTTCTGGCGGGTTCCTCTCCAAACAGTCGGGAGTGTTCTATAGCAACGATGGCAGCCCGGGCGTTGTCGTCAGTCGTGTAGCCGAAGTGTCTATTGGGAACTGTAAACGAGGCATGTTGAGCTATTCCGACGCTATCGGTAAGCCGCTCCAGGTGATCGAGCTTGACCTCAGGGAGGTCGGGAGAGCTATCCCTGCTCGGTCCCCTAGTGCTGACCGATCCCTTGACCTCATCCCTGTAATCACTAATTGCCCGCTCGAAGACGCCACGATATTTAGACGCCACCTCGGACCAAATCATGTTCCGTCCAAACTGATAAGCGGCTCGCCTGACCCCCTGTCTCTCCGGTTCATCGCGGAGAAGTTCCTTGATCGCCTCGGCGGTCGCGTCGGGGTCTTCAAACGGGACCAACTTTCCCCTTCCATCAGCTAGGAGTTCTTCTGCATACCAGTAAGGGGTTGATACAACTGCTTTCCCCATAGCTACGGCGTAAGCCAGGGTACCCGAAGATATTTGTTCTTTGGAGAGGTAAGGTGTAAGGTAGACGTCAGCCGTCACGAGGTACTTGGTCAACTCTTCGAGAGGCACAAACCTGTCGTGAAACGCCACGTTTTGAGACAGACCCTTCTCGTTTACAGCCCTCTCCAACTCTAACCGATACTCTTCGCCCCGCTCCCGTTTGACGAGAGGGTGAGTCCTACCCAGGACTATGTAGAGAGCATTCGGGAACTCCTGGACGACTCTTTCCATCGCGTCAATTGCCACCTCGATTCCCTTGTTCGGGCTTAATAGCCCAAAAGTCAACAGCAACAACCTGCCCTCTATCTCAAAGTCGTCCTTGTAGTAGGAGGTATCGAGAAAGGGGACGTCGGGAGCGCCGTGGGGAATCATCGTAACTTCCGCGGAGGGAACGTCGTATACGTCCTTAAGCAACCCTACACCTTTGTTTGCCAGGACGACGACCCTGGACGATTTATCACAGACTTCTTTGAGTACCTCGCGTTGATGGTCGGAGGGGTGTTCCAGGATAGTGTGGAGCGTTGATACTACGGGTTTTCTTATCGCGTCGAGGAAGGTCAACAGGTGGTCGCCGTCGTCACCGCCAAAGATACCGTACTCGTGCTGGACGCTGACAACCTTTGTGTCCGACAGGTTAATGTAGTCAGCAGCCTTGCGGAAGTCCATTTTGTTAAACGAGTTAACCTCGAAACTGACCTCGTCATCATAATCATAACCTTCCACTCTATCGTTGATGGCAACGATCGATACGTGGCCGCTATTGGAAAGCTCTTCGCCATAACGGTCCGAAATGCTGCCAGCCAGATCGTGCGTAAAGGTACCAATACCGCATTTCCTCGGAGGATATGTTGCCAGAAAGGTGACTGAAGTTCTGTCGGACAGTTTTATCGACATTCTACCACCTCGATTGTCTTAACTATAAAGTAGAACTAACAACCTTCCACGTAGTCGAGGATTTCGTCCAGCCTGGCCTTGGCCATACCGATGGTCGAATCGGCCGCGCCGTAGTATATCCTCAATTCGTTCCTCTCTTCGTCTACTATGGCTCCCGTGGGAAATACCACTCCCGGTACGTCACCCCGGTACTCGTAGTCCTCACGGGGCCCGATAACCCAGGAATCGCAGCGCTTTAATAGCCGCGTCGGGTCGTCGTGATCGAGTAGGGCAAGACCAACTCTGTAAAGCGAGCCGGACGCGGTTTCCCTAACTCCGTGATACAGGATTAGCCAGCCCTTATCCGTTTCCATGGGTTGGGTTCCCAGGCCGACCTTTGCATCGTCCCACCATCCGCTCCGCCGCGTGAGCAAAATCTGATGCTCGCCCCAGTGGGTAAGGTCGGGCGAGAAGGAAATCCAGATATGCTGTTCTCCTCGTACGATAGGGCGGTGTATCATCACGAACCTGTCGTTGAACTTCCTGGGGAAGAGGGAGGCGTCCTTGTCCTCCGGCAAAAGTAATACCCCTCTGCGGTCGAACTCCTCGAAGTCCTCGGTGAGGGCAAGGGAGACCTGCGGTCCTGCAGGGGAGAAGGACACGTAAGTAATGGCGTAGGCGTCAAACGGCTCGAGCCAGACTATCCTCGGGTCCTCGAGGCCCCATTTCTCCTCGTTAAACTCCTCCAATTGGGACAGGGTAGGTTCCTGGTCCACTACCCAGTTCGTCGCTCCGTCCTCGCTGGTCGCCTTCGTCAGATGTGAAAAACCCCGGCAATCCTCAACTCTGCAAAGCAGGACGGTCTTTCCATCTATCTCGACGGCACCGGGGTTAAATACGGAGTTCACGTTGTAGGGCCAATCCATCGGCGTCAGGATTGGATTGGTCATGCACCTATCAAAAAGATCTCTCGGGTTCTCGTCTGTCAAATTCTCCATTTCTAACCTGACATCCCTCCTTAGGGTTCTTTAGTTCTTATCATTATAACCGTAAGAAAATAATTTTTACATACAAACCGGATCACTCCTGGATTACCTTTCCCTCCTATATTGATATTTACCCTATGGGAGTTTATATTATCAAGCGAGGTGATTTAGCTGGTCCCTTATAGAGCAATTCAGGTCTTCCTCGAGGAAGTCGCCCCGCCGTACCTGGCAGAGGGGTGGGACAACTCGGGGTTCCAGGTCAAACGTAACCGCGACCGTGTAGGGAGGATACTGGTCGGTCTAGACCCAACGAGAAGCCTCATCCAGTACGGCGCGGAAACAGACGTCGACCTCATCATCACCCATCACCCCTTGATTTTCGACGGACTTGACCGGGTCGAGGAAGGTAGTCTCGTGGGAGGAAAGCTATTTCAACTCATCGATGCCGGACTCGACCTAATATCGATCCATACGCCGTTTGATCACTCCTCAATAGGGCTGTCGGAGGCCCTGGCTCAAAGACTGGAACTCCAATCAACCCGAGTACTAAAACCTGTTCACGACGCGAAGCTGCTACGGTTGGTCGTCTTCGTGCCCCAGGAGGTTGAGTCCGAACTCGTAACTGCACTACATGAGGTCGGTCTGGGAAGCGTTGGGAACTACTCAGAGGGCTATTACAGGGTGGAATCGGAGGGGTTTTTCACCCCGGACGATTCGGCCAGTCCGGCGAGTGGAGAAAGCGGAAACAGGGAAGCCACGGAGGAATCTCGCCTGGAATTTACCTTGAGCCCAGACCTTAAGGAACGGGCCATATCTACCCTGAGGGAAGTTCATCCCTACGAGGAGCCGGCCTATTCAATCGAAGAAACTGAGAGGCTAAACCCAGAAGTCGGACTGGGCAGAGTGGGCAGTACGACCAGGCCTCTGGACCTTGACGGGGTAGTCGGGCTGGTAAGTGAATCTCTGGAGGTCCCGAGAGAGGAGATCAGGATAACTGGGGACCTGGAAAGGCGGATAAATCGGTTAGCCGTCTCCCCCGGATCTGGAGGCGCAGCCACCCGTCCGACACTCAACTCTCCCGCCCCCGTCTTGATTACGGGGGAACTTGACTATCACGAAAGGCTCGACGCTTACGAAGAGGGCCTTGTAGTATTGGAATTGGGACATTTTCACTCGGAAAAGATATTCGTACCCCACTTAACGGAACTGTTCGACGAGGAGTTCTCCAGATCGGATCTGGTAATTTATCAATACATGGAGGGAACCCCAGGTGAATAAGAACGTAAAGAAGTTACTCGACCTGCAAACTGCCGACAGGGTGATCAGAGAAAAACGCAATCAAATCGATAGCATTGAAAAACGGCAAGAAAAGATAAGGGGACAGATAGAGGAGATAGAAGAAAAGGAGAGAGAACGGGAAGAAAAGCTGTCGCAACTAGAACGGGAAAGCAAGGAAAAAAACAAGGAAGCTGATGAACTCCAGGACCAGATAAAGAAATATAAGGAGAGACTCGACGGGGGAATAATCAGCTTCAAGGAGACGGAAGCCCTAAAGGAGAAGGTTCAACACACGACGGACAGACTCGAAGAACTCGAAGACGACGCGATCAATATCATGATGAAAATCGACGAACTCAAAGAGAGGAGAAAGGAAAAACGGAGCGAGTCGGAAGAAAAGGTCGAGGAGAAGAGTTCTCTGATCGAAAACCTGGAAGAGGAAATAGAAGAACTTCGCTCGGAGATCGAAGATGCCTCTAGCGAAAGAGAGGCCATCCTGGAGGGAATTCCCGACAGGCTAATCAAACAATATAACAGGCTTAAATCCAACACGAACGAGCCCGTCGTCCAGATCAAAAACGGCGTCTGTCAGGGCTGTCAGATGTCGGTCAGCAAAAACACGATCAAAAAGGCCCGAAGTGATCAGGGGATAGCCACCTGTGAGAACTGTTCGAGAATACTTTACATCAGGTAGGGTTAGAAAACTTCAGTTTGCCTTCGTCTTACTCATGCTTTTCCCCTTCCTTTTCTGCCCCACCGTAATTGCCACGCGCCTTCCGGGGAAGATCGGCAGGATTAACGACTACGCCAACGTCCTCCGGGTAGGTGATCACTCTGAGCTAGAAGATAAGTTGACCGAACTGGCTAATCTAGAAATGGGATTGACGATCCTGATATCGTTGAACGACCCCTACAACAACCCCGACAGGTATGGTTTCGAGGTCAGTCGAAAATGGGGTCTTTCCAACGATCCAAACGAAGGCCTGATCGTCTTCGTCAAGGAAGACGACTGCTGGAAAGCGAGCTTTTCCCTATCGGGCCAACTTACCGGTTCCTTTTCGGGAGAGGTCTCCTACGGCGAGTTCCAGAATGAGATAAGGAGCAAGGTGGAGTCCGGGGAGGTTAGAGACGCCGTTCTCGAGAGCGTAAACACCCTTTATGCCTTACAATTTCGCTCCGGTTCGACCGAAGCGAATAACGGAGAGTCTTCGGAGAAAGGTTATCTACTTTACTTCGTTGTCGGCGGAGCCCTTCTCCTAGTTATCGTGGTTTTTCTCGTAATCCGCGAGGCCCGCCTCCACTGTCCAAAATGTGGGAGTCGAATGAAGGTTACGGGAGCCGGCCCCGGCAGACGGGAAAAATATTGCCCGAGGTGTGGATATTACGAGCGAGAATAACTGAGGAAAGGAGAGTCAGAAGTGAACGAGGCGGACTTCACCGATATCTTGAAAAAACTCCGGGGCCCCAGGGTTTGGGTTACCGGTTTCTTGCTCTACTCAGGAGTCGTTTATTATCTCGCGATGAGGCCAATTGATCCCGGAGGAGCGATCGGGAAGATAAGCGGGCTCGACAAACTCCTCCACGGGGGAGAGTTCCTACTATTCTTCCTGATCGGCTTTAAGGCACTGGATTCGCTGGCGGGAACGAACCGGGGAAAGTTAGTCGCCCTGATAGCGGGGTCCCTCATCTTCGCCGGGATAACGGAGGCATCACAGATGGCAGTTGGCTTCAGGAGCGCTTCAATTGTCGATTGGTACGCCGACTTTGCCGGGATCGGGGTGGGACTTATCAGCGTAAAGCTGGCTTCATGGTTATCTGGAAAGCGGGAAAGTCAATAGTCAACCTGCTGGCTAGGGCGGGTGGACTCGAACCACCGGTCCAGGGACCAAAACCCTGTGCCTTACCGCTTGGCCACGCCCTAAATTCTATAAAATTCTAGCTGAAACTAGAACTTATCTGTAAAGCTTAAGTCCTCGATTTCGTCTTCCGAATCGTCTTCTGTCGACTCGGGCTCCGGTTCTTCCTCGAGCCCAACTTCCTCCTCCTCCTCCTCTAATTCGGACTCTTCCCCGACGACCTCTCGATACTTCTCTAAAACCTTATCCTCAAGTTTTAAGCGGAAATCGTTGTCAATTGGGTGGGCAGTATCCCGATATTCTCCATCTCCAACTTCCCGACTCGGCATTGCCACAAAAAGTCCATTGCTTCCCTCGATAACTTTAACGGAATGAATAATAAAAACGTCGTCGAACACAACTGAACAGAATGACTTTAGGTTTCCCTCGTCCTTCATCGGCCTTATTTCGACTCTAGTTATTTCCACTGTAAAACCTCTCCTTTTCTGTATTCGTTTATGTTAAAAAATGGTAGCACAACGATTTTCTATTTTCAACGTCCGCGCTTTTCCTTACAGGAACTAAACAAAAGAGAATTATTCGTCAAAAAGCCGCGATATGATTTGCCTAAAGGCGAGAAAAACAACATAATAAGGGTTAAGTTAAGAAAACCAGAGGTGAGAAAAATGATACTATCAACTACGGGTGATATCACGGAGAGAGAAATCGGAGAGACGCTCGGTTTGGTGAGGGGTAACACGATTCGAGCAAGAAACGTCGGCCGAGATATACTGGCGGGACTGAGAAACATCGTCGGCGGAGAGATCAAAGACTACACCCAGATGCTATCCGATGCCAGAGAAGAGGCACTCAGCAGAATGGTGGACGAGGCAAACGACCTTGGCGCAGACGCAATAGTAGAGGTCAGATTTACCACCTCGGAGACCATGGGAGGGGCAGCAGAGATACTCGCTTACGGGACCGCAGTTAAACTCAAGTAACCGGGAGGGAGACGGCCCCGAGACTTCCAAGCGTTGAACCGTGGGGGGCATTGCGTTAGAATTTCTAAACCCAAACAGGATTATCTGGGACCTTATATCTACATTAGATGACTACATTAGGCATTGATACTTCGACCCATTACGGCACGGTAGGCCTGGTCGCGGATGGAAACCTTAAAGGTGAATTCACCTTTAACGCCAGGGAGAGCCAATCGGAGAAGTTGCTTTCTACCCTGGACGTCCTGCGGAACGAGGTCGGGGTTGGACTCGGCGAGATTTCCAGAATCGCGGTCTCGATTGGCCCTGGGTCGTTTACCGGATTAAGGATAGGGATCAGCACGGCAAAGGGTCTGGGTCACGGGCTAGACGTGCCCGTGGTCGGGATTACCCTGACGGACTCTTACTACAGTAGGGTATGCGAGTACTCCGGGCCTGTCTGCACGCTCATTTCGGACCGTCGGAACCTCGTTTACTACGCGCTCTTTGACGGAGACGGGAACAAGGTGTTGACCGAGGAGTCGACCTCTATTGCCAAGCTCGAGGACACGCTCGAGGATGAAACCGGAGGCATCGAAGATCCCATCCTACTAGTTGGAGACGGGGTCGCGGACAATTCCAGGAGGTTTCAGGGTTTTGAAAATGCTCTCCTGGCAGGGGGCAGGCTTAATTATCCTTCTGGCGCACAGATAGCATTTTTGGGTGAGAAGATCGACGAGGAGATAGATCAGATAACGACGATAGAGCCTCTCTACGCCCAGAGGCCAATCGCAGAGTTGAACTGGGTAAACAAAAGAAAAGGTGATAACCATGGCTAACAAGTGCGAAATTTGCGGCAAAGGAACTAGTTTCGGCAAGGACGTCAGCAACTCCAATCACAGGGTAAATCGCAAGCGAAAACCGAACCTGAAGCAGGTCAAAGCTTGGAAGAACGGCAAAAAGGTAAGGATGACCGTTTGTACCGACTGCATAAAAAGTGGAAAGGTGAAGAAGGCAATCTAGGGAATGGTGCCAAGGGCGGGAGTCGAACCCGCACGGTTCATAAGAACCACGGGATTTTGAGTCCCGCGCGTCTGCCAATTCCGCCACCCTGGCTTGAGCTAAAGTATAGTTTCCGGGTAAAACCAATTCAAGCTTATCTCAGTTCTCCACTGAAGAGCCCCGTCTTATAAATTCAACTATGCACTATTTACTCTTATCCGAGGTCCGTCCTGGGACGGAAGCAAGCGACATATACGGGTCGCTGTTAAACCAAACCCAGCTCTCCCCTGACGACATCGGCAGGATAAAGACAAACGGAGAAACATGTCTGGTGCAGATATACAAGGAGAAAAACGAGTACGACCCGTCCTCGATTACGTCAGTGGGTAATGCCGGCGGCGTGCAGAGGGTCCAATGGGACGCTGAAGACTGGAACTACCTCTCCAATTATATCTCTAAGTACAGGGAACTGGTCCAGCTAGAGAGGGAAGAGGAGATGGAAAGGCATGAACAGGAAATCAGACACACCAGTGGGAAGAAGCGGCAGGAACTGGGACGGGCTATCTTACGGTTGAAGGGCAAGGACGTGGGTGAAGGCCTGGGTTACAAGAAACTGATCAAGTTCAGCAAGAAGAAACGGGGAAAGAAACTCCCCGAGACGGAGATATCCGCTGGCGACCTCGTACGGATCTCAACAGGCGACCCGTTACGGGACGACAACCCGACGGGGACCGTGGCCGATCAGACCAACTACTCGATGACGGTCGCCTTTGACGGTACCGTTCCCGGTTTTGTCCTAAACGACGTAGTCAGGCTTGACCTGTACGTCAACGATATTACCTATCAAAGGATGCTCTCCGCCATTGACCACTTTCCATTTCATCGCGAGAAAAGCCTAATCAAGAAACTCGTCGGGCTATCTTCCTTCGATCGAGTGCCGCGTCCCTCGGACGTCGGAGAGGACGATCTCCGCGCCAGGTTAAATCGGCCTCAGACTGTTGCGGTCCGAAGGGCGCTGGGCTCCGAGTCCGTCTTTTGCATTCACGGACCACCAGGTACCGGTAAGACAACTACTCTGGCCGAGGTCGTCCGAGAACTGATCGGGGAGGGAGATGACGTCCTCGCGACCGCGGGGTCGAACACCGCCGTCGACAATATGGTCCAGTTTCTTTTGGCCGGCGACAAAGAGCTAGACCTGGTGAGAATTGGTCATCCCGCCAGGGTCAACCCCGAGCTCCACGAGGTAACTCTGGACTACCAAGTAGGAGAAGTTCCGGACTTCAAGCGGTCGAGAGAGTTGATCAAACGCGCCGAATCCCTTCAAAAAGAGCAAGAGTCCTATCAATATCCCTCAGGTAGATACCGCCGGGGTATGAGTAACTCGCAGATCCACCAGCTGGCCAGGAAGGGTTCGGGGTCGAGGGGAGTCTCTCGGGAAAAAATCAGCGAGATGTCGCAATGGTTGGACCTTCAGGAAGAGATAGACCAACTATACGAAGAAAGCGAAGAACTGAGGGATAAAGCAATCAGAATAGCCCTGGACCGGGCAGACGTAGTCTGTTCCACCAACTCTACTTCCGGGTCTAGCCTGCTAGAAGGATTCAGGTTCGACGTGGCCGTAATCGACGAAGCCACTCAAGCGCTGGAACCCTCCTGCCTTATCCCGATAAATAAGGCGGATAGAGTCGTTCTCGCCGGCGATCACAAACAGCTTCCCCCGACAATCCTCTCTCGGGAGGCAGAGGACGAACTGGGGCGGACGTTGTTTGAGAAAATCGTCGACCGCGGAAGCGATAAGATATCCGAGACTCTCAGGACCCAGTACCGGATGCACGAGGACATCATGAACTTCTCGGACCAGTCGTTCTACGACGGCCAACTCAACGCCGACAAAACAGTCAAAGATCACACGCTGGCGGAAGTAGCTGGAGAAGATTTTTCCGCGGAAGAAAGTTGGGTCAACGCAGCCCTGGACCCGGCTGAGCCAGTCGTATTCATCGACACCTCCGGGGCAGCCTCCACCGAGGAGCAGAGAGCTGGCTCCTACTCCCGGGAAAATCCCGCTGAAGCGAGGATAACTGGTGAGATATTGAACGAACTCACATCGGTTGTGGGGAGGAGAAACGTGGGAGTAATATCTCCCTACAGCGACCAGATAGACCTGCTCAGGTCCCGTCACGACGGAAAGGACCTCGAGATAAAGTCGGTAGACGGCTTTCAGGGGAGGGAAAAGGAGGTCATCTTGATATCCTTCGTCAGGAGTAACGAGAATAACCGTGTCGGCTTTCTCAGGGACGAGCGCCGGCTCAACGTTGCGATGACGCGAGCCCGCAGGAAGCTGGTCATGATTGGAGACTCCAGCACCCTCGTTAATACAGATATCTACTCCCGCATGTTGGACTACGTGAGAAAAAACGGCCTATACCTAGAAGCGCCGTTGAGACGTTAAGACGTCAAACACCCTCTTATTTGCCTACTTAAAGTAATCAAACAACCTCATCCGGACGTACTTGCTCTTGAGGTACGGGGTCATTATCGCCCCCGCGATAAAGCCACCGACGTGGGCGAGTCGAGCGACCTGACCAGCCGGTTCGCCTACGGCACGGAAGAGTTCGAACACGAACCAAAGTCCGACCATCAATACCGCCGGTATTTCCACGAACGTAAAGAAGAAGAAAATCGGCAGGACTGTCACTATCTTGGAGTGTGGATACAGGATCAGGTAGGCGGCCATCACGCCGGCGATAGCCCCCGACGCCCCCACCAGCGGCGTCCCACTTCCGGAATTGGCGACGATCTGCAACATACTACCGGCGATACCGGAGAGGAAGTAAAATATTGCAAACCGCAAGTGACCCATGGCATCCTCAACGTTGTCGCCAAAGATCCAGAGAAATAACATGTTTCCTATAAGATGGAAGAAGCCGCCGTGAACGAACATCGACGTGACCAGCGTCAGGAAGATCGGAAAGGGCACGGACGGGGGAAAGTCCCTCAGGTTCGAGATCTCGCCCGGCACCGCTCCGTATTGCAGGAAGAAACTCCTCTTGGGAGAGATTCTCACTCCTGAAATACCGGACTCGCCCAGCTTGGTGTAATCAAGCGGAAGAACGCCAAACTCCTTCCATTCCGTCAAGTTGAGGACGCGTGTCGGCTCGGTACTTAGCGTAAGCTCGAACAGAAAGACGACCACACAAATAGCGATGAGCGTTACGGTAACTCCGGAGAACCTGTAGCTGGGCTGTTTATCTCGGATTGGAATCAAACGAGTTCACCTGCGATTTCCCTGTCTATCCGAGGTTCCAATGGTCGCCTCCATGGGAACCGTCTTCGTCATAAGGTGAAGAAATACCCATGGACACGACTAACTTAATGCCTTCTTCGACAGTTATGTCAAGGTAGGTCACGTCTTCTTCCGGGAGTACGAACAATTTCCCGGTGAACGGGTTCGGCGCGCTAAATATGTACACGGCAACGTCGCCCCCGATGTGGTTGGTAATGAAACCAATCGTGTAACTTCCCCTCCGGGGGTATTCAAACATCACCGTATCCTTGAACGAGGAAAACTTACCCCGTCCGAGTATGGCCTCGGATATCTCCTGGGCCGGCTGATAAATCCTCTTTACCAGAGGGAGCCGCTGGAGAAAGATATTCACGTACTTTTGAACCAGCCGTCCCAAATATATCCTGGAGATTAGCCCAAAGAGGAGGATGACGATGACCGTATAGATAATGCTGAGCCCCGGTATCCACTCGACGCCGAACAACCTGTCGAGTGATCGGCTTAACTGGTCCCCAATAACGGTCCCCCGGCCAAAAAAACGGTCAATAAGGTTGTAACCCAGCCAGATGAGATAACCGGTTATCGTGACCGGCAAAATTACAACCAGCCCATCGACGATCGTATCCCTTAAAAACTGAAATATCCGGCTTGGTTTCATGTCGCGATCATTGGGCCATCGTGTCTAGGGCAAATACCCCCTTCCTGGAGGCGACCTGAATAATATAATAAGGATCAGTACGACCAGTCTCGCTAAACGAGTGCGTTCCCGGTTTCCTTGCCGAAGACGTGGGTGTACTTCATGTTTGCATAAAGATTTAAGTCCTGATCGGGAGCAACGTCAACACGTGGGTCCAACTGCGCGACGATTTCCTCGTCACCAATGTCAGCGTGAACGAGTATTTCATCGCCAAGTGGCTCCGTTACCAGCACGTGAACGCCCATACGAGTCGATTCGTCCTTCTCATGCATCGTCTCTTCGGCAATTAGGTCCTCGGGGCGGACGCCAAAGACAACGTCTTCACCCTGTCTGTCCTGTAGTTCCTGGGAGAATTCATCGGGCAGGAGCAGCTTGAAGCCCTCCCCCTCTACGTACAACCCTTCTTCGCCATCAGTAATCTTAGCTGAGAGGAAGTTCATGGAAGGACTGCCGATGAAGCCGGCAACGAACTGGTTATTGGGGTGGTCGTAGATCTCCTGAGGCGGCGCGTACTGCTGAATTATGCCCTCGTCAATTACGGCTACACGGTTGCCCAGGGTCATTGCTTCAACCTGATCGTGGGTGACGTACATGGAGGTGGTCTTGAGATCGTGGTGGAGTTCCTGAAGTTCAGCCCTCATCTGTACCCTCAACTTGGCGTCGAGGTTGGAAAGGGGTTCGTCAAACAGGAAGACCTTGGGGTTTCGGGCGATCGCCCTTCCCACTGCTACTCTCTGCCGCTGACCACCGGAAAGTTCCTTTGGTTTCGACTTGAGCTTGCTCTCTATCCCTAACAGCTCCGCTGTCCTGTTAACCCTCTCCTCGATTTCATCCTTGGGCATCTTCCGCAGCTTCAGCCCAAAGGCAATGTTGTTGTAAACGTCCATGTGGGGGTAGAGTGCATAGTTCTGGAATACCATCGCGATGTCCCTATCCTTAGGGGGCACTCCATTGACCACCCGGTCGCCGATGAAGACTTCACCTTCGGTAGGTTCTTCAAGACCGGCAACGCAGCGAAGCGTAGTCGTTTTTCCACAACCAGATGGTCCGACAAGAACGATAAATTCTGAGTCCTCGATCTTAAGGTCAGCCTCATTCACGGCTGTTAAGTCCCCAAAACGCTTTGTCACCTTTTCTAACCTTACTTCTGCCATTTATTATACCTCCCGGTCTGTAATTATCTTACACGTCTAACCTGCTATCATCCACAACCCAATGAACAAATTGCCCACGCTTACTAGAACCATAAGCTTAAAACGGCCAAGTATGATAATTCTATCAAGGATGATCGTTTCTATCTACCAATATGGGGGGAAACTAATCCCATATCGTGATAATTGTATCTCTTGAGCCAATCACGTTCAAACTGTCCCGTTG